>CAJUOD010000175.1:3356-4836 GCA_910587875.1 uncultured Oscillibacter sp. | reverse complement strand
CAGATGCCCATGAGTCACCAAATGGCCGGACATTAGAGCAGACGGGTTGAAGTGCCGCCCTCTCCTCTAGTGGCCGGTCATTTTTTGTTGCCGCTCCAGAAATGGAGATGGCAATGGATATAGCTCAATGGCAGGCGGTTGTCTGCAAGTACCCTTAGGTGAGCCTCTCAGCTCGAGCAATCCCCCAAAAAACTGAGAGGAGTCACCCAATATGAAAAGATGGAAGCGAACCGTGAACCATTACACAAAAAAGAATGCAGAAGGGGCCGTCATAGGCTGGATCATCCGCATTGATGGCAGAGATATCCCTGTGAGCAAGGAAGTCTACCAGGCTTACGCCCAGGGGAATAGGAAGGAGCGCTATATGTTCGATGAACGGCCTGCTATTACCGTGCTTTCCATGGAAAAGCTCGCCGAGGACGAGGTGCGAGAGGACTATGTTGGAGTGCCCTGCACACCGAGCTGCCTGGAAATCATTCTAAGGCAGGAGGAGGAATTGGCCTGGGAGAAGAAGAAAGCGATGCTGCTCCCTGCACTCCTTTCCCTGACGGATGAGGAACGCAGCTTGATCACAAAGCTGTTTTATGATGGCTACACCCAGACTGAACTGGCGCAAGAACTGGGGGTAAACCAGGCGACAGTGTCCCGGCGCCGTGATGCAATCCTCAAAAAACTCAAGAGAGCCATCGAAAAATTATAAAATTGTCCGCATAGAAGCAGATTTCATCGGTATGGACAGTGAGGGGGCTTTTAAGCTCGGTTGAGATAGGTGCTTATCAGTACCAGCCATAGCGAAGTTTTTTCGCAACGAGTACAGCCCCCTGGACTGAACCTGGAAAACTGAATATCCGATCCTGAACACGTTACCGGCAGAAGGCCAGAAAAGGCTGAAGCGACAAAGGAGGGTGCGCCATGACCACCTGTGTGGAGTTGCTCCACATCAATGACGGCCAAAGAAGGTGCAGAGCGGCCCCGCCCGACCTGAAAGCAGCTTGTGGTAGGCTGTTTCGCCATGACCTCTGCCGGTGGATACTTCCGTCCCGTCCCAGCCCCCAGTGAAATGGGGATCACGCAAGGAGGGCGGCTGTGAGAGATCCTCACGGGGCTAGTTACCCATGACACGGCCTAACCAGCCGGACTTCAGGCTCTCGCCCTTGGCCTTTCACAAAGGGCCTTGCTTCTGGGGAAGTAGTGTCGAATACAGGAGCGCAGGCAATCAGGAAAGAAAACGATTGTCTTGATAATGGAAACCACGGGTACCGGCGCACCAAATGGCCGGTGCCCGTTCTTCTGCGATCAAGACAGACACAAATATCACAGGAAGGGGAAGCTGCCGATGACTAGTGCCAATCTTGACTACTGCGGGATTGTAAAACTTATCAGGGCTTTGGTAGATGCCAACGCTTGTACGGAGGCTGAAGCCCGAAAGGTCGCCAGACGGATCGCCGCTCGAATCGGAGCGGACATCCTTTTCCCTTTC
>CAJUOD010000175.1:0-3346 GCA_910587875.1 uncultured Oscillibacter sp. | reverse complement strand
AATTGTCCCTGTAAAGTATGCAAGCGATACCCCAATTGCCCCTCGCCATGCTACCCCAAGCGGGACTGGGAACGAGGCGCAAGGAAGAGAAAGAAAAGAACCACCCAAGCCTAAGGAATGACCGACATTAGATTGTACTATTAGATCAAATGAAATGCTCTCTTTTCGTTGCAATTGGCCATAGCTATCCATATCCTTCTGTGGTAGTGTTGCATACGAGGAGGTGAGTTGGACGTGGACGCAGCCCTGGTCGAAGGTACCGCCGCACGGAAGCGGAGCGGCTACAATATCATCACCATTGAGGCAACCAAGAAGCCAGAAGACATCAAACTCCGGGTTGCAGCCTATGCCAGAGTCAGCTCCGATTCGGCGGATCAGGAGAATTCTTTGGCAGCACAGACTCGGTACTATACGAGCCAGATCACCGAAAAGCCTCAGTGGGAAATGGTGGACATCTATGCTGACGATGGCATCAGCGGCACCTCGATGGAGAAACGTGCTGACTTCCTGAGACTCATGAAAGACTGCCGCCGGGGGTTGATTGACAAGATCCTGGTCAAATCCATCTCCCGCTTTGCAAGAAATACTACTGAATGCCTAGAGTCTGTGCGAGAGTTGCAGGCCATGGGCATCAGCGTTTACTTTGAGAAAGAAAACATTGACACTGGCCGCATCAGCAGTGAGATGATGCTGACCATCTTTGCCTCATTCGCCCAGCAGGAGAGCGAATCAATCTCGGGGAATATGACTTGGGCATGGCAGAAAAGGATGGAAAATGGGACATTCATCCCTAGCAGCCAGCCCTACGGCTACAGCATGATAGATGGACAGATCGTAGTGGACGAACTCAGAGCCAAGCATATTCGAACCATTTTCTCGCTTTACCTCTCGGGAATGAGTACTCTGGACATTGCTCACTATATGGCTGAACAGTCCAAGGCTGTCCCAGAGCTACGGGAAATCAAGTGGACATACAAGGGTGTGACCCGGATCCTCAAGAACGAGAAATACACAGGAAACTCCTTGTGGCAGAAGCGTATTACCACTGAAAGCTTCCCTCACAGGAAGGTGAAGAACCGCGGGGAGCGGCAGCAGTATTACGCAGAAGGAACCCACCCTCCCATCATCGATCAGGAGACCTTCGACCGAACACAAACTCTCATGGTTAAGCAGAACCGTCATAAGACACCAAGTGCTGAAGCCAACAGCTCTGTGTTCAAAGGGAGCATGATTTGCGAACACTGTGGATGCTTGCTTCGGAGAAAAACCATCAGGGGAGTTGGCTACCGAACCTGCCGATCTAGGGATGACAAGGATACCGAATGCACCCTACTGCCGGTTCGAGAGTCAGATGTGGAGATTCTCTTCTGCCGTATGTACTATAAGCTAAAACACTATCCCATCCTTTCACAAATGCTTGCGGATCTTCGAAAGGCTGCTGAGAACAGACTGCTGTGGAGGGAAGATGTGGTAGCACTCAACAAGAAAATATCGGACATTGCCAGTCAGGAACAGATGTTGGCCTCTTTGAAGAAACAGGGCCTCATCGATCCTGACATTTTTATTGCCCAAAGCAATGCCCTTGCCAGACAGCTTAGAGAAATCAAACGGCAAAAGGAGCGGATTCTGGACAGCGACTCAGATGACACCATTGCCAGGACCCAGGACATGGTGGAAGTCATGGACAACGGGCCAGACTTCATCGAGAGAATCGACCCGGAGCTATATCATGGGCTTGTCGAGCAGATCAAGGTGGTCGATAATGACCACTTTGTGATCCAGCTAAAGAATGGACTGGAGCTACCTGAGACACTGACCCAGGAGGAGGTGTGACCATGGGATACCGCAAGCTCCCCTACGGATACAAGATGGAGATGGGCGAGACTCGTATCCACGAAGAGGAAGCGGGATATGTAAAGCAGATATTCCAAGACTACCTTGCCGGGACATCCTTCAAAGCAATTGCCTCATGGTTGACCGAACACTCCGTTCCCTTTGATGGAACTAAACCCTGGAACAAGAATATGGTCGCACGGCTCTTGGAAGATGAGCGATACACAGGGAAGAAAGGCTTCCCAGCCATCATTCAGATCGATGTGCTGAACGCGGCACGGGAAAGGCGCCAGTCCCAAGCAAAGACCAAAATCCCCACCGCAGGCGAACGAGTAGCACGGCAATTGAGCGATGTGCAATTGCCAGACCAAGCTAAGCGCCAGCTTCTAGCCTTGCTCAACTGGGTCATACGCAACCCAGAGGAAATCAAGCTCCCTAGGCATTGGAACAAATATGGGGAGACCCCCAATCGAGATGAACTTGATGAGGTACTGCGGCAGCTCCCGGTAGATGAGGAGCGCGCCAAAAGCCTGATAACCCAAGGTGCGGTCGCCGCTTACAAAAAAATTCCGACAAGAGAATATGAGGCTAGACGCCTTCGGCATCTATTCGAACAGGCCAAGCCTGAACAGTCATTGGATGCTGAACTCCTACGGGCGGCTATCTCAAAAGTCACGGTGGAGAACGGACATCTGGCCAGTATTACGCTGAAAAGCGGACAAGTCATAGAATACCAGCCAGGGAGGTGAACAGCGTGGAGAGAAAGCAACCAAAGGTCATTGTAATCCCGGCCAAAACCGAGATTGCCAAGGAGCAGGCTGTGAAGCGACAACTTCGAGTGGCAGCCTATTGCCGTGTATCTACCGAGGAAGACGAGCAACTTTCCAGTTATGAAGCGCAGAAGACCTATTTCACCGATAAGATCATGGGAAATAAAGAATGGACCTTGGTTGATATCTTCGCCGATGAAGGGATCACGGGTACCTCCGCAAAAAAGCGGCCTGAGTTCCTGAGGATGATCAAGTACTGCAAGCAAGGGAAGGTTGACATCGTTCTAGCCAAGTCCATCTCTCGCTTCGCAAGAAACACCGTGGATTGCCTGACCTATGTGCGGCTTCTAAAAAGCATGGGAATCGCTGTTATATTCGAGAAAGAGAACATAAATACCATGCAGGTCAGCAG
The DNA here is from genome assembly GCA_910587875.1 of uncultured Oscillibacter sp. GTDB lineage: Bacteria > Bacillota > Clostridia > Oscillospirales > Oscillospiraceae > Oscillibacter. Next base: position 331 of record CAJUOD010000175.1, on the reverse strand, counting down.
TGAGGTCTTTGTGGCTATGTATGGAGCCTTTGCCCAGAGTGAGAGCGAGTCCATCAGCGGAAACGTGACCTGGGGTAAGCGGCAAGCCATGCGTGAGGGAAAAGCAATCATCCAATACACTCGGCTCTACGGATACCGCCGTGGAGAGGACGGAACGCCAGAAATCATCCCAGAGGAAGCGGAAGTTGTCCGGCAGATCTACAAGACCTTCCTCGCTGGTGCCAGTCTGGAAGCAATTACACAAAAGCTGATTGAGGACGGGATCTCCGCCAGGGGAAAGGGCTGGTACAAAACTACCGTCCGAGGAATCCTCACCAATGAGAAATACTGC
>CAJUOD010000174.1 GCA_910587875.1 uncultured Oscillibacter sp. | reverse complement strand
CCGCCCAGGGCCTCCAGGATCACCTGGACGTTGATCTCCCCCAGGGACCGTCCGCTCATCTGGATGGCCGTTCCGCTGCGGTAGACCACGAAGGAGGCCTTGACTCCCTTGAGGGTCAAAAGCTCGTCCGCCGCCTGGGCGGCGGCCACCCGGTCCACGCCGTCCTGGCCCACCACGGCCAGGGCCACGTCGGGCCGGTACAGCTCCGCCTGGCGGATGACGTCGTACTTGGACACCATGCCCTCCAAATTCCCCTGGAAGAGGCGCTGGACGTCCGCCGTGTCGGCCCCCGCCCGGCGGAGGAAGGCCGCCGCCTCGAAGGTCCGGCCCCCGGTGCGGAGGACGAAGTGCTTCGTGTCCAGCACGATGCCGGCCAGCAGGGCCTCCGCCTCCTCCCGCAGGAGGTTCGACGGCTCGACGAGGTATTGCAGCAGCTCCGTCACCAGCTCCGACGCCGAGGAGGCGTAGGGCTCGTGGAAGCTGAAGGCGGCGTTTTCGATATAGCTGGCAGCCCGGCGGTGGTGGTCGATGACCGCCACCCGGCTGCTGGACTCCAGAATCTGGGGGCTTTCCACCAGGTCCGGGCGGTTGGTGTCCACCACCACCAGCAGCGTCCCCGGGCGCATCTTCACAAAGGCCTCCGCCGGATTCACGAACACGCCCTCATACTCCGGCAGCTCCCGCAGCATGGACAGCACGGACTGGGCGGCGTTCCTCTCCTGCTCGATGACGATCTGGGCCCTCCGGCCCAGCTTCCGGGCGGCGCAACACACGCCCACGGCGGCGCCCACGGCGTCCATGTCGGCGTAGCTGTGGCCCATGACGTAGATGTCTGTGGAGTCCGCCAGCAGCTCTCCCAGGGCGTTGGCCATGACCCGGGACTTGACCTTGGTGCGCTTCTCCGTGGTCTTGGCCCGGCCGCCGTAGAAGGCGAAATCCGTTTTGCCCCGGACCACCGCCTGGTCCCCGCCCCGGCTCAGGGCCATCTCCAGGGAGAGGGCGGCGTTCTTGTGGAGCGCCGGGATGCTGTCCGCCTCCCGGCCCAGGCCGATGGAGAGGGTGGGGTGCCCCCCCTCGCCCACCTTGATGTCCCGCATGGCGTCCAGCACGGAGAACTTCTCCTCCACGAAGTGGCTGTAGTACCGCTCCTCGAAGAGGAAGAGGTAGTGGTCCCGCTCCGTCTTGATGAGCAGGCCGTTGCCCACGGCGGCCCAGCTGCTGAGCTTCTCGTCGATTTGGGCCAGGACGGCGCTGCGCTGAGTGTCCGCGCAGGCGTTCATCAGATCCTCGTAGTTGTCCACCATGACGATGCCCACCACCAGCCGGGTGGCGTCGTAGTCCTCCCGGAGGCGGTCCATCTCCGTGGTGTCCACCCAGTAGGTGGTGGCGACTAAGTTCTGCTCCCCGCTGCGGCCCTTGGCCCGGACCAGGCTGCCGTAGACCCGGAAATGCCGGTTGTTCATGTGGACCCGCTCGGGGCACTCCTGCCGCCCCTCCAGCAGCCACTGGACGGGGAACTCCGGGGCGGCGTCCTCCACCTTCATCTCGAAGAGGTGCTCCCGGACCCCCGCCAGCTGGAGGAAGTTCTCGTTGCTCCAGATGACCTCCCCGGTGTCGGGGCGGAAGACCATAATGGGCAGGGGGGAGTTAATGAGGGTGGATTTGCTGGCCGTGTCCACGTTTCCCGTCACGTTGTCGATATACTGTAAGACGCTCTGGCGGCGCTTTTTGTTGCTGCGGACAAAGTAGGCGTACAGCGCCACGGTGGCCACGCCCTCCGCCAGGGCCAGGGGCGGGCTGACGGTGACGGCGGCCAGGGTGAAGGCCAGGAGACAGAGAAAGTAAAACTGTAAATTGGGCTCCAGCAGGCGGGAGAGTTTCTTGTTGTTCATAGCGCCGCTCCTTGATGAAGAAGTAAGCATACCAGTCAATTTTATTAGTATAGCAGTTTCCAACCGAAAAGACAAGCCTTGGGCCGGGGTGAAATTTCCGTGACAAATCCGGGAGGATGTGGTATGATAAGGAAAAACCGGAAAGGAGGTCCGCCCTGTGATCGAAAACTGCGGTCTGATCGAATATCTGCTGCGCGACGGCGGAGCTCTCTCGGACCGGGAGAGCACCACCGCCCGGCAGATCAAGCGCTTCACCGACGAGATGCCCGGCGGCTTCTTCATCTACCGGGACGACAGCGGGGAGATTCTCTACGCCAACCGCGCCCTCTTTCAAATTTACGGCTGCGGCACGGAGGAGGAGTTCCTGACCCTCACCGGCGGCACCTTTCAGGGCATGGTCCACCCCGACGACCGGGAGGCCGTGGACGCCAGCATCCGGGAGCAGATCGCCCAGAACAGCTTTGACCTGGATTATGTGGAATACCGCATCCTCCGGCGGGACGGCTCCGTCTGCTGGGCGGAGGACTTCGGCCACTTCATCCAGACCGAGGAGCTGGGGGGCGTGTTCTACGTCTTCCTGGCCGACATCACGGAGCGGCACCGCCGCCGGGCCGCGGAGCGGGCCGCCATTTTGGAGGAGAAGCTCCAGAAGGAACGGGAGCTCCAGGAGCAGGCGGAGCAGACCCTGGGCTTCCTGGAGCAGATGAACGACGAGCTGGTCCGCCGCCTGGAGCTCATCGAGGGCCTCAGCGCGGACTATGAGACGGTGTTCCACGCCGACCTGGCGGCGGACGTCATCCAGCCCTACCGGGTCAGCGGCCGGGAGGGCTTCCAGTTCGGCCGGGACCTCCAGGTCCGGCCCTTCACGGGCTTCGCCGACGGCTACGCGGACCGCTGGGTCCACCCGGAGGACCGGGAGCGCTTCCGCCGGGAGACCGGCCCGGCCTATATCCGGGGGGCCCTGGAAAAACAGAAGTCCTACCACATTAATTACCGGATCCTCCACGGGGAGGAGCCCGAGTATGTCCAGGCCTTCGTCGTCAACGTCAGCCCCGACGAGGGGGCCACCCAGATCATGTTTGCCTGCCGCACCGTGGACGAGGAGGTCCGCCGGGAGCGGGAGCGCTCCGCCATTCTGGAGGGGGCCCTGGCCCAGGCCAAGCTGGCCGGGGACGCCCGGAACACCTTCCTCTCCAACATCTCCCACGACATGCGCACGCCCATGAACGCCGTCGTGGGCTTCACGGCCCTGGCGAAACGCCATTTGGGCGACCCGGAGCGGCTGAAAAAAGACCTGGAGCGGATCGAGGCCTCCAGCGCCCAGCTGCTGGGCCTTTTGAACAACGTGCTGGAGCTGAGCTGGCTGGAGTCCGGCCAGGTCCACATCGAGGAAACCGCCTGCTCCCTGCCGGAGCTGGCCCGGGAGGTCTGGGCGGAGGTCCTGCCCCAGGCGGAGGAGCGGGGCGTGGAGCTGGCCTTCTCCGCCCCGGAGGCGGAGCACCCCCGGGTCTGGTGTGACCGGCAGAAGCTCCACCAGTCTCTGGAGCGCCTGGCCCTGGGGGCCGTGCGCCGGACGGAGCCCGGCGGGCGGGTGGAGCTGTCCCTTCGGGAGCGGAGCGCCACCCGGGCCTATGGGGCCTATCTCTTCACGGCGCGCTGCTCCGCCACGGCGGCGCCCCTTGCGGACCGCGTATTCGCCGCCTTCTCCCGGGAGGAAATCACCGCCGACGCCGACGCGGCGGGGGCGGATCTGGATCTGCCCATCGCCAGGCACGTCATGGAGCTGATGGGAGGCGCCGTGGAGGCCAAGGCCCTCCCCGGCGGCGGGGGGCTCCTCACGGCCCTGCTGAACCTGCGCCTCCAGGAGGAGGCCGCCGCCCGGGCCGTCCCGCCCCCGCAGGGCGAGCGCCGGGTGCTGGTGGTGGAGGACAACGAGCTGAACCGGGAAATCGCCAAGGACCTCCTGGAGGAGGCGGGCTTTCTGGTGGACACCGCCGGGGACGGGGCGGAGGCCGTGGAGAAGGTGAAGGGCTCCCGCCCCGGGTATTACGCCCTGGTGCTGATGGACCTGCGGATGCCGGTGATGGACGGCCACAGCGCCGCCCGGGCCATCCGGGCCCTGGAGGACCCCGGCCTGTCCAACATTCCCATCGTGGCCCTGTCCGCCAACACCTTCGACGAGGACCGGAAGCAGTCCGCCGAGAGCGGCATGAACGCCCACCTGGCCAAGCCCCTGGACATCGACCGCCTGCTGGAGCTGATCTCCGGCATCACCGGAAGCGAGGCATAAGAAAACCACCGTGACGGCTCACGGTGGTTTTTTCCCGCCCCGCCAGGGGGCGAAGAGCCGGGGGGCGATGTCCCGGACCTCCGGCCACATGAGGAAGGCGGCGGAGAAGCCCATGCCCGCCCCCAGGCGGAGCTTCTGATTCAGGGTGTCCGCGTCGTCGAAGAGGACGAAGTGGGCCTCCCCGTCCCGGCTGTAGGTGAAATACCGGGCGCAGAGGTCCTGGGAGAAGAAGACGGCGGGGTTCTCCCGCTCCATGAGCACCGCCAGCTCCTCCCCGGTGAGGGGCGTCCCCTCCCCGGCCCGGGCGGGGAGGCGGAAGTCCATGCGCAGCCGCTGGACGTCCAGGGCCAGCCGCCCCGCGCCCCCGGCCCGGGTCACGGCCTCCTGGAGGTACTGGGAGAAGCTGCCCCCGGAGACGGCGGTGCAGAGAAGAACCGTGGCCCCCGGCGCGGCGCCGGCGTAGGCCTCCGGCAGGTATAGCGTCCGCCGGGAGGCGGACAGCGCCGGGGCCAGGGCGGAGACGAAGGCCGTCCGGTCCCGCCGGGGGACCTCCTCGAAGTCCAGCAGCACGCCGGAGTAGCCCCGCCGCCCGCACTCCCGCAATGCCGCGTCCCGCAGGTCCTCCGGGCTGTCAATGAAGGGGGCCTGATGGTCGCTGACGGAGAGGA
>CAJUOD010000173.1 GCA_910587875.1 uncultured Oscillibacter sp. | reverse complement strand
GTCTCCCGCCCATCCAGGCCCGGAGAGTGTATGCCCACTACATTCTGGGCAAGAAGAAGTCCCAGATTGCCAAGGCTGAAAATGTGGTGGAAAGCTCCATTTGCGATAGTATCCGTCGAGGCTTGAAAAATCTCTCCGAAATTTTGAAGAATTTTTACAGGTAGGGAGCAACAAACAGGCCCTTTTACCCAAATTTTGGGGAGGCGCTTTTTAGGCGGCGACCTGTTGTAGCAGATTTCATAGCAGCTGGCGGGGTACGATGTATCTGCCGAGAAAACTTACATTTCCTCCAGCGAGGTGGTCCGCATGATGAACGCCATCAACCTGGAGCTTGAACACCCGCAGATTTGTAGATCGGATTACGGTGGTGAATACCGATACCATCCAGAATGTGGATGCGATGATTGAGCAGAAGCTGTGCTAAAATAGGAGCTGGAAGTTCAAAATCTGCAGGTAGTCGGAACCGCATTGATTCAATTACAGCGCCGCACCGCTCGTTTGCAATTTCTCTAAGTACAAGACGTGGAATCAGGGGAGCGGCGGTTTACCGGATAATCGGGTTTTTTGCATTAGGTTAAGAAGGTGGGGGAAGCAGCCCCTCCTAGCCGTCCTTTTTCTTGCAGAAGGCCGGAATCTATGCTAAAATAATAAAAAAGTTTTTCGACAGCTTCGGGTGCTTGATTGGGAGAGAAGACGATGATAGACGCGAAAAGTCTGATAGATATGCTGGAATCCTCCTTTGACGGGATCTGGATCACAGATGGCGAGGGCAAAGTTCTGTTCGCGAACTCGGCCAACGCCATGCTTCTCGGGGTCAACAAAGAAGAACTGGTAGGGCAGTCCACGCAGCTCCTTTTGGACAAGCGGGTCTTCGCGAAGTCCGCCATCCTGGATGCGATCGCGCAGAAAAAACGGGTTTCCAAGGTGGGCTACAATTACCTGACCAAGCTGACAGTGCTGGCTACAGCCACCCCGATTCTGGATGAAAAAGGGGAAATCAAATACGTTTTCAACAATGTCCGGGATATCACGGCGCTGAACGGGCTGCAGCAGGACTTGCAGGACCGGGACGAAATCATCCGCCAGCAGACCCAGCAGCTGGAGAGCATGAAAATCCGCCTGGGCGAGGGGACCATCATTGCCCACAGCAAGGCTTTTGGCGAGGTAGTGAAGCTCTCTCAGCACGTGGCCGCCTTCGATGGGGCCACCATGCTGATTTTGGGAGAATCGGGAACTGGAAAGGAACTGGTGGCGGAGCTCATCGTCAACAACAGTCCCCGAAAGGGCAAGCCCTTCCTGCAGATCAACTGCGGCGCCATCCCGGAAAATCTGGTGGAGTCGGAGTTGTTTGGCTATGAAAAGGGGGCGTTCACCGGAGCAGACGGCAAAGGGAGAAAGGGCCTTTTTGAGGCGGCCAACGGCGGCACCGTCTTCCTGGATGAAATCGGAGATCTGCCCCTGCCCGTCCAGGTAAAGCTGCTGCGGGTCCTCCAGCAGCGGAAGGTGACCCGAATAGGCGGCGCGGAGGCCATTCCGCTGGATGTGCGGGTACTCGCCGCCACCAATAAAAATCTGGAAAAGATGGTGCAGGAGGGCACGTTCCGGGAGGATTTGTATTACCGCTTAAACGTCGTCTCCATCGCCATCCCGCCCCTTCGGGAGAGACGGGAAGACATCATCCCGCTGATCCACCACTTCCTGTCCTCCGTGAACCAGAAATATCGGACCCACAAATCCATTTATTCCGACACAATTGATGTGTTTGAGAATTACAGCTGGCCCGGCAATGTACGGGAACTGGAAAACCTGGTGGAAAATCTGGTGATCACCACCCCCGAGGACATGATTCGCCGGAAAAACCTGCCGGAGAAATTCCAGCCGATGGCGGCGGCGCCCCGTGCTTCCAGTATACAGCCTTTGAAGGCGACGGTGGAGCAGGCGGAGCACGAGGCCATCTTATACGCCCTGGAGCGCTGCGGCTCTGTGCGGAAGGCCGCCTCCGCGCTGGAGGTAAACCCCTCCACGATTACAAGAAAACTGCAAACATATGGCCAGCGCCCTCCCGGAAAAAGTTGACTGGCGTCGGGGCGTTTGCCTCTGTATGGCGTTGCGTTTTTGCACATTGTATGCGAAATTGCACACAGTTTCTGAAAGAGGAAGCAAGAGCAGGTTCCTTTTTCATGGACTGTGTGCAATTCTTTTTTAGCTATTTCCGACAAATTATGTGCAGAATATCTATGCAGAGCATCTAATAATAGGCCGTTTTCTGGCATATTCGACAATTTGGCACAGATATTGCTACACATAAAAGCAAATCGTGTGGGACACCCCCAAAGAAGGATCCTTCAATTTTCAAATGAAAGAAGAATGAGGCTATGCGGGAAAATCAACTGAAAAAAAGACTACGGTGCGGCGAGAGCGCATTGGGCTGCTTTGTAAAACTCACGGACCCGGCGGTTCCAGAACTGCTGGCTTTGGCGGGGTTTGACTTCTTCGTCCTAGACACGGAGCATGTAGCCGTGGACCGGGAGCAGCTGACCAATATCGTCCGTTCTGCGGACGCAGCGGGGATTACCCCCATCGTCCGTGTCCGGGAAAATCAGCAGGTTGAGATTTTGCAAAACCTGGATCTGGGCTGGGCCGGCGTGCAGGTTCCCAATGTGGACACGTCGCAGGAGGCCCGGGATTTGGTCTCCTATGTAAAGTATACGCCCCTGGGCGTGCGGGGCCTTTCGCCCAGTGTTCGGGCCTGCGGGTATGGGACCTGCAGCGTGGACGAATACATTCGCATGGCCAACGACAACACCATGGTGGTCTCCCACTGTGAGACAAAAGAGTGCGTGGAAAATTTGGACGAGATTCTCAAGGTCGAGGGGCTGGACGTCATCTTCATCGGCCCCATGGATCTCTCCCAGTCCTATGGCGTTCCCGGCCAGACCAAAAATCCGGAAGTGGCCCAAGCCATTGAGAGCATCACCGAAAAGACCAAGTCGGCGGGTAAGATCGTGGGCACGGTTGCCGGGACGCCGGAGGCGGCCCGGGCGCTGATAGAGAAAGGAGTCCAATACATCCTGCTGTCTTCCGATCAGGGTATGATTGTGAATTGGGGGAAGAACGCACTGAAGGCAATCCGGGCATAAGGGGGGCGGACAGTTTATGGAAAAGGTTTTTCTGACCGAGCGAATCCACAGCGACGCGGTTTCCTATCTGCAAGAACACTTTGAAGTCGTGCAGGGCACCTCCACCAATCCGGCGGACGTCATCCGGCAGGCGAAGGGCTGCGCGGCCATCCTGATCCGTTCCGCCAAAATCACGGCGGAAGTGATGGACGCCATCCCCACTCTGCGAGTGGTGGCAAAACACGGCATGGGCGTGGACAACATCGACGTGGACCATGCCACGGAAAAAGGCATCCTGGTGGTAAACGCTCCGTTCTCCAATCTGAACGCTGTGGCGGAGCACATCGTGATGCTGCTCCTCTCCCTCAGCAAGCGGACGGTGCGGATGGACAAGTTAACCCGGCAGGGCGAATTTGCCAAACGCAACGAGTATAAAACGATGGAACTGAAGGGAGCCACCGTGGGCATCGTCGGCATGGGAAAAATCTCCAGGCTGGTGGTGAAAAAACTGGCGGGCTTTGAAATGGAAATCCTGGCCAGCGACCCCTTCGTAACGCAGGAGGACATGGCGGGCTTCCCGGTGACGATGGTTCCTCCGGAGGAGGTATACCGCCGCTCCGATGTGGTGATTGTACATACCTCCCTGTTCCCCAGCACATACCATCTGGTGGGGGCGGAGCAGTTCCGCATGATGAAAAAAACGGCCTATATCATCAATGCGGCCCGGGGCCCCGTCATTGACGAAGCAGCCATGATCGCGGCGCTGCGGAATGGAGAAATCGCCGGCGCGGGCCTGGATGTCTTTGAGCAAGAGCCGCCGGAGAAAGAGAATCCCCTCTTCGCCATGGACAATGTGATTCTCTCACCTCACAACGCCGCTTTGAGCGAGGGGGCGCTGCGGGCGATGGCCATGGACAGCGCGCTGGGCATCACGGAATATCTGACAGGAAAAACGGTCACCTATCCGGTCAACGGAGAGGTGCTGAAATAAGGGAAAGGAGATCGTTGAGATGTCTTATACAACTGTTTATCGTTTTCAGGATTTGGAGGGCTATGAGAGCGTCATTTCCAAGGCAAACTCCGAGATGAAGCACATGGGCTTCGGCCGGATCCTGCTGAAGCCCGGGCAGACGCTGGAATACACGGTGGTCGGCCAGGAACAGGGCATTGTGCTCCAGCAGGGAGACATGACTTGCTGGGTGGAATATGACGGCGTCACGGTCATTGACGGGGCCAAGGGAACGCGCAAAAACGTCTATGACGACCTGCCCACCGCCCTGTACCTCCCGCCCAAAGCTAAGGTGCGGATTGCCAGCGAAAACGGCACGGAAGCCCGTGTTTTCACGGCCTATTGTAAGGAGGGGAACATCCCCTATTTCTGCCCGCCGGAGAACATCGAGGAGGGCGAGCCGGGAGAATATATCTACAAGCGGAAATACCGGTTCATCTTCGGGCAGCCCGGAAAGCACAACGACCACATCACCAAACTCCTCATCGTGGGAGAGACGGTCTCCATTCCCGGAGGATGGATCGGCTTCCCGGCCCACCGGCACGACTACGAGACGGAGAAGGAGTGTGTGCTGGATGAGATTTTCTCCTTCCAGATGACCTCAGAAGGCACCGGCAAAGGCGGCGTCATGCAGCACGGCTATGACCTGAGCATGGATTTCAGCAAAAAACTGTGGGACGAAGTCAATGTGATTGAGGAAAACAACACGGCGGTGGCCCTGCCCACCGGATACCACACCACTGTGGCCCTGCCCGGCACCCAGGCGTACCTCCTCTGGGGCCTGGCGGGCGAGACGAAGAAATATCAAGTGCAGTTTGACGAGCGCTATTCCTGGCTGGAA
>CAJUOD010000172.1 GCA_910587875.1 uncultured Oscillibacter sp. | reverse complement strand
TAGGATGACAACTCTTTACTACCTGGAAAATCCTTCACCAGTTTTTTGATGAGTTGCTCCTGCTTGTGCGTCGGCGGACGGTCATCCGGCAGGAGCTCTACACGTTCACGAGTGGCGATGTATCGAAGGTACCCGGCGGCACTCTTACCGCTGGAGCCGCTCCCTTTGAAATAGGGACTCTTGATAATCAGTCTTGCCATTCGTCTTCATCCTCCCAGGTGCCCCGTGCGTATTTCTCCAGGGAGATCCGGCCATTGGTCCGCTTCACGTTGTTCACACTCTCCGCCCGGCGGCGGCGCAGGTCCTCCTCGCTAAACTGAAGACCGTCCGCCAGGATACCAGCCATCATATCCACTTCTACCGACTGTCTGAAAGACAGCGACGAGAGACGGTCCTCCAGTTTCCCTAGTCGACCATCTATGTAGGACTTCAACGCCGTCGGAAGAAAATCTCTAGCGTTGGACGCCTCCAAATAATCCAGGTAAAAACCGATTGCCTTTTCCGCCAGCTCGTTCATACTGCGGCAGCCGGATTTCCTGTATGCTGTGTGCAGCCGATAGTTTGTCACCGGAGAAACCCGTAAACTCAGCCGCTCTTTCTCATTGCTCATAAAACCTCCAATTTTCGCCCCAAGATGCCGCTCAATCCCTTGCAACCAGCGGCATTGCGGGGATAAGACAGCAAACCTCGTCTCTATTGCTCAAATAGACGCCCCTTCTGACCACCTGAAAACTCCCGTCAACTGCCCGCACTGCGGGCAGAAGTGATTTGGCCGGGGGCCGCTTGCGGCGTCTGGCCTTTATCCTGCTTTTCTTTCGTCCCTCGTAAACCCCCGTGTTTGGGTAGAGAACTCCCTCAAGGGATATCGTCCTGCCCTCGATAGAAGAATCGCACACGGCGGCTCACAGGCCGTTACGAGAGGTCTTGCTTGTGCTTCTCCAGCTTTTTTTGGACACGCATTCGTTCCACTGTTTCCTCCAGCTGTCGAAGCCGTCGTTGGTTGTAGAGGTCCACTGCGTTTTTGATCGGTAGGATGGTGTAGCGCAGAGTACCGTTGTGCTTGCGGCCATCTCTTGTGATGATGGATGTCGACTCTGTGACGATCAGTCCTTGTTCCTCTAGCTCCGCAACGTACTTTCGAACGGTGTTGATGCTCATTCCCACCGCATTCCCGATAGTCTGGTAGCTTGGATAGCACTGATAGGTCTTGCGGTGCTCGCAGTAGAGCAGATAGGAGTAGACCGCCAGTGCGCCAGAGGACAGCCTCAAAGAAAAAATCTTGTTGGGTAGAGAAAAGAATCTGCTTGCCGCCGCTGGTTTCTTGTATGCTCAGAGCATCAACCATCACTTCCCGTGTTCCGTGTCACCCACTGGATGAACTTCTCTTTGGGCACCACCATCCTGCTGCCAATTTTCGGAATAGGAAAACCAAATGGGGCCCCCGCACAAATGCGCAGCGTTTGTGTGGGGAGAGGAGGAGCAACGGAATGAGCGAGTTCTGCCGCAGATGGCGGGACGAGGGATAGGGTGTTCCTCGCTACTCTCCAGCTTCTTGCGGACATGCATCCGCTCGACTGTTTCCTCCAACTGTCGGAACTATCGTTGGTTGTAGAGGTCCACCGCATTTTGAATCGGCAGGATGGTATAGCGCAGAGTGCCATTTCTCTTGCGGCCAGCCCTTGTAACGATGGAGGTCGACTCTGTGACGATCAACCCTCGTCCCTCCAGCTCGGTCACATATTTCCGCACCGTTGTTGATACTCATGCGGACGGCCTTGCCGATGGACCTGTAGCTGGGCCAGCACTGATACGTCTTTCGGTCCTCGCAGTAGAGTAGGTAGGAGTAGACAGCGAGTGCACCGGATGACAGACCCAGTGAAAAAATATCATTGGACAGAGTAAAGAATCTTTTCACCGCTGGTTGCTTTACATACTGCCAGACCATCAGCCATCACCTCCCGTGTTCCGCTCCACCCACTCAATGAACTTCTCCTTGGGCACCATCATCCTGCTGCCAATTTTTAGAACAGGAAAACTTGATTCGTGCATCAACTTGTAGGTGCTTGATGGAGCAATGCCCAGCACCTGCGCCACCATTTTTGCGTTGAGGAACAGCGGCAGTTCCTCATAGTTCTTGTAGACAGACTCTTTCAACACCGTCACCCCCTGTGATTGATTTTTGTTCGTCCATCTGATACGATGAGGGTAACACTACCGGCTATAATTTTCAACGGATTTGAATCCGATCGGGCAAATCCCAAATCTCTATCAGATACAGGAGGGATGGCAGATATGACATAGGAATTGGAACGCATCGAATTTGATTACACCTATACCTACGACCAATTCACGGTGTTCTTCTATGGTAACCGAGTGTTCATTGGAAAAAAGGACTATCCCATCGGTCAGTGCTGTGTGGACGTTATGAACCTGGACGAGTCAATCCTAGGCGAGATCGACCGGCGCGTCAGGCTGTTCATCCCCGCTGCCAGAAAGCTGCCCATAGAAAAACAGACAGCGCCGCCGCTCTTGCGAAGGAACGGCTGAATGCTGTCTGGGAACTCATCTTTGCTCTGCCGGTCTACCAGGATCTGAAAATGGATGAGGCGTGCTGTTTCCATACCTTTCAACGGCTCATGGAGGACAAAGAGAAATGGGCTCAGGTACAGAACCCGGCTTTCGAAGGGTACGCCATATACCAGGGGATGATGGCTGGACTCGCCTGCTTTGCACAGTCTATCCACGCCTTCCGCCTACAAGTCACGGAGATGACGGGGAAGTATTTCGAACCGCTGAAACGGAGGACTAACGGTGCCTACGCCGAGGCGTACTCCCGCTTCTATGCTGATATCACGTACTATCCGGTTCCGGTTGTCGCATAGGTAACGCCTTCTACCGAGGAAGCGGATCGATACTCTGCAGGGATATACTTATAAGCAATAGTAAAGCAAACCGTGATCCAGTCGGCGCCAGCTTCGGCAATTTCAATGAACAATTCCTCATTGAGTTTTGATCCATTGGTTAAAAACGAAACTTCCCCGATTCCCTTCTCTTTGCAGTGACGAATACAGGACACAAAATCCGGGTGCAGAGTCGGTTCTCCCTGAAGACTTAGCCGAACAGCCGGAACCTTTCCGCTGATCTCATCCACAATTTTCTGGAACAGCGCCCAATCCATCAGTTGTTTATTGACGCTTTTTTTAAACTCCTCCGTAATCGTGTAGCACATAGGGCAACACAGGTTGCAAATCGTGGACAGCTCAATATCCACCAACAGCGGGTATTCGGACACATAATGGTTCTTCGCATACTCAACCCAATTTCTGCGGTACGCCTGGTATTCCTCCTCCCAGCCCAGCGTCCGGTATTTCTCAAAGAGCGCCAAGCGCTCCGGCGGCTCCATATCGTAATTCCCCTTGTTAATAGGGGTTGTTTCACTCACATTCTCATCTCCCTTGATTTTCAATTAGCCCGAACCGTCAACAAATAGTCATTTCCGCAGGATGAAACAAAAGAAGCCAAACTCCGTTCCTTGCGCCAGAAGCCTGTCATTTTCTACAATTGGACTTCCCTGTTTTTCAAATAACTCCACCCATTCTTTTTTAATCTCCAGCAAGGCCGGTTCCTTGACCTGTGCCGTCATCTTCTTAAGCAGCGGGAACAAAGGCCGCAAACCAATGTCCCAAATTTGGAGCATAACTTTAGACAAAATCTATATAATCAAACACGGAACGATGGCTGATTGCGACCCCCTTCGGCGTCCCCGTGGAACCGGACGTAAACAATACGTACAGAATATCCGTATCAATACACTTGCTATGAACTGCGGCAATCTGCTTTTCCGAGGTCTCCCCCTGAACCGCTTCCTCAAAAATAACTATGTTTTTTTCATAGCCATAGCTCCGGAATACACTGACCAAATCCGAGCTTGTAATGACAGCCTCTGACTCCAGCACTTCTAAAATCTTCTGAACCCGCTTCTTCGGCATTTCCACATCGATTGGCGTGTAGAAATTCCCGCTGTAGGCCGCCGCCATAAATGAAATGATCGTACCTGCTCCCTTAGGTAGGAACACCGCAACCGGCTTCTTGAATATACCCAATTGAACAATTCCCGCCGCGATTGCTTTGGCCTGGACTGAAAGTTCCCAGTAAGTCACAGATTTCCGCTCGTCGGAAAACGCCGTCTTTTCTGGATATCTTTCCGCTGTGTGGTCCAGCCATGCCGTCACATTATTCAACATGTCGCCGCCTCCCTGGTCGTGCCATCCAAATATCGGACCTCGTAAGGATGCCGTGCCTGCTCCCAATGAAGGCGGTAATCTGTGAAGGAATACAGATTCATCCCGCCATTTTTCCGCAGGTCCTGGGGCAGTATGGCGTCCGGACCATCGGCGAGCTGGTGGCCTGTCCCAGACAGATGCTGGAGGGGCTGATGGGCAAGCTGGGGGGCCAGCTCCACGACTACGCGAGCGGCCTGGACCGGGACTCGGTGCGCTCCCGCCGACAGCCGGAGTCGGTGAAATCTGTGGGCAACGGAGCCACCTTCCCCAAGAACCTCATCTCCCGGGCCCAGGTGGCGGCGGGCGTCGGCGTGTTGGCGGACAGCGTGGCCAGCTACCTCCGCCGGGCAGGGTTCTACGCCGGGGGCGTCCATGTGATGATCCGGGACCCGGCCTTCCATGACCGGTCCCGCCAGCGGCAGCTTCTGGCCCCCATCCATTTAATCCGGGAGATTTCCGCCGCCGCCCTGGAACTGGCGGAGGAGCTCTGGAAGCCCCCCGCCCCGTTCGAGCCCTGACGATGACGGCTATCCACCTGACGCCGGAGAAGCACGAGGATGGGGGGAGTTTCCGGAAATGAGCAAAAAACGAGGCCCCTGAATAAGGGGCCTCGTTTCAGCCTGTCAAAAGCGTATTTTCGACAGCCTGAGCAAGTTTTCAGAACTCGTGGGAAATTCTGAAAACTTATGATTTAAATGGCGCGGAAAATCCTTCCTGGGTTTATCTCCGCGCTAAGCACCGCCGCTTGCGGCGGCGGTGCTCC
>CAJUOD010000171.1 GCA_910587875.1 uncultured Oscillibacter sp. | reverse complement strand
ACTCACGAATGATATTTTCCAGGATGAGATGTACACGCTCTATCAGGAGAAGGACGTCTCCTACAAGGACTTGGTCAGCGCAGCTCGTCGGTCTATGAGAGAGCTGATAGAGAAGATGCGGACAGGCTTCTGCGACAGCCCTGTGATCGAAATGAAGATGCTGGAGCTGGCACAGTCTCTGGAAGCTGTCAAGGGCAAAAAGGTCTACGGCTATTTGAAAAAGTCCGTCAAGGCCCAGGTAGACGCTGTCGTGGATGAGATAGCAAAACTCCCGGAGGTAGCGGAGTGCTATGAGGTCTGGAACGGTCTGCGTGATGAGCTGGAGAGCTACTACAAAGATACGCCTCGCCAGAGGCTGCCGCTCTCACAGCAGAAGGAGTTCCGCACAATCAAGAATCTGGTAATCCAGGAGGCGGAGAATCTGCGATTGGGCGTGTTCACCTTTGAGGATGCGGAGATGAATGATGAGCCGGAAGCGGTTTTTGAAATCCTGCCGCAAGGCGTTGAATACAACGAAGTGCTGGAGTACCGCCAAGCGGCAGCACTGCTCTGTGATGACGATGTCACGTGGGCAGAAAAACGAGAAGCGGTAAAAACGTTGGAGAAGTTGTGGGACAAGGACTTTGCCTCGGCTGCGTATCACTTGGCCAAGGCGTACCGGGATGGTCTTGGTGTGCTGCCGGACGATGAAAAGGCGGAGAAGTGGTTCCGGCGCTCTGCCGCGATAGGGGACGTACCGTCGCAGTACGCTCTGGGAAGGTTTCTCCAAAGGCAAGGACGAACAGGCGATGCAGCGGCGTGGTATGAGCGTGCTGGTAAATCGGGAAATCAGTATGCTCAGTACCGCCTGGGGAAGATGTGCCTTCTGGGTGATGGCGTTCCGGAAGATATCGAAAGGGCGGTTCAGTTGCTGAGTGACTCCGCCAGACAGGGGAATCAATACGCACAGTATGTTCTTGGCAAGCTCTGTCTGCAGGGTAAGGAGGTAGAGAAGAATACAGAGGTGGCAGAGTATTGGCTGACGCAATCCGCAAATCAAGGCAACAGCTGCGCGCAGTTCCTCCTGGACCATCGGCAGCGTGACCCTTCTGTTCTCCTCTGCACTGTAAGGCTCCTCCATCATATGGGCAATATTTTCTGGGAAACGCTCCCGCCGCCGAATCCGTCGGGAGGTCATGTAGAGAGCAAGCTCAGACAGAGAATCCGTGAGAAGAAGATTGCGATGGGACATAAGCCAGGTGATCACGAGGAGTACCAGGGTACGTCGATTTTTATGTGACGAGTTCAAAATCTGCGCCGCTATAAACAAAGAGAAGTTCCAAACCGCAAATACGAATTTTTTGATAATACCGCACAAGGGCGCTGGATATTTTTGCAGACTGCTGGTATGGTGTATAGCTGGCAAAGGAGGCGATACGCTATGGCAAAAAGACGTGCCAATGGAGAAGGGAGCATCCGCAAGCGAAAGGATGGCCGCTGGGAGGGACGCTACACGGCAGGCCGTGATCCAGTGACGGGGAAAGTGATCTGCAAAAACGTCCTCGGCAAGACCCAAGCAGAGGTCAAGGCAAAACTTAAGGCCGCCATTGAAAAAAGCAGTTCGCTGATTACGACTACCGAACACTACACGGTAGGCCAATGGCTGGACGCATGGATGGAGAACTACGCCAAGCTCCAAGTCCGGCCATCATCCCATAAAACCTACCAGGGCTTTATTGAGAACCACATCAAGCCCGCACTTGGTGAAGTTCCGTTGGAAAAACTGACGGCGATGGACCTTCAACGGCTGTACAAACACCTGCTGGAGAGCGGCAGGGTGGAGTGTACGGAATCCAGGAGTAAACCCAAGGGCCTCAGCGTCAAGACAGTGCGCAACATCAACCAGATGATTTCTTCCGCCCTGAACTGTGCCGTGGAGCAACGGCTGATTCCAGACAACCCCTCAAAGGGGTGTGTCCTGCCGAAACTGGAGCGGAAGGAAATGAAAATCCTGCTGCCAGAAAGTTTGGGCACCTTCTTCGAGGAGGCACGGCGCAGTGGTGTGTTCGAGCTCTACTACATTGACCTTGCAACCGGTCTCCGGCGGGGAGAATTGCTGGGGCTGAAATGGAGCGACATCGATCTGGACAAGGGCGTCATCCACGTCCGACGACAAATTCTCCGTCAGAATGGAGAGGTGGTGGAAGCCCCGCTGAAAACGAAAAACTCCTACCGCAACATTGCGATAGGAGCGGACGCCGTCAAAGTCCTCAAAGGCATGGAGCAGAAAGACGAGTACGTATTCCCATCCCCGTTCGGAGGTCCCATGTCCCCGGACAGTGTCCTGCACATGCTCCAGCGAGTACTGAAACGGGCTGGATTGGAGAGAATCAGATTTCATGACCTGAGACACACATTCTCGGTCCTGGCCCTGCAAAACGGGGTGGACGTGAAAACTCTCTCCTCCATGCTGGGACACTACTCGGCGGGCTTCACCCTGGACACCTACGCCCACGTCACCACCTCCATGCAGAAGCAGGCGGCGAATGCGGTGGGGAATTTCCACTCCGGTACTCTCCAGACCTAACCGCTCCGAACTCCCGTATGGGTCACGGCTTGGGTCAAACCGGAGCCGCAAAATCAAACTGCCAGAAAATATGCAGAGAAACGAACAAAACCGCTGAAATTCATAGAATTTCAGCGGTTTTGGTACGCCCTGAGGGATTCGAACCCCCGGCCTTCTGGTCCGTAGCTTGTTTGAGGGATGGGATTGGGCACATTTGGACCGGTTTGATGGTACTTGGTCGGGAAGCGAAGGTTCTTTGATGCTGTTTGCTCCGTTGCTTCCGCAGGGAAATTTCCTGTTCTGGGTCAAGTTATGGGTCAACGCCTGAACGCAGATTTCCTCACGCATATTTTAAGCGGCCCTTGGGCTCCGGCACCGGACGCCCCAGCTCCCGCGCCGTTTCAATCCACTCTTGGGCAATCAGCTCCACATTGCACAACGCCTCCGCCGCCGTAGGACCGTCCGCCATACAGCCGGATAATTCCGGCACCTCAGCAATATAGGCGTCATCGTCTTCGCTCCAGTACAAGATGATCTCATATTTCATGCACGCCGCCTCCTAACTGGTACTTCAAAATCACGCCGCGAACCTGCTTCACCTGATATGGTTTTGCCATATTTCCCGCAGGTTGGATATTGATGATTTCCTCTACGCCGGTTTTTGTATAGATGAAGTGGTCCCCCTTGACACGGCACTGGAACTCCAGCCGTTCCAGCACAAGCCGTAAATCAGAGAACAAGATATTTTTGTCCTTGGTCCCGCTGAGAATCGCCAACAACAGCTTTTCATACTGGCTCATAGACTTTCCCGCCCATACTGCGATATTTCGCCGGCCTCTTATGATTTATCAGTATAGCATATCCGCAGGAAAAAGAAAAGGGAATACTCTGCATACTTCCAAAATTTTGTGGCTGCCTCTGCATAAAATATCAGCAAAGTCAAATCCCCAGGGGAAAATTTTTAAACTCATGGCACAGTTCATTTTTACCGTACAGCGACGGATAGGGCAGCCGCTGTTTTTCTATCAAGCCTGCCGGACCTATCCACTAACGCCTCTTCCCTAGGGAAGGGGTTTGGTTTACGAAAACCGTACGCAAGATATTGTTGACAATGTAGACTATTTGTGTTATGCTGAGTCTACAATGTAGATAAGGAGGCAGTACGATGGAGCAGATCAAGCTGACTGCCAGCGAGTGGAACGTGCTGAGCTGTCTGTGGGAGGAGAGTCCCCGGACGGTGATGCAGATTGTGGGGGAGCTGGAGAGGACGGTGGGCTGGCACCGGAGCACCACCATCACCACCCTCCATCGCATGGAGGAC
Organism: uncultured Oscillibacter sp.; assembly: GCA_910587875.1. Taxonomy (GTDB): domain Bacteria; phylum Bacillota; class Clostridia; order Oscillospirales; family Oscillospiraceae; genus Oscillibacter. The sequence goes on along the minus strand of CAJUOD010000171.1, from coordinate 1,310 downwards.
AAGGGCCTGATCCGCTGTGAGCAGGCGGGCCGGGGCCGGGCCTATACGCCCTTAGTAGACCGGGAGCAGGCGGCGGTGGCGGAGACCCGGAGCTTTCTCGACCGGGTCTATCAGGGCAGCGTTGGCATGATGATGAGCGCCATGGCCCAGCGGCAGGAGCTCTCCGGCGAGGAGATCGCCCAGCTCCGCTCCATCCTGGACCAGGCGGAGAAAGGCGGCGGGAAATGAGGGAGTTTTTGCTGAATTGGGTGGGGACGGCCTCGGCGCTCACCGCCGCCGTCCTCCTCCTCCGGGGGCTGTTCGGGGGCCGGATCAGCGCCCGGCTGCGCTACGCCCTGTGGACGGTGGCGCTGGCTCGGCTACTGGTGCCGGGGCAGTTCTACACCGCCCCCGTGGAGCCCCCCCGGGTCCTGCCAGAAATCCGCACGATTCAAACCCTGCCGGTTGGGCGGACATTCCAGGCGGAAGCGCCCGAGACTACTCCCAGTGATGAGGCCAATTCCCCCACGGTACAGGCCATTCCCACCCCCGCCGGAGAGGAGGGAAGCTCTCCTGCCCCGGCGGTCCGAATGCCTGTCAATCCGCTGGCTCTGCTGGGCGGGGTCTGGCTAGCGGGGACTATCACCGTGGCGGCGGCGTTCCTGGTCTCCAACTGGAGCTTTTCCCGGAAGCTGCGGCGGGTCCGGACACCTCTGGAGACGGAGGATTCTCCCCTGCCGGTGTATGCTGCCCCGGGACTGCCCTCCCCCTGCCTGTTCAGCGTGCTTCGCCCGGCGGTGTATATCACCCCGGAGGCAGCGGCGGACCCGTTGGCCCTCCGCCACGTGCTGGCCCACGAGACCACCCATTACCACCAGGGGGACCACATCTGGTCCCTGCTCCGCTGCGCGGCCCTGGCGGTCCACTGGTGGAATCCCCTGGTGTGGCTGGCTGCGGCGCTGAGCCGCCGGGACGCGGAGCTGGCCTGTGACGAGGGGACACTGAAGGTGCTGGGGGACGGGGAGCGCCGGGCCTACGGCAACACCCTTTTGTCCCTGGTCACCGCCAAAGCTCAGCCCGGGGACCTGCTCCGCTGCGCCACCACCATGACCGGGGACAAGCGGAGCCTCCGGGAGCGGGTGCGCCGCATCGCCAAGGCCCCCAAGCGTTGGCTGTGGGCGGCGGTGGTGTCGGTCGCCCTGGCGGCGCTGGTGTGCGCCTGCTCCTTCGCCAAGACGGAACAAACCCCGGAAGTACACGCGGACGGTTCCCTGACCACGGAGGAGCTGCAAATCTTCAACAATATGGTCTTCAACGGGGACGGGTTCAAC
>CAJUOD010000170.1 GCA_910587875.1 uncultured Oscillibacter sp. | reverse complement strand
TCTCCACCAGCGCGGATAACGTGCGATAGTCTTTGTCTGCGGCGAACTGCTCCAAGAGACGGGACGGCGCGGCGGCGATCTGCTCCGCTCCGCATCGCTTGATGATCTCCTTGGCAATGAAGCGGTGGTCCAAGCAGGCGTAGGAGGCCATCTCTCCGTGGAAAGACGGCTCCAGCTGTTCTACGCAGATCTGCGCCTGCTCTGTCATGAACAGGACCTTCTCCGGATCGTTGATGTCGATAGCTCTCTTGCAGGCGTTACAGTACGCCGCGTAGTCGATATTGCGTCTGTCCCGCACCAACAGCTCCGTCATCTTCCGGCCCACGGCTCCCGGACGGCCGGCCGCCTCCGCCAGCAGGGTTTCCTCCTGCTGGTACGGGACCTTGGCGGCATACTTCTTGAAGGCTTCCAGTTCTCCATCCTGGATTGCCAGCACCGCCTTGTCATAGTCAGTCATCCGCAGGGGGCGCATCCCCACCGCGTTGACATACTCCGTGATGCTCCCGGTCATGCGCCGCAGGAGCTGCTCGGTCTGGCCCATGGCCTGCTCCTGCCGCTCACGCTGCTCCACCAGCGCCTCGATGATCACCTTCTCCTCCTGCTGGCTCAGATGCACCACCCTGCCGCCGGTGTCGTCCTCTACACCGCCGATCTTCATGTACCGGGCGTGGGCAGCGTGATCGCCGTGGAACGCCTTGGTGATGGCGGAGGAGATAAGGAACATCCGGTCCAGGTCGTTCCCGTTTTCACCGAGGGTCTTGCCGGTAAAGAATTTTTGCGTAACGCCCTTTTCCTGACCCTTATCGTACCATTTGAGGTATGCGTCCAGGTACACGCCCTCGCTGCCGCCATAGTCTGTGGTGCAGAAGATACCGGCATCCTTGGGAATCTCCCGGCCATTCCCCCAGAAGTCGTCCAGAAGGAAATATTCGTCGGGCAGATAACCCTGGCCTTTCAGGCGGTGCTTCAGTTCCTCGAAAACCTCAGCCGCCGGTCGCTGGCCGTCGTATTCCAGCTTGCGGGGATCGTCCGCAGAGGGCTTCCAGCGGTCAAATTCAATGACATTCATTTTCCTGCGAGTCTCCTTTGATAGATTTTTGGCTTGTCTCAGCCGGACTGGATATGCTATGATAGGACTAGAACAAAGTTTTGTGTTGAAGGAGGCGTGGACCATGGGGAACCGGACTTATATCGCCTGTGACCTGAAAAGTTTTTACGCCTCAGTGGAATGCATCGAACGGGGTCTGGACCCCCTGACCACCAACCTCGTTGTGGCGGACCTGAGCCGGACGGAAAAAACGATCTGCCTTGCCGTGACGCCCTCCCTGAAAGCCTGGGGCGTCTCCGGACGGGCCCGGCTGTTCGAGGTGGTCCAGCGGGTCAAGGAGGTCAACGCTGATCGTGCCCGCAAGGCGCCTGGTCGTCAGCTTACCGGCTCCTCCTCCAGCGACCCCGAGCTGAAAGCGGACCCCAGCCTGGCGGTGGACTACATCGTGGCTCCGCCCCGGATGGCTCATTACATGAAGTGGAGTACCAGGGTCTACGACGTGTATCTCAAATATATCGCGCCGGAGGATATCATCAATTACTCCATCGACGAGGTATTGATGGACGTGACCAACTACCTCGGGACCTACGGCCTCAGCGCCCGTGATCTCGCTATGAGGATCATCCTGGACGTACTGGAGACCACGGGCATCACCGCCACGGCGGGCATCGGGCCGAACCTGTACCTGTGCAAAATCGCTATGGACATCTGGGCCAAGCGCATCCCGGCGGACAAAAACGGCGTCCGCATCGCCCAGCTGACGGAGAAAAGCTACCGCCATAATCTGTGGGACCATCGGCCCCTGACGGACTTTTGGCGGGTAGGCCCCGGCTATGCCAGGAAGCTGGAGGCCGAAGGACTTTACACCATGGGGGATATCGCCCGCTGCTCCATCGGCAAGCCTACGGATTATTACAACGAGGAACTGCTCTATAAAATGTTCGGCGTGAACGCGGAGCTCCTCATCGACCACGCCTGGGGGTGGGAGCCCTGTACCATCGCGGACGTGAAAGCCTATAAGCCGGAGACAAAAAGCATCGGCGGAGGACAGGTCCTGCAAAGCCCGTATCCTTATGAAAAGACCCGCTTGGTGGTCCGGGAAATGGCGGACCAGCTGGCGCTGGAGCTGGTGGACAAGGGCCTGGTGACGGACCAGCTGACGCTGACCGTGGGCTATGACATTGAGAATCTGACGGACCCGGAACGTCGGAAGCAGTACCGGGGCGAGGTCAAGGCGGACCGTTTTGGCCGCTCCATTCCCAAGCACGCCCACGGCACCGCCAATCTGGAGGAGTACACCGCCTCCACAAAGCGGATCATCGCCGCCGCGCTGGAGCTGTTCGACCGCATCATCGACCGGAATTTGCTGTCCCGTCGGCTGACCATCTCTGCCAACCGGGTGTTACCGGAGAAAGATGCTCCCCGGAAGAAAGCATTCGAGCAGCTGGACCTGTTCACCAACTACGCTGCTGTTCAGGAACAGCAGGAACGGGAGACCGCCGACCTGGAGCGGGAAAAGAAGGTGCAGAAGGCGGTACTGGACATCAAGAAGCGCTTCGGGAAAAACGCCATCTTGAAGGGCATGAACTTCCAGGAGGGCGCGACGGCGAAAGACCGGAACCGCACGATTGGAGGGCATCGCAGTGGGGAAGTATGACGATATCATTGACCTGCCGCATCCCACCTCGGAGCGGCATCCCCGGATGCCCATGGCGAACCGGGCGGCGCAGTTTAGTCCTTTTCAGGCTCTAACGGGCTATGACGACGCTGTCAAGGAAACCGCCCGGTTGACCGGCAGCAGGGCCGAGCTGACCGAGGAGGAAAAGTCCATCTTGGACGCGAAACTCCAGCTTTTGGCTCCGGGTGTGGACGCGGCAATCACCTTTTTCCAGCCCGACGGCAGAAAAGAGGGCGGGGCCTATACCACGGTCACAGGCACAGTCAAGCGGATGGACAGCTCCTCTCATGAGGTAGTCCTGACGAATGGACGGCGTATCTCCGTCGACGATATCCTGGAGATCCAGACCGAGGCGCTGGGAGACTAAGTGAGAAGGGGACCGGCCCGCAGGCCGGTCCCTTTGTATGTGCGTTACGCCGTCTTGGCGAGGCCGTGCGCGTACAGCAGTCTCACGAATATGGACGCCTCCCCGCAAATGTCTGCCCGCGCCTCGGGATCATCCTCCCGCACAACGCTTCGGAATTTTGCCCAGAGAATGCCGGCGGACCTTCTGCCGCCCCGGAGGAGGAAACTCTGGAGGTTCAGTCCCTCGTCCAGCAGAGCCGCCGCGTCGTATACGGCTTGGCGCTCGGTTCCCTCCTTCAGTCTGGCGGCTGTCCTCAGCAAGGCCCAGAGGAGATCGGCGATCATAACGCCGTCATAACACTCCAGGAGCGGCTCGCCGGGCACTCCGCCTTTGTTTTCAGCGGCCAGCTTCTTCCCACGCTCCAGGCGTTTTGTTTTCTCTGCCAGTGTTTCCTCCAGCAGTCCCCACGCCTTGGCGATCAGGGGCAGGACAGCCTCCAGCGGCGCGATATCGCCGATGTGGTCGGGAGGTCCAAGGGCCAATGCGCTGAGCGCCTCCAATGTGACTTTTTCGAGCAGGGTTTCCGGGGCCATGTCCGGTCTTTTGTGTTCCATGCCGAGCCTCCTCATTCTTAGGGATGCTTCTCCCTGATTTGCCAACAACAATACAAGGTCCGTGGGGAAATATCCATCACGAAAGCCTACGAAAAAATGGCCGCATATCCGGCAGAACCAATATGTGCGGAACCGCCCTCCTTTTTGAACATCAGCCGCCGTCGTGGCAGTTGCAGGGGAGATCGTCCTCCGGGAACATCCAGCACATGGCGGTCTGGTTCTTATCCGCCTCCACGAAATCCCGCCAGGCCCAGTTCCGGCCCAGGCCCTGGACGGAGGTGAGGTTGGGCCTGGCGCCGTCCTCGATGGCGATGGCCCGCTCGTAGAGGTCCGGATGCTGGTGGAAGAGGGTGCGGATCTCCTTCTTCTTCATGCTGGGACAGAAAAAGCAGGAGGATTTGCCGGGCAGCGGCAGGCCCTCCTGCTGGATGGCGGCGATGCAGTCCTCTCTGGTCCAGCCCCAGTCCATGAGGGTGTAGACCTTCGTGTACTTCTGATCGGCCTCGTCAAACTCTTTGGCCTTTTCCCTCCTCTGGGGCTCTCCCACATCGTAGCCGATGTACTTGAACACTTTTTCGCCCCTGGCCCACGCCTCCCGGCAAGGCGGGTAGTGGTTGCAGAATTTCTCCTGGGGACCGACCTTGTGCTTGAGGGAGCATTTCTTATAGCCATAGGCGATGGCGGGAAGAGAGCCGGAGCGGAGGCATTCCTGCTCCAGCGTCAGCCGGTTCCCGTCTTTATCCCGGTAGAAAACGGTATGAATCTCCGGCAGCCCGTGGCGGGCCAGCCAGTTGTTCATGATGGGGAGGTAGGCGTAGGTGTGGGGCTGTTCGCCGCCGGGGTCTGCAAAGAGGATGAGGTCCACGGGAATGTTCCGATGGTACATCCCAATGAGCATGGCGGTGGAATTTGTGCCCCCGCCGTAGGCCACTACATTCATAAACGCTCCTTTCTCAGCCGCCCAGCGTCATGCCGGGCGGTCCCATATTCTGCTCCGGACAGTCCCACAGGATGTCACTCACATCCTCAATTGTCCGGTCTATTGCTTCCATAGCATCCCGAAGCTGCCGAATCTGTTCCTCGGTCAACTGCGGGAACTGCTCCGGGAACAGGTACATCCTGTTCAGCTGGTTGACGCATTGCAGCATGGTCGGTTCCCCGCCCAGGCTTTCCACAAGCTCCGCATGTGCCTCAACGCTGCCAAGCGCTTGGTCCACCATTCCCAGCATCGCGTTGAGATGGTTAACAACCTGCTCCTTTGTCGGTTGGGGAAACCGCTCGGGGAACAGGTCCCGCTCGATCAGCGTGTTCATATACTGCTGGGTCGAAACGCCCTTTTGGGCGGCGCGGACATGAATATCACGAAAAAGCTCTCCGTCGATTTTGTAGCAGATCGTCTTTGCCACTACCGCCCGCCCGCCTCTCCGAACAGCGCCCGGATATGGTCCGGGGCGTGGACCTCCAGAAGATACCGCTCGTTGCCGCACTTGAAGAGGCAGACGCCGTTCTGGGGGTGGTCAATGAGCTCGA
>CAJUOD010000169.1 GCA_910587875.1 uncultured Oscillibacter sp. | reverse complement strand
TCTTGCTGTGTGACTGGAGTTCAGACGTGTGCTCTTCCGATCTCTCAATACGCTCAGGATGATGGAAACCAGCAGCAAGGCGGTATAGGCCACAATCAGCCCCATCCCGGCCCGGATGCCCGCCGACTCTGCCACAAAGCCCACTAGGGCGGGGGTGATGATGCCCCCGGCGCTGCCCGTGAAGATCATGATGCTGCATCCCAGGTCGTTGCCCCGGATCGCGCCGCTGCCAAAGGCGAAGGCTGTGGGATAGATGGTAGCCATGAAGAAGCCCACGCCCACCAGGCCCAGGATGATGGGGCCCGGCGTCCGGCTGAAGAACATGACCAGGAAGAAGGCGAAAAGGCCCACGCCGTCAATCAGCAGCAGGCGGCTTTGCGAGATCTTTCCGGTGACGGCCGCGCCCGCCATGCGCCCGAGGAAGATGACCAGCCAGAGAAGGCTGTTCATCATCTGGGAGTGGTCCGGGCTGAGGACGCCGATGTCCTGGAAATAGGTCACCAGCCACCCCACGATGGCGTACTCCGTGGAGATGTAAAAGAGCAGCATCGCCGCCCCCAGCCAGAATTGCCGGACCTTGAGGAAGCTGTAATCCACGGATTTCAGGGATTTCTCCAGCCTCTCCGGCGGCAGGGGCATCAGGGTGTAGACCGCCAATTGGCTGACGCACAGGAGCCCCAGGACGCCCGCCACGATGCGCCAGCCCAGCCCGGGCCAGCGCCCCGCGCAGAAGATCAGCAGCAGGGGGCTCAGCAGCGCGCCGATGGCAAAGCAGCCGTGGAGCAGGTTATAGCCCCGGGTGGCCTTGTCGCCGGGGAGGGTGGAGATCATGGTGTTGGAGAAGTTGGAGTTCCCGCCCCGGGCCACGCCGGTCATGAGGCAGGCGGCAATGAGCAGCACCGGGGTCCCCACGCCGCTGGCGAAGATCAGATAGCCCAGAGCCATCCAGACGGCGGTGGTCAGAATGGCCCTCCGCCGCCCCAGCCAGACCGGCAGGAACCCGGCCGCCAGGACGGCCAGCAGGTTTCCCACCGACTGGCAGGAGAGCAGAATGCCCGAGAGGTCGTAGCTGAACCCGTAGGTCTCCCGCAGAAAGGGGATAAAGGACCCCAGGGGCTGGGAGGCCGCGCCGCTGACGAAGAAGACAAACAGGGTGTTGCGGAGCAGCAGGTTCTCCTGCCGCTCCTGTGCGGTGATTTCCATGGTTTACGGCTCCTCCTCTTACAGGCCGAAATACCGGGCGGCGTTGGAATAGCACACGCCCTCCACAATCTCCCGCAGAGCCTTATCGTCGTTGGGGTACTCTCCATTTTCCACCCAGCCGCCGATGAGGTTGCAGAGGATACGCCGGAAATAGTCGTGCCGGGCGTAGGAAAGGAAGGACCGGGAGTCCGTCAGCATGCCCACAAAGTTTCCGAGCAAGCCCAGGTTCGCCAGAGATTTCATCTGCTCCTCCATGCCGCTCTTGGTGTCGTTGAACCACCAGGCGGAGCCATGCTGGATCTTCCCGGGGATCTCGTCAGACTGGAAGCAGCCCAAGAGAGTCCCCAGCTGGGCGTTGTCCGCCGGATTCAGGGAGTACAGGATGGTCTTGGGGCACTCGCCGGTTTCATCCAGGGAGGAGAGGAGCTGGGCGATGCTTCCGCCGCAGGTGTTCTGTGCGATCATATCGAAGCCGGTGTCCGGGCCCATTTTGGCGTACATCCGGGCGTTCATGTTCCGAAGGCAGGAGTAATGGAGCTGCATGGCGACGCCCAGGCGGTGGTACTCCCGGCCCAGGTGCAGGAGGATGGCGGTCTGATAGCCCTCGGCCTCCTCCAGGGTCAGGGCCTCCCCCTTCATGGCCTTCCGATAGGCTGCGCCGGCCTCCTCCAGGGAGCAGGGGCGGAAGGGCACGTAGTCCAGGCCGTGGTCGCTGGCCCGGCAGCCCAGCTTGACGAAGAACTCCAGCCGCTCCGTCAGGGCGGCGCAGACCTCTTCCACGGCAGCCAGGCTGTCCTTGCCGACGCTGGCCGCCAGCTTGCCCATGTACTCCGCAAAGCCGGGCTTGGAGATGTTGATAGCCTTGTCCGGCCGGAAGGAGGGGCAGACCTTGACCGCAATCGTCGGGTCGGCGGCGATTTTCTCGTGCCACTCCAGGGAGTCCACCGGGTCGTCAGTGGTGCCGATCATGGCCACGTTGGCCTTTTGGATGATGCCCCGGACGGTGAGGTTCGGGTCCGTCCGCAGCTTCTCATTGCAGAAGTCCCAGCACTCCTTCGCGGTCTCCGGCGTCAGGGGCTTGTCGTAGCCGAAGAATTGCCGGAGTTCCAGGTTGCACCAGTGGACCATGGGGTTGCCGATGGCCTTCACCAGCGTCTCGGCGAACTTCTGGAAGCGCTCAAAAGCGGGCTTGGAGCCGGTGACGTAGTCCTCGGGCACGCCGTTGGAGCGCATGAGCCGCCATTTGTAGTGGTCGCCGAAATAAGTCCCGTCGGGATTCTCCCCGCCCAGCCAGACCTCGACGAGGTTGTCAAAACGGCGGTCCTCGTAAATCTCCCGAGGGGAAATGTGACAGTGGTAGTCCGCCAGAGGCATCCTGGCGGCGCAGTCGTGATAGAGGTGCTTCGCGGTTTCGGTTTCCAACAGGAAATCCTTGTCCATAAAGGCTTTCATACTCATAAACAGCGCGGTCCGGGAATCCGATTTCCAGGACCGCGCCTCTCCTTTTCAAAAATTATCGCTGGATGCGCCCGGAGCCGTCGCCCCCGGCCAGCTTCTCCACCTCGGAGACCGTGACCATGTTATAGTCGCCCTCAACGGAGTGCTTCAGGGCAGAGGCCGCCACGGCGAACTCCACCGCCGCCTGGGTGCTCTTGCCCGTCAGCAGGGAGTAAATCAGGCCGCCGCCGAAGCTGTCGCCGCCGCCTACCCGGTCGACGATGTGGAGTTCGTACTTCTTGGAGAAGCAGTATTCGCCGGAGGCCACGTCGTAGAGCATGGCGCTCCAGCCGTTGTCAAAGGCGGAGTGGGACTCCCGGAGGGTGATGGCTACCTTCTCAAAGCCGAACTTGTCCGCCAGCTGTTTCGCCACGGATTTGTAGCCCTCCCGGTTGATCTCTCCGGCGGTGATATCCGTGGCCTCGGCCTCAATGCCAAAGACGTCTTTGGCGTCTTCCTCGTTGGAGATGCACACGTCCACATACTGGCAGAGGTCCGTCATGGCGGCCCGGGCCTGTTCACGGGTCCAGAGCTTGCCCCGGTAATTCAGGTCACAGGAGATCTTGACGCCCTTGGCTTTCGCGGCCTTGCAGGCCTCCCGGCAGACGTCCACCACGTTGGGGCCCAGGGCCGGGGTGATGCCGGTGAAATGGAACCACTCGGCGCCGTCAAAAATTTTGTCCCAGTCGAAATCGGAGGTCTGGGCCTCCTGAATGGCGGAGTGGGCCCGGTCGTAGATGCAGACGCTGCCCCGCTGAGAGGCGCCCTTCTCGTTGAAGTAGATGCCTACCCGGTCGCCGCCCCGGACGATGAGGCTGGTGTCCACGCCGTAGCGCCGCAGGGAGTTCACCGCCGCCTGGCCGATGGCGTGGGCGGGGAGTTTGGTGACGTAAGCGGCGTCCAGGCCGTAGTTCGCCAGGGAGACGGCCACGTTGGCCTCGCCGCCGCCGAAGGAGAACTCCAGGTGATCTGCCTGGACAAAGCGCTCATAGTTGTAGGGCTGGAGCCGGATCATCAGCTCGCCGAAGGTAATGACTTTTCCCATAACGCTCTCCTCCTTATTTCTGCACCAGGTGCACGGCAAAGCCGCCGAAGGTCTCTTTCAGGTAAATGGCTGAGGTCCGCCCCTTGGTGTCGGTCTTCCGGGTGGACTCGTCGAACTCCACGCCGTCCAGACCCAGGTGATAGACCGCCCGGTCCACGTTGTTGGTCCCAATGGCAATGTGTCCGTGCTCCCCCAGGTAGGGGGCCTTCATGCACTCAATGGCGGTCCCGGCAAAGACGGAGGAATTGCCGGTTTTCTGCGCCATGCCGAATACCGTGGAGAAGGCCCGGGAGGTCTCCATGGCCGCTTCCTCACTGGCGCAGTTGATGCCGATATGCCGCAGCTCGAAGCCCAGCATGGTCTTGACCGCGTCCTTGCAGATGGCGGTGATCTCCTCCCATCTTTCCCCTTCGATGAGATCCTTCTTTACCATCCAGGTTCCGCCGCAGGCGGCGATGCGGTCAAAGGACAGGTAGTCCATCAGATTCCTGGTGTTCACGCCTCCCGTGGGCATGAAGTTCAGGGGCAGGACCGGGGCCAGGGCCTTCAGGAAAGCCACGCCGCCGGACTGCTCCGCCGGGAAGAACTTGACCACCTTCAGCCCGGCGTTGACGGCCCGGGTCATGTCGGAGGCGTTGACGCAGCCGGGGAACACGGGAACACCCTTTTCAATGCAGTGATTCACCAGCTCCTCGTTATACCCCGGAGACACGATGAACCTCGCCCCGGCGGCCAGGGCCCGGTCGCACTGGTCCAGGTTCAGCACGGTGCCCGCGCCCACCAAAACCTCGGGGCAGTTCTGGGCGATCTGGCGGATGGCCTCCTCCCCGGCGGCGGTTCGGAAGGTAACCTCGGCGGCGGGAAGGCCCCCGGCGGTCAGCGCCCGGGCCAGGGGGACGGCCTTGGCGGCGTCTTCTATGGCGATGACAGGGATGATGCCGATGTTGGATACGGTTTTCTGGATTTGATCCATGGCGATCTCCTTTTGCTTATGATGGAATCCATCGTATTTACGTTAAGAGCAGAAAGGAAAGCCTGGGTCTATTATAATACTTGCATACTAGAAAGCAAGATGGCGGGGTGAAAAAATTTGAGGCCGAATCTTGTACAGATCTCCTAAAATTTCATCTGTTTCAGCTTCTCCGGCGGCAGCGCGCTTTGGAACAGGTCCCAGACCTTCTCCGAAGAGGGGCCGTGGGGCAGCAGATAGGCCCGCCCGGCGCTTACATACAAATAATCGCAGCCGGAGAACCGATAGGCCATATGGACTGTCTCCCAAGGATAGTCCGCCGTCTCTGTTCCGGCGGTGACGTGGACGCCGCCGGGCTCCAGGCGGAGGGTATAGGCGATCCGCTCCCCGCTCAGGTCCATCCGCTTCATCTGCCGCCGCAGGGAGAGGGAGAAGCTCAGCAGGTAGGCCAGAGGGAGCCCCAGCCCGACGATCAGCAGGACCACGCCCAGCAGCACCGCC
>CAJUOD010000168.1 GCA_910587875.1 uncultured Oscillibacter sp. | reverse complement strand
TTGGCGAAAACGGAACACAAGCAGTATATGACTATTTGAACAGCAGCTTTAAGTATGCTTTTTATACAGACGGGTTTATCGTATCTGTTCCCAACGGTGATGATATGAAAATATCATTGGGCTATCTGAACGAGCAGTATTATAGATTAAATGAATTTGAACTTTCACAAGGGACAGATTTGGGCTTTGATTACCAATTAGACGGGGAAATCCCTGTTTTAATAGGAAAAGGGTTAAGCAAAACATATCCCGTTGGAGCAACAATAGAACTGGAAGAATCTGTTCTTGGATGGCCCTTGACGCTAAAGGTGCAGGGCGTGTTGAAGCAAAACGCCTGCCACTCTAATTTCTATGCCCTCAACTCCAAAGCATACTACAATTTCTCAATCCTCTTTCCAGTGAATGAGAAATTTATCAATCATGCGAACATGGACATCAAATTTAACGGTCTTATGGATATTATACTTTTGGACACCTCGGAAGAAGAAATAGCGGATTTGAGTGAAGTTATCAAAGACAATCTGGGGTTGAGATTTAATTTCTTTAGCCAAAAGGAAAACTATCCATACCGTTTAGCCGCTTCGCACTCATACTCCAAGTCATGGTCGGTGAACATCTTTGCGGAGCAGTCCTGGGCGGCGTTCATCAGCGATTCGTTTACCTCCAGTTCCGCCGCGCCGTTCTCCCGACGCACCTCGTTGATGAGCCGGATCATCTCCTGCTGTATCTCCATGTTGTCCGTCAGTCCGGCGCTGTCCCCGCTGGCAGGGACTTCCGGTGCGGCGGAGGCGGATCCCACTGTCAGCGTTACACTCCCGCGTTCCCCGGCACTGTTGGAAGCGGTGATCTCCGCAGTCCCCACCGTCTTGGCGACAGCGACCCAGAAGGTCAGCACCTGCTCCACCGCCACCGTGTCCGGGTCGCTGGAGGTGACGGTGTAATCCGTACCGCTTGGGCCGATGATGAGGCCACTGCGCTCTCCCACTGCCAGGATGCTACCCTTGTAGCTACTCATCCGGATGGTTGGGGCTTCCGCTGCTGTGGCGGGGATAGCGAGGGTTGTTGCGAGGATTGTTGCCGTCAGTACAGCGGTGATGCGTTTTTTCGTATTGGTCACTTGCATTTCCTCCTGATTTCTGTATTTTGTGTGGGTTTCGCAAGTGACACAATATCGAACAGGAGACGAAAGTCGATAGGGATAAACGGAGAAATACAGGGGTGAAAATCGGGCGTATTACACAGTGCTTCGCTGTGTTCGTGAAGGGTCTCTTTCGGTGCGCCGATTTTCTTGACCACATAATTAGCCACAGACAGACATAGAAACGGCTATAAACTATCGAAATTTGCCCAAAAAATCTTTGCAGATCTCTTTGTTTATAGCGGCGCAATTTCCGCCATGTGTTTTCAGCCCCCGCCGGCAAAAATTATGCTGTAACACTCTGCGCCATCCTGAAGCGGCATTGACAACCAGACAGAAGTTCCATACAATGTGGAGCAAAGATTTGCGAAACAGGGGAGGAACCGCTATGACATTGGCACAGAGAGTAGAAGAGCTGACCATCGCCGGCGGCGGCGATTCCAAGCGGACCATCGGTGAGTTTGTCCTGGAAAAGAAGAGCCGCCTCTGCGAGTTCACCACCCAGCAGATCGCGGAGGAAACCTATACCTCCAAGGCGGCGCTGGTTCGCTTTGCCAAGGGGCTGGGCTTCTCCGGCTGGCGGGAGTTCGCGAAGGCCTTTGCCAGTGAGCAGCATTACCAGGAAACCCACTATTCCGATGTAGACCCCAACATTCCGTTCTCCAAAGACAGCTCCACCAAGGATATCATCAGCCTCATGTGCAGCCTCCAAATGGAGAGCCTGATGGACACGGCGGACCTGACGAAGCCCTGGACTGTGGAGAAGATCGTGGATCTGCTGGAGCGGTCGGACCGGATCGCCCTCTTCGGCATGAGCCCCAACAGCCTTCTGGGGGAACTGTTCCGCCGCCGGATGCTGACGGTGGGGAGAATGGTGGAGATTCCAGCCCTGGGGGACAACAGCCTTCTGGCCTCCACCCTCCGGGAAAAGGACTGCGCCATCGTCATCTCCTACTCCGGCAACTCCCCGGCCCGGGACCCGCTGACGGTCCTCCGTTTTCTGGAGCCAAACCGGGTCCCGGTGGTGGCCATCACCAGCTGCGGCACCAACTTCCTGCGCAAGCACGCCCTGTATACGCTGTCCATCTCCTCCCAGGAAAAACTCTTCAGCAAAATCTCCACCTTCGCCACGGAAACCTCCATCCTCTACATTCTGAACGTGCTGTTCTCCGTCTACTTCGCCCGGAATTTCCAGGAGAACTTCAAGACGAAGGTGGACAACGGGCGGCTTCTGGAGTACCAGCGGTTTTCCGACGTTTCCGAGCTGCGGGAGGACGGCATGGACCCCGGCGAAACAAAGTGAAACAGAATCCCGCAAGATAACGCCCTCAGGTGAAACAAGACGAAACAGGAGGCATTGAACCCGCCCATACTGCTCTGCTATCATAAATACATCAGGCGAAACCACGCATTTCCCCCAAAAGAACAACTTTTGAGACGTGAAAGGATGTGCGCAAGTTATGAGCAAGCAGTATGAGCAGCTGGCGGCCAACGTGGTGAAGGGCGTAGGCGGACCGGAAAACATCACCGCCGCCCGGCACTGCCAGACCCGCCTCCGCTTCAACCTGACGGACTACGGCAAGGCGGACAAAGCCGCGCTGAATGCCCTGGACGGCGTGGCCCAGGTGGTGGAGAGCGGCGGGATGCTCCAGGTGGTCATTGGCCTCCACGTGAAGGACGTCTTCGAGGAGGTGGAGAAACTCCTCCCCAACAAGGGCGGCGCGGCGGACGCCCCCGCTGAGAAGCGGAAGTTCTCCCTGAACACCCTCATCGACTTCATCTCCAGCGTCTTCCAGCCCATCATCCCGGCCCTCTCCGGCGCGGGCATGGTGAAGGCCCTCCTGGCCCTCCTGGTCACCTTCCATTTGGTGGATAACCAGTCCCAGACCTATTACATCCTGAACTTCTTCGCCGACGGCACCTTCGCCTTCCTGCCCATGCTGCTGGCCTACACCACGGCGAAAAAGATGAAGTGCAACGTCATCCTGGCCATGGGTACGGCGGCCATCATGCTCCACAGCAGCTGGGGCGCGCTGGTGGCGGCGGGGGACCCCGTGAACTTCTTCGGCGTCATCCCCTTCCGGCTGGTGAGCTACACCTCCTCCGTTATCCCCATCATCCTGGTGATTCTGGTCCAGGCGGTGGTGGAAAAATGGCTGGACCGCATCATTCCCAAGAGCGTCAACCTGGTCTTCGTCCCCATGTTCACCTTCCTGATGATGGGCACGCTGTCCCTCTCCGTGCTGGGTCCCATCGGCTCCTATGTGGGCGAGGGCCTGGGCGTGGTCTTCGACTGGCTCTCCACCAACGCCAGCTGGGCCCCGGCGGTGCTCATCGGCGGACTGCTGCCCGTCATGGTCATGTTCGGCCTGCACCACGGCGTAGCGCCCCTGGGCTCCATGCAGATGGCGAGCCTGGGCTATGACAGCATCTTCGGGCCCGGCTGCGTCTGCTCCAACATCGCCCAGGGCGTGGCGGCGCTGGTGGTGGCGGTCCGAACCAAGGACTCCAAGACGAAGCAGACCGGCTATTCCTCCGGCGTCACCGCTCTCATGGGCATTACGGAGCCCGTGCTGTACGGCCTGAACCTCCCCAAGAAGTATCCCCTGGCGGGGGCTATGATTGGCGGCGGCCTGGGCGGCCTCTATGCCGGTGTCACCCACACCCACCGCTTTGCCACCGGCTCCTCCGGCATCCCCGCCGTGCTGCTGTACATCGGGGACGACACCATGACCTATTTCTACAACATCATCATCGCCCTGCTGATTTCCGCCGCCGCGACGGCTGTCGTGACCTTCCTGCTGTCCCTGAAATTTGAGAAGGCGGAACCCGCCGCCGAGGAGGAGGCCGCACCCGTCTTTGAGGTCCCCGCGAATACGGTCGCCGCCCCTGTGGAGGGCACGGTGGTCCCCATGGAGGAAATCCCCGACGAGACCTTCTCCGCCGGTGTGCTGGGCCAGGGCCTGGGTATCCAGCCGGTGAACGGCGAGGTGGTCGCCCCCTTCTCCGGTACCGTCACCCAGGTGGCCGACACTGGCCACGCCATTGGGCTTGCCAGCCGGGACGGCCTGGAACTCCTGATTCACGTGGGTGTGGACACCGTGGAGATGAATGGAACGGGCTTCACGCCCAAGGTCAAGGAGGGCGATACGGTACAGGCCGGACAGCTTCTGCTGACCTTTGACCGGAAGGCCATCGCCGCGGCGGGGCACCCGGACGTGGTGGTCATCATGCTGACCAACGCGGACGATTACGGAAAAGTCACCTGCGCTCCCGCCGGAGAGGTGAAGCCCGGCGCGCAGATCATCCATGCGGAAAACTGAGGAGGGTAAGACCATGAAGCTGAACGGATTTCCCGAAAATTTCCTCTGGGGCGGGGCCACCGCCGCCAACCAGTGCGAGGGCGGATACAACGAGGGCGGCAAGGGCCCCGGCGTGGTGGACACGATCCCCTGGGGGCCGGACCGGATGGCCGTCATGAAGGGCGAGAAGGACTGGCGGACCCTGCCGGAGGATTCCTACTTCCCCGGCCATGAGGCCATCGACATGTATCACCACTGGCGGGAGGACCTGGCGCTGTTCCACGAGCTGGGCTTCAAGTGCTACCGCTTCTCCATTGCCTGGTGCCGCATTTTCCCCACGGGCTTCGAGACGGAGCCCAACGAGGAGGGACTGCGGTTCTATGAGGAGATGATCGATGCCTGTCTGGGCTATGGCATCGAACCCCTGGTGACTCTCTGCCACTTCGACCAGCCCCTGGCCCTGGTGGACGCCCACGGCGGCTGGCGGAGCCGGAAGAACATCGACGCCTTCCTCCGCTATTGCGAGGCTGTGTTCCGGCGCTTCAAGGGCAAGGTCCGCTACTGGCTGACCTTCAACGAGATCAACATGCTGATGCATCTGCCCTACGGCGGCGCGGGTATCTGCTTCCGTTCCGGCGAGGACCGGGAGAAGGTGCTCTATCAGGCGGCCCACCACGAGCTGGTGGCCAGCGCCCTGGCGGTGAAGCTGGCCCATGAGATCGACCCCGAGAATAAGGTGGGCTGCATGCTGGCCGGCGGCAGCTTCTACCCCTGGTCCTGCAACCCCATGGATGTGCTGACGGCCCAGCAGAAGGACCATGTGAAGATCGGAAGAGCACTCGTCTGAACTCCAGTCACACA
>CAJUOD010000167.1 GCA_910587875.1 uncultured Oscillibacter sp. | reverse complement strand
GGTCCAGGCGTAGCCCCGCTGCCCGTCGTCAATCATCTGGCACTCGTCGATGACCGCCACGTCGTAGTACCGCCGCATGTCCAGCTTTTCGGCGGTGGCGGCGGTGTGGGTGTCCCAGGTGCGGGCGTCCTCCTCCTCCCCGGTGGTCAGACTGCAATCCACCCCCGCCGCCAGCAGCGTCTCCTGGGCCTCCAGGGCCAGGAGGCGCAGGGGGGCCAGGTACACGCCGCTCCGGGCCTGCTTGAGGCGCTGGAAGCCCGCGTAGGTCTTGCCCGTGTTGGTGCCTCCCAGGTGGAGGATGAAATGGCGGCGCATGGCGCGGGCCTCCGGGTACTCGTCCTTGGGATTCAGGGCGATGAGCAGGGACAGGCTGGTACGGATGGCCTGGGGCACATACCACACGGACCAGACCGCCGCCAGGCCCTCCCTCACCAGCAGATCCGCCGGGAAGCCCGGGGCTCGGAGCATGGACGAGAGGTCCGCCTCCGGCTGGGCGGCGGACAGATCCTCCAGCGCCCGCCCGGCGGAGGCCAGCAGCACCTGGGGATACCGGCTTCGGACCTTGCGGACCAGGGGCGCGTCCGCCCGCTCTCCCAGCCAGCCCCCGGCTTTGAGAAAGTTTCTCAGCACCGTGGGAAGGCTCTTGCTGTCTCCCCGCTCCTCCAGGGCCAGGAACTCCTTCAGCCAGCCCTGGGCCCGGGAGGAGGTCAGGCTGTGGCCCTTGGCCACCCCCGGCAGCAGGGACAGCAATCCCTGGTGCATGAAGCTTGCCAGCAGGGCGGCGTCGGAGGGCGTTTCCTCCCTCTCCTCCCAGGCCTGGGCCAGCAGCCTGCCGGCGTTCCCCGCCCCCCGGGCGGGGGTCTTCCGGGGCTCCACTCTCTGGGCCTCAAAGCGGGGGTGCTCTTCCGCCGCCTTCACCAGCTTCTTATTCCATATCCGGCGGCGTCCGTGCTCCGTCTCCTCGTACTCCGGCGGGGGGAGAAGCTCCCGAATCAAGGCGTTGGTCCAGCCCCGGCTTTTCAATGTGGCGGCGGACCAGTTTTTCGCCGGGCGGCGTCTGGGCATGGCGCTTCCCCCTTTCCCTCTCGAAAGCTGTCGATTCCTATGGATAGTATAGCCCAAATCCGGCAAATCTTCAACGGCGGATTTTCCGGCCCCGCCGGGGCTGGATTTTCCGCCGGATCTATGGTATAATCGGTCATCGACAACGCAGAAAAAGAGGTATCGACATGGAAAGGGAACCGCACGCCAAAATCATCAGCCGCAGCTCTTATGGTGAGGAGGTCTGCGCCGGCGCCGCCCGCATCTCCACCACCGCCGGGGACGCCCGGGAGATCTTTGAAAACGCCCGGGAGAATCCCAGGAACCGGGCCCTTATCGGGAAGGTTCTGGCCTCCGGCCACAAGTCCCTCATTGAGCACGCCGTCTTCACGATTGCCCTGCGGGACGTGTCCGTCTTCGCGGAACAGTTTTTCATTGAGTGCCGCCTGGCCTCCTTCACCGTCAAGTCCCGGCGCTACGTGGACTTCAGCCATTTGGGCTACTACATTCCCCCGGAGCTGGAGGGGGAGGATCTGGCCCTGTACCGCCGCTATATGGACGGGCTCTTTGCAGCCTACGGCGACCTGCTGGAGGCCGGAGTGCCCCGGGAGGACGCCCGCTTCCTCCTGCCCTACGCCTTCCACAGCAATTTCTACTGCACCCTCAACGCCCGGGAGCTGGGCCGCCTCCTCCGGGAGATCCGCTATGGCCGGGGCCGGGACGTCCCGGAGCTGCAACGCCTGGCGGACGAGCTCACCGGGCAGTTGGAGGAGCTGTTCCCCTGCCTGCTCCCCGAGCTCCAGGAGCCCAGCGGGGACAAGCCCGCCGGGGAAGTCCTCCCCCTCCGCTGCTCCTCCGGCGAGCCTGTCTTTCTCTCCCGGAAGGAGGCCGGGGCCGTCACCCTGCTGAGCGCCCCGGCGGAGCCCTTGAAGCTGCTGGAGGCCGCCCACCAGGTCCAGCACCCCGGGGAGCCCTTTGACCTGGGCGCCCTGTCCGCCTCCCGGCGGCCCCGGGAGCTGGAACAGCTGGCCTATGCCTTCACCGTCTCCGGACTCACCCTCTCCGGCGTCACCCACCTGGTCCGGCACCGGATGCAGTCCATTGTCGTCCCTCCCATCCAGAGCGTGGACCACAGCCGGGTTATCCTCCCGGACACCGTAGCCGCCGATCCGGCCGCCCTGGAGCGGTATCAAAAAGCTGTCCGGGACGCCCACGAGCTGCTCCTCCGGCTCTGGGAGCGCCCCGCCCTGGCAAAATACCACTACTACTTCGCCCTCAGCGGCAACCTGATGGACATCATGACCACCATGAATGCCCGGGAGCTCCAGTGGTTCATCCGCCTGCGCACCTGCAGCCGGGCCCAGTGGGAGATCCGGGACGTGGCTGTGGACCTGCTGCGCCATCTCCGGCAGAGCTTCCCGGAGCTCTTCGGCCTCTTCGGCCCCAGCTGCTTCGCCCAGGGCCGCTGTCCCGAGGGGCGGCTGGCATGCGGGCAGATGAGCGAGGTCGTCCGGCGCTTCAAGGATCTGGGAATTTGAGAAAACCGGCGGGGGCTGCTGCGGCCCCCGCTTTTCCAGCTTCCAACTGACCTTATAAAAATTTCATATTCTGGTGATTTTATTATATCCAATCCCGTGCTATGATACGGACAAAGCGCCGGGGCCCTATCCCCGGCGGGGAAAGGAACGACCGCTATGTCCACACTGACCGCCTCTCAAAAGTCCGCCCGCTCCGTGAAATGGCTCACCGCCACCGCCATGCTCATGGCCATGAACATCGCCCTGAGCTCCTTCGGCGTCCCGGTGCCCGGGGGACATCTCTACCTCAACGATATCGTCATCTGTGCCGCCGCTATCCTGCTGGACCCCCTGGGGGCCTTCCTGGTGGGGGGCGTGGGGGCCTTTATCGGGGACTTCCTCTTCTACCCCGCCCCCATGTTCGTCTCCCTGGTTACCCACGGGCTCCAGGCCGCCGTCATCTCCCTCATCGTCCACCGGGCCCCGGCGGAGAAGCGCTTCCGCGCCGCCGTCCTGGGCGTCGCTGTGGGGGCCGTCATCATGGTGGTGGGCTACTCCCTGGGCCGGGCCTTCATCTACAGCACCGTGGAATACGCCATTTTGAAGCTGCCCTTCCAGATTCTCCAGGCCGCCGTCGGCGCGGTCGTCGGGACCCTGCTGTGCTTCCAGGGCGGGCTGCTGAAGCTCTGGGACAAAACCATGAAGTGAGCCCTTGCAAGCGCCCCGGATATCTGCTATAGTGAAAACCGTTCCAAAAGAAAGGCGGCCCGCGCCGCCGCATGGGAAAGGAGCGGTACACGATGCTGCTGGGCGTCGACTACTACCCCGAGCAATGGGACCCCGCCCTGATGGACGCCGACATGAAGGCCATCCGGGAGCTGGGGGGCAACACGATTCGGATCGCCGAGTTCTCCTGGCACCTGATGGAGCCCGCCGAGGGGCAATATGAGTTCTCCTTCTTCGACCAGGTCATCGCCAAGGCGAAGGAACACGGCCTCAAGGTCATCCTGGGCACGCCCACCGCCGCCATTCCCGCCTGGCTGGCAAACAAACATCCGGACGTCCTCTCTCAGTTTGAGAACGGACAGCCCCGGGCCTTTGGGGGCCGCCACGTCTGCTGCTATAACAGTCCGGTGCTGTATGACTACTCTGAGAAAATTATCCGGGCCATGGTGAGCCACTACAGGGCCGAGCCCCAGGTCGTCGCCTGGCAGATTGACAACGAGATCGGCCACGAGGGCAGCGACCTCTGCTGGTGCCCCCGGTGCCGGGAGGCGTTCCGGCGCTTCCTCCGGGACAAATTCAGCGGGGACGTCCACCGGCTCAACGAGACCTACGGCACCGCCTTCTGGTCCCAGGAGTACAACAGTTTTGACGAGATCCCCCTGCCCGCCCCTACCGTCACCACCCACAATCCCGCCCTCCGGCTGGACTGGGAGCGGTTCCGGAGCAAGAGCCTCTGTGACTTCCTGGACTTCCAGGCCCGCCTGATCCGGGAGCTGGACCCCCGGGCCGTCGTCATCCACGACTTCCCCGGCGGCGGGCTGGATAAGCACGTGGATTATTCCCAGGCCGCCAAGTGCCTGGACGTGGCCGCCTACAACAACTACCCCGTCTGGGGCGGGCAGAAGGAACCCCTCCCGCCCCACGAGATTGCCTTTGCCCTGGACCACATCCGGGGGCTGAAGCGGCGGAACTTCTGGATCACCGAGGCCATCATGGGGGCTCAGGGCCACGACGTCACCGGCTACCTCCCCCGGCCGAACCAGGCCAAGCTCTGGTCCTGGCAGAGCATGGCCCACGGCTGCGAGTCCCTGCTGTACTTCCGTTACCGGGGCGCGGCCAAGGGGGCGGAGCAGTTCTGTTACGGCATCCTCGACGCGGACGACCGGAAGGGCCGGAAATTCTACGAGGTCCAGAGCTTTTTCCGGGAGGTCCCCCAATACGCCCAGGCCCTGGAGGCCCCCATCCGCAGCGAGGTGGCCATCGTCTACGACTACGACTCCTTGGCCTCCTTCCGCATCCAGCGCCAGAGTCTCCTGCTGGACTGCCCGGGGGAGATGAAGAAGCTCTACAAGGCGTTTTACGACGTGAATGTCTCCGTGGACGTCATCCCGGCGGAGGCGGACCTCTCGGGCTACAAGGTGGTCCTCCTCCCCCAGCTTACCGTCACCAAGCCGGAGTTCCTGACCAAAGCGGAGCGGTTCGTCCGGGAGGGCGGCACGCTGGTTCTCACCTACCGGACCGGAGTCAAGGACCCGGACAACAACCTCTTCTTCGGGGAGGTCCTGCCGGTGGGCTACGCCGACCTCGCCGGGGTCACGGTGGCGGAGACGGAGAGCCTTCAGAAGGTGAACGCCTTCCCCGTCGTGGGCGAAGGCGCGTTTGCCGGAAGGAGCGGCTGTGGCGGCGTCTTCCGGGACATGCTGGAGGTCCGGGACGCAGAGGTCCTCTACCGCTACGGCGACAATTTTTACACGGATTTCGCCGCCGTCACCCGGAGGCGGGAGGGCCCGGGCACGGTGTATTATCTGGGCTGTTCCCTGGACGGGGGTACCGCCGCCGGGCTGATGGAAACGATCCTGGCGGACTGCCGGATTGAGACGGTCCCCTCCCCCGACGGGGTGGAGATTGTCACCCGGGGCGGGGCGGGGCAAAGCATCCGCATGCTGATGAACCACAATGCCTTTGAGGCCGAGGCCATGGGTGTGGCGCTGCCGCCTTATGGATGTGTGGTCGAAACTCTATAAAGGTAAAAGACCGAAGGGCGCAAGCCCTTCGGTCTTTTCGTTACGCTGAAACTTGGTTG
>CAJUOD010000166.1 GCA_910587875.1 uncultured Oscillibacter sp. | reverse complement strand
ACGGGGACGGGTTCAACATGATGAATCAGCTCCTGTTCCAGGTGGTGGAGACCCCGGAGGATTACAAGCACATCGACCTCTTCCAGCTCTTCTACAACGGAACCGGCCAGCCTATGGAAATCACGGAGGAGGAGCGCCGGGCCGTAGTAGAGGAGGCGGGCTATAGCGGCGGTGTCCTCGAGCTGGACCTCATCAAATGCCCTGCCGGGGAGATGGATGAAATCCTCCGGGAGTACCTGGGCCTGTCTCTTGATGAAACAGACAAACAGGGCTTGGACCTCTTCACCTACCTGCCGGAGTACGACGCCTATTACGACTTCCACAGCGATACAAACTACCCCGGCGAGGTCACCTTCACCTCCGGCGAGTGGAAGGACGGGAAGGTCCTCCTGTACTATGAGGGGTACAACTTCCCGGTTCTGGTCAGGGACGGCATCAGCTCCCTCTCCTCCGGCCCCGCCTGCGTGACGCTGGAGCCTCAGGAGGACGGCGGCTACCACTTCCTGAGCAACTGGCACCAGGGCCGGGACAACAGCCCGTCCGCCGAGCCCACGGCCTACCCGGTCTGGGACCCGGAGCTGGTGATCCCCCTGAAAGATTTGACCCCCTATCAGGCACCTAAAATCAGGGTGGTGCCGATGGACAGCGACAACGTTTCTGTAACTAGATATTTCCAGTTTCACCCGGATGAGTCCGCTGAGCGGGACTTTCGGGTCATGATCCGCCACGAGGCGGACGGTGGCCTTTCCGCTGGCGTGAGAATTCCAGATGGGACGGAGCTGCGGTTCTTGACGGTCTCCGCCGGGGACGCCCAGGGGTGGTTAGAGGAAGACGGGCGGGCCCATATCTTTACGGACCTGTTCGGCCACTATGGCGTGGAAATCTCCTACAATGGCTGGATGGACCGGACTGGCTGGATAGACCCGCAGGAGTACCAGTATTACGGCACGTTCTACGACTACTACACCTTCGCGGAGGACGGCGCGCCCTCCCTGCTCCTCCGGGCGGAGGGACGGGCAGAGGGAGAACCGGCGGACATGGACCTGGACGGCGACGGCGTTAACGAGCTGACAGTCTCCGACCCGGCCAGTCCCCAGCTGTTTTTCCAGCGGGACGGGCAGATCTACAAGGCGGACATCGACACCCTGATCCGGGAGGCGTGGCCCCAGGCGAAATACATTGAGTACGGTTCCTGGGACGCAGAGGGCCGCTTCCTCCCCCTCTCCGCCCAGGTCCCCCTTCCGGATTCCCTCAGCTCCGGGACCGTCACGGCCTACCGGACGCTGTTCTTCGACGGGGAAAACCTGCGGATTTATAAGAACAACGACCCCTATACCAACCACTTGGCCCAGGGCCTGGACGCCCTCCCGGCGGACGTGGTGGCGGCGGCCCGGGACTTTGTCCAGGGGCAGTTTGACGCCCTGGCGGCGGAGGGCTACGGCACCGACGGCTCCGGGCGCTACGATGAGGGGAACTTTGGCCCCGGGAACGTGGTCTGGGACGACTGGCGGATCACCGGCCTCAGCGGGCCCTGGTACGAGGCGGCGGGGGACATCCGGGTGGAGATTTGGAATGTCAGCTACGAGACCCACACCGCCACCCCGGACCGTCTTATGCTGGCGGGCGGGTCCTACGTGGGAGAGGACGGCTGGTGCATGATAGGCTATCCTGGGTGCGACTACCTGTACTTCCGGCTGGGGGAACACGATGAGCGGACCTACCTGTTTTCCAAGATGGAGAACGACTGTTTCCCCGGCACGGAGACGTTCCTTGCGGACATGGTCCGCGCCCTGATGGACCAAGGGCTCTTGAAGCTTTCGGACCTGGACGGTGAGACCTTGGCGAAGGTAATGTGGCCCCAGTCCGCCCAGTTCCTGAACGATTTGGCGGAGCAAGGCGAGGCGGAGCGGAGCGAAATTCTGCTGTTCCTAGCGGGGTATCTGGCTGGCGGCAGCGAGGAGGGAGAAACGTATTACGCAAGGTTCTGCAGGGAGTTGGATAGAGCGGGCTATCGGGCCGAAGGACTGACAGAGGGGGGCCGGGACGCGTGGGAGACGCTGAAGGACTTTGTCACCGAATTGAACAGCGGCAAAGCCATCGTATTCTCGTTCCAGGGTTCTTCGCAGTAAAAACAGGCGCGGAGTTTTCAACTCCGCGCCTGTGCGCTGTCAGAAACTCCATAAAATTCCTTGTCGTCGCTCCCTCTCCAAAGCAAACTTTCTTGCCTATGGGATTCCGGATAGTACCACCTCCGCTGTGCTTGCAACAGGTACTATCCTCAGGATTAGTGCAAATGGATAGGTCCACAGGGAACCGGGAAATGTATGTATTAAAAGGGCACCGAAGGTCGAAGAGAATACAGGGATAGAAAAGAAGGTCTACAAAAGCTTTGAGGAACTGCCGCTGATGCTGACGGTCCTGGAGGTGGCATCGGTGCTGGGCGTCAGCCGGGCCGGTGAGTATGAGTTGGCGCACAGTGATGGACTCCTGACGCTGGAAGTTGGAAGCCAGATCGTGATTCCAAGGGACAAGTTTCTCCTCTGGATTGAAAAGCAGTGTGCTGGGGAAGGGTAATGCCGTCGTCTCTTTTTCTTTCTGCGCTATGCTCTGGCAGACAGCGCTTCTGTAATGCCGATGCTACGACCTGTGCGCCGTCGTGTGCAGCGCGGCGGTAGCAGCAACATCTGTACACCTGTGAAACTGCAAAGCCCTGTGCCGGGGCGCTGAGGCCCGCAGAGAGGCAGTGCGCAAAGGCAACACCTGAGTCACCACAAAAACAGGCGGTCGAAAAAAGTGCGGGATAAAGGCAGGGGGTCGCTTTGGCGCCCCTCTGCCGTCAACACCGCCCCGCAGAGCGGGCCGGGGAATTTCGTTAGGTGGTCGGAATTTGAACTTTTGGCTGTGGCAGGTGGTCGGAAGTAGGAATATAGGGCGGAAAGCGCCTAATTTCAGGCTTTCCAGAGGTAGCTGTCTCGGGTGGTTTTGGAGCGTTTTGACGGGGATCACTGCGGGGGTCACTTTTCACCCTCTGGGGTCAAGTCGGGGGGCTGCTATCCCGCAAGTCCTGCAACCATGCCAGTTTCAGCAGAGTCCGGACGGGGATAAGGGTAAAGGAAAGTCTGCACTGCAAAATGCACCAGCGTCTCCAAAGAGGTCGGCAAAGATTTTTTAGACAATTTTTGATAGTTTATAGCCGTTTTTACTCCGTTCCATTTGCTTTCCGGCACTCTTTGAAACCAGTGCTTCCGCGTGTTCCACGTTTGTCTGTGGCTGTTTATGTGGTCAGAATGATTGTCGCAACAAAATAGGCCCTAAATG
Source organism: uncultured Oscillibacter sp. (assembly GCA_910587875.1). Classification (GTDB taxonomy): domain Bacteria; phylum Bacillota; class Clostridia; order Oscillospirales; family Oscillospiraceae; genus Oscillibacter. The sequence continues at coordinate 2,057 of CAJUOD010000166.1, read as the reverse complement.
TGAACAGCGAGGCGCTGTGTAGTTTGCTTGCTTTTCATCTCTGTATTTCTCCGTTTGTCCCTATCGACTTCCATCTTCTGTTTTGGTATTGTGTTATTTGCAAAAGCCCATATAAAACACTGAAATCAGGAGGAGAAGCGAATGACCAGCATAAAAAAGCACAGTGCCACCGCACTGACGGCAGCCATCCTCGCAGCCGCCCTCACCATCCCTGCCACGGCAGCCGACATGTTTGGTGAATCTATCCGAGTGAGCAGCTACAAGGGCAGCACCCTGGAGGTGGGAGAACGCAGCGGTCTCATCATTGGCCCCAGCGGTACGGACTACTCCGTCACCTCCAGTGCCCCAGATACAGTGACGGTGGAACGGGTGCTGACCTTCTGGGTCGCCGTCGCCAAGGCGGAGGGGAACGCGGAGATCACCGCCTCTAACAGTGCCGGGGAGTACGGAACCATGACGCTGACGGTCAGCTCCACTACTCCCACCATTCCAGAAACACTATCCGGTGGGGACAGTACCAGCCTGACAGACAACATGGAGATACGCCAGGAGATGATCCGGCTCATCAACCAGACCCGAAAGGCTAATGGAGTCTCGGAACTGCCTATCAGTGAGGCCCTGATGAACGCCGCCCAAGTCTGCTCCAATCGGCGCTACACTTGGCACCACTCCCCGGAGGAGAGCCAAGCCGCTGTCGATGCCGGCTACCCCTACGGCTTCGGGTCCAACCTCACCGTGTTCACCGGTACAGCCGACGCCGCCCAGCGCGCCGTCGACAACTGGATCAACTCCCCCGGACACATCGAGACCATGATCGACCCGAGATGCGACTGCATCGGCGTGGGGGTGACCCAGTACGACGGAATTACTTACTGCTACATGTTTGTCGGGATACCCAACAGCGTCAACTTCTATGCGTAGCTAATGTGAAACAAAACAGTGCGTTCCGGGCAGTACGGAACGCACTGTTTCCTGTTGATCGTGAGAAAGCACCCTGTCAAATATTGCGTACCAGTAAACAATGAAATAGCGCCTTGTAACTGAAGGCGTTCTCAGTTATAATGTAATAAATTGCCGATATAGGGAGGGAACCGCAATGTCGCCAGAAGAAAAGGCCCGTCTTGTGATAGACCAGAAGCTGATACAGTCCGGCTGGATGATTCAGGATATGAAACACCTGAATCTGTCTTCTGCTTTGGGCATCGCAGTGCGGGAGTTCCCAACCAGCACAGGCGAGGTAGATTATGCCCTCTTTATTGCTGGAACCCCTGCAGGTGTTGTGGAGGCAAAGCGGACAGAGAGCGGAGAAAAAATCACCACGGTGGAGGATCAGTCCGCGCGCTACGCCGGCAGCAAATTCAAATGGATTAAGGGTGATTGTTCTATTCGCTTTGCCTATGAAGCGACAGATAAGTTGACCCGATTCACAGATTACCAGGATGAGAAGTTCTGCTCCCGGACGGTGTTCTCGTTTCACCGCCCGAAGACTTTACAGACGCTGTTGAATGCACCTGATACCATCCGCAACAACATGAAGCATCTCCCGCCTTTTGATACGACCGGCTTTCGTGACTGTCAGATTCGTGCCATCAGCAGACTGGACCGCTCTTTCGCTGAAAACAGGCCAAGGGCGCTGGTACAGATGGCCACCGGCGCAGGCAAAACCTTTACCGCCATTACCGCCGCTTATCGCCTTTTGAAATTTGGAAAGATGAACCGTATTTTGTTTCTGGTGGACACCAGGAGCTTGGGGGAGCAGGCGGAGCGGGAATTTCTGGCCTATATTCCCAACGATGACCCCAGACCGTTTTCCGATATCTATGGTGTGTACCGCTTGAAATCCTCTCGAATGCCCGCCAATACACAGATCTACATCAGCACCATTCAGCGGATGTACTCCATTTTGAAAGGCGAGGATTTGGACGAGTCTGCGGAGGAGACTCCTTTCAGCGAGTATGTCACCGCCGACAGCAAAGCGCCGAAGGAAGTGGTTTACAACGAGAAATATCCGCCGGAATTTTTTGACTGCATCATCGTGGATGAGTGCCACCGCTCCA
>CAJUOD010000165.1 GCA_910587875.1 uncultured Oscillibacter sp. | reverse complement strand
TCAGCGTGGCGGAGGACCTGCGCCAGAGCGGGAAGGAGCCCGCCATCATCTACGGGGCCCTGCCCTACTCCACCCGGCGGCGGCAGATGGAGGGCTTTTTGAAGGGGGAGATGGAGTATATCGTCTCCACCGACGCCATCGGCATGGGGCTGAACCTGCCCATCCGGCGTATCATCTTCCTGGAGACGGAGAAATTTGACGGCGTGGAGCGCCGGGAGCTGAAGCCGGAGGAGATCCGCCAGATCGCCGGGCGGGCAGGGCGCTTCGGCATGTACAACAAGGGCTACGTGGGGGCCGTCCAGGGCCTGCCCATCATCCGGGCGGGGCTGGAGGCGGTGATTCCGCCCCTGGATTATGCCGTGGCGGGCTTCTCCGACCTGGTGCTCCAGGCGGAGTTCGATTTGCTGGAAGTCCTGACGGAGTGGAACAAGATGCCCACGGTGGAGCCCTACCGGAAGCTGGACATCACCCGGTATATCACCATCATCTCCAAGCTGCGGGAGATGGGCTTCACCCTCACCCGGGAGCAGGAGCTGAAGGCGGCCAACATCCCCTTTGACGAGACGGAGGAGGCCCTGCGGGACCTGTTCTTCTCCTTCCTGCGCCCCTGGCAGCAGGGGGAGGACGTGGACCAGCCCGGCCTCCCGGAGGGGGACCCTACGCTGCCGGAGCTGGAGCTGTACTACCGGAAGCTGGATCTCTACTACTCCTTCGCCAAGGCCTTCGGCTGTCCGGTGGACGAGGAACGGCTCTACGACAGCCGGGAGCAGGTGGCGGATGAGATCAACGAGATTCTGCTCCACCGCCTGAAAAACAACATCCGCTTCTGCCCCGTCTGCGGGAAGGCCCTGCCCCTGTACCACCGGGGGCGGCTGTGCGACGAGTGCTATCAGCGGGAGCGGAAAAACCGGGCCCGGCGGCCCGGCTATGGGGACAGATAAAGGCGGAGCCGTTCAACCGGCTCCGCCTCAAGCTTGTATCCTGTCAGCCGCCCAGCTTCGCCAGGACCTCCTCCCGGGAGGGGATGGAGGGCGCGGCCCCGGGCCGGGTGACCGCGATGGCCGCCGCTGTGGAGGCGTATGCCATGGCCCGCTCCACGCTCTGTCCGCTTAAGGCCCCGGCCAGGAAGAAGCCGGTGTAGGTGTCTCCCGCCGCCGTGGTGTCCACGGCCCGGACGGGGACCGCCGCCTGCTTGATAAGACGGCCTCCGCGGGCGCAGAGGGAGCCCTGGGCCCCCAGGGTCAGCACAACAGCCGCGGAGGCGGGGAGCGCCGCCGCCAGCGCTTCCGCCAGGGCCTCCCCCGCCTCCGGGACGGGCTTTCCAAGGCCCCCCAGGAGCTGGGCCGCCTCGATCTCGTTGAGGAGCAGGTAGTCGGCGCAGGGGAGCAGGGGGAGGAGCCCGTCCTCCATGGGGGAGGGGTTCAGGGCCACGGTCATCCCCCGGGCCTTGGCCCGCTCCACCAGGCAGGGCAGCTCACTGATCTCATTTTGCAGGACCAGGGCGTCCCCGGGGCCGAAGTCCGGGAGGACCCGGTCGATGTGCTCCCGGGTGATGGAGCGGTTGGCCCCGCCGTAGAGCAGGATGCAGTTCTCCCCGGAGGGGGTCCGCTGGATGACGGTGTGGCCGGTCTGCACGTCCTCCAGGACCTCCACATATCCGGTATCGACGCCCGCCGCCCGGAGCTCCTCCAGGAGGAACAGGCCGTCCCGGCCCACGGCCCCGGCGTGCCGGACCTCCAGCCCCGCCCGGGCCAGGGCGATGGACTGGTTCAGGCCCTTCCCGCCGCTGAAGCGCCGGAGAGACGCGGCGGCAAGGGTCTCCCCGCCGGTGATGAAGCGGGGGACCTCGTAGACGTAGTCGATGTTCAGCGAGCCGAAGCAGAGGACCCTCATGCGCCCGCCTCCGTTTCGCCGTAGCGCCGGAGCCCGGCCTCGATGATGTCCCAGAAGCGGGCCGCGTCGATGTCCACCGCCACGTCTGCCGTGGCGGGGAGGCCCAGGTAGCCGAAGGCGTCGCAGTTGGTCCGGCCGTAGGAGTCCCCGTGGCTTAGGTCGATGCGGACGTTCATGGGCTTTGTGGTCACCAGCTCCGGGTCCAGCAGGGAGGCGATGGTGACGGGGTCGTGGAGGGGCCCGCCCTCCCAGCCGAAAACCTCCTTCTGGGATTTGCAGAAGTGCTTCATCAGGTCCGCGAAGAGCCGGGAGGCGCAGGTGTCCACCTTCGCCATCCGGTCCACGATTTCGGGGTAGCAGAGGACCTTCCGCGTCACGTCCAGGCCGATCATGGTGACGGGTCTGCCGGAGGTAAAGCAGATGTGGGCGGCCTCCGGGTCCGCCAGGATGTTGAACTCCGCCGCCGGGGTGACGTTCCCATTGGTGCAGGAGCCCCCCATCAGGACGATCCGCTGAATCTTCTCCGCGATCCGGGGCTCCATCCGCAGGGCCAGCCCCAGGTTCGTCATGGGGCCGGTGGTGACGACGATGATATCCCCCTCGGAGGCCAGCAGGGTGCGGACCAGGAAGCTCACCGCGTGCTCCTGCTCCGCCGCCTTCCGCAGGGGCGGGAAGACGGGGCCGTCCAGGCCCGTCTCGCCGTGGATGTCCCCCGCCGTCACCCGGTCCCGGACCAGGGGGCGGCCGCAGCCTCCGTAGACGGGAATCTCCTCCCGGTCCAGCCATTGGAGCACCCGGCAGGCGTTGCGGACGGTGTTGTCCAGAGTCTGGTTCCCGGCCACCACGGTGACGCCCAGAAGCTCCAGCTCCGGGCTGTTTGCCGCCAGCATGAGGGCCACGGCGTCGTCGTGCCCGGGGTCGCAGTCGCAGATGATTTTCTGTCTTGCCATAGATGCCTCTCCCTTCCCAAACGGTGTGGTTCCTCTCTCGATGCATCCATGGTAACATATTCCTTTTTTGATTGCAACGGCAATGTGGGGGGGAGGCTTACAGCTCCTTCTTGTTGTCCGGCCCGGGAGTGGTGACAATGACCTTCTCCGGCGTGATGATCAGAGCGCCCTTCGCCGTGGCGGCGCCCTTGAACATGGCCTCCACCTGCTTTTTGAAGGCGTCCACAATGGGCCCCTCAGTGACATACCGGGCGGTTCCTTTGATCTGGTAGCCCTCTAAGGTGCTTCCACTGCTGGCGGATACGGCGATCCTGCCGTTCTTTTGAATGTTGCGCAGGGTGGTTTCCAGGAACACGTCGCCGACGGTCAAAGTTCCGTCCTCCGTAACATCTTTGAAAGCCACGGGTACGGCATTGGGCTCCTGGTCGTAGGTGGCCAGATACCACATCTGTTCCCTGAGGAGTTTCCTCACAGATTCGTTCATGTTCATGTTGCAATGTCCTCCTTTTTGGTGCGGCGGGGTTCCGCCGGTAAATGTGGGCTCATTGTACGCATTTGTCCGGAGCCTGTAAAGTCGTCCGTAAATTTATGAGCAGCTTATAAATTCCATAGTGACTTGCAAAACCGCCGCTTCCGGGCTACAATAGAAAAAGCGGGGAGGTGAGGCGATGGCCTATCAGCGCAAACTGGAAAAGGATGTTCGCTGTCCGCTGGAGTATGGCCTGGAGATTTTCGGCGGCAAGTGGAAGTCCCGGATCATCTGCGTCCTGTCGGTGAAGGAGGTCCTGCGCTACAGCGAGCTGCGCCGGGAGATGGGGAACATCACCGACGCGGTGCTGGCGGCGGCGCTGAAGGAGCTGCAGACGGCCGGAATTGTGGAGCGGCGGTCCTACGACGAGATACCGCCCCGGGTGGAATACTGCCTGACGGAACGGGGCTGGTCCGTCATGCCCATTCTGCGGAGCATCTGCCGCTGGGCGGGACTCTATCACCGGGAGGACTACGGCGGCGCCCTGCCCCAATGCCGGCGGTGCGATTACGAGCCCCGCTGAGGGGATATCCTAGAGACGGAAAAGGCCCGGCACCCGCCGGAGGGCGGGACCGCCCATAGATCATGAATGAAAAGGAGCGTTACCCATGAAAATCGCGGTACCCTATGAGAACGGCCAGGTGTTCCAGCACTTCGGCCACACGGAGCAGTTCAAGATTTACGACGTGGAAGACGGGAAGGTAACCGGAGAGCGGACCGCCGACCCCGCCGGAAGCGGCCACGGGGCCCTGGCGGGCTTCCTCTCCGGCCTGGGCGTGGACACGCTGATCTGCGGCGGCATCGGCGCGGGAGCGCAGGAGGCCCTGGCCCAGGCGGGGATCAAGCTCTATGGCGGCGTCGCCGGCGGGGCGGACGAGGCGGTCCGGGCCCTGCTGGCGGGGTCGCTGAGCTACAGCGCCGGGGTTACGTGCGGACACCACGAGCACCACGGAGAACACGGACACTGCGGGGAGGACAAGCACGGCTGCGCCGGGAACGGCGGGCACTGCGGCGGCTGAAAGGTATCCGCGCCGGCGGATAGGAGGAGAGCGCGATGGAAGAAAGCTATGTCCTGCACCTGCAAAAGCAGTATCAGAAGTTCTCGGACTTCTACCTCTGCTACTGCGGCCACGCCCGCTGCGAGCCCCTGCACAGCTACGGCCCGGCGGTCCGGCCCAACTATCTCCTCCACTATATTCTGGACGGCAGCGGTGTCTACCGGGTGGAGGACCAGGAGTTCGTCCTCCGCAAGGGGGAGGGCTTCCTCATTGAGCCCAACAAGCAGACCTTTTACCAGTCCAGCGAGGAGGACCCCTGGGTCTACCTCTGGATCGGCTTCGACGGGGCCAAGTGCGAGAGCTGCCTGCGGAGCCTGGGCCTGGGGGGCGACCGGCTGACCTTCCGCTGCGAGGACGACGGGGAGCTTTTGAAGCTGGTGGACTCCATGCTGACCTACAACAAGCCCGACGCCGAGGCGGACTTCATGCTCCAGTCCCTGCTGTGCCAATTTTTCGCCCGGCTGGCCAAGGGCATCTCCTGGGGACCGGAGCGCCGCCTGACCAAGCGGGAGCGGGAGAACCTGTATATCCACCAGGCCATGGAGTACATCCGGAACAACTACGCCAACGGCATCACGGTGGCGGACATCGCGGGCTACGTGGCGCTGAACCGGAGCTATCTTTTCACCCTCTTCCGGCGGGTGCTGGGGGTCTCCCCCCAGGAGTGCCTGACCCAGTTCCGCCTGACCCGGGCCAAGGAGCAGCTGACCCTGACCGACGCGTCGGTGGCCAACATCGCCATGAGCTGCGGCTATCAGGACCCCCAGGTCTTCTCCAAGGCCTTTAAGCAGCAGTTCGGCATCACGCCGGTGAAGTACCGGAAGTGGGACCGGGAGCGGGCCCTGCGGAGCCTGGAGCATCTGGCGGAGACGCCGGAGGAGCCCGGGGAGCCGGAGGAGGGGGAGGAGTCCCCCCAATAAAGACCAGAGGACCAAAACCGAACCGGGCCGCCCAGCTGGGCGGCCCGGTTCGGTTGTATAGGGGGACGGAGGGCGGGCGATTCCGAGGGAGAGGCCCG
>CAJUOD010000164.1 GCA_910587875.1 uncultured Oscillibacter sp. | reverse complement strand
TGTGTGACTGGAGTTCAGACGTGTGCTCTTCCGATCTCATCGGACATATCAACGCCTCCGAGACGGTCACGACCGCAGAGGGCAAGAGCCAGAAAGCGGTTGTCCATCGGAAAGAGAGAGACCAGAAGCCGATGATTTTGAACGTTGCCCGCTCCAAGAGTATCGAAAAGGTTTCCGGAACGCCGGATATTGAGCGATGGCCCGGCGTTCAGGTCCAGCTGTACATTGAACACGGCATCAAGGCCTTCGGCGAGGTAGTCAGCGCCGTACGGGTTCGGCCCTTCAAGCCCCGGGTCCAGCAGCAGGAGCCTGTTCCGCCCTGCACGGACTGCGGGCGGGAAATCACCCCGGCCATGGGCAAGGACGCCCGGTGGCTGGCGGCCTATACCGTCAAGAACTACGGCGTTCCTCTCTGTGCGGAGTGCGCCCAGAAGCGGAAGGCGGCGGCCGCGGAGGAAGCCGCCGGCGAGGAAGCTCCGGCGGGAACCGGCGGGGCGGCGGCCGGTGAGGAAGCCGGGGAAGTGCTGTGATGAGCCTGCCGATTGTCACCGCGGAGAACTATTTCTCTCCTGAAATCCAGATGGCCTACATGGGGGCCAGCCAATTCAAAGCCTTTGACCGCTGTGAGGCGGCGGCCTTGGCAGAGCTGCTGGGGGACTACACGCCCCCCAGTTCCACGGCTCTGCTGGTGGGCAGCTACGTCGACGCCTACTTCTCCGGGAGCCTCCCCTTATACCAGGCCCAGCACCCGGAGCTGTTCAAGCGGGACGGCAATCTGAAGGCGGAGTATGTCCACGCCCAAGATATCATCGCCCGCATGGAGTCCGATGAGCTGTATACGCTTCTGACGTCCGGCCAAAAGCAGATCATCCGCACCGGGGAGATCGCCGGAGTCCCCTTCAAAATCAAAATCGACAGCCTTCTGGACGCGGATACCTGCCGGACGGTTGAGCGGAAATTCCCAAACACAAGTTCTGTCTTCGCCTTCTGTGATGGAGCCATCGTCGATCAGAAGGTCATGCGGGATATGGCGGACGTGTGGAGCGAAGAGGAGCGCCGCCGGGTTCCCTTTGTGGAGGCCTGGGGCTACGACTTCCAAGGGGCGATCTACCAGGCCGTGGAGGGCCATATGCTGCCCTTCATCCTGGCAGTGGGGACCAAAGAGGCCTCCCCGGACCTGGCAGCCCTGTACATCTCCGACGCGGACCTTTCCGCCAAGCTGGCGGAGGTGGAGGACCGGGCCCCCCGGTACCAGGCCATCAAGGAGGGCCGGGAGCAGCCCCGCCGCTGTGAACACTGTGATTACTGCAAAGCCACCAGAAAGCTGACAGCGATCCGCAACTACAAAGATTTGGCGGAAGAATAGGCGCTGTCGAAGTTTGACAAATAAGCCAGAAAATCCACGCATACAATATTAGTGAGGCATGAGGAAAGGAGGTGACGCCCATGCCGCGATACCCGGAACGCACGCAATGGACCAACGGCGCAGAATTGGCCCGGCGCATCAAAGAGGAGCTTCCGGTTGAACGGGTCTTTGAGTTTTATGGATACCACCCCGACCGGAATGGCTACATTCTCTGCCCGTTTCATTCAGAAAAAACGCCAAGTCTCAAGCTCTTCACCGGAAACAAACCCGGCTGGAAGTGCTTTGGGTGCGGCGAGGGCGGTTCTGTCATCGACTTTGTTGAGAAGCTGTTTGATCTCCCCTTTCCCCAAGCGGTTCTTCGGCTCTGCAACGACTTTGGTCTGGGCATAGAGACCGGGCCGCCTACTCCCTCCCGCTGTCAGGAAGTACGGGAACGGGAGGCGGCCCGCCGCCGGGAAGCGGAGCGAAAAGCGGCTGTAGAAGAAGAACTTTCTCGGCTGACAGCGGAATACCGCTATTGGTGGGAGGCGAGAAAGTTCTTTGCTCCAGAGGTCTTCTGTACAGCGGATGATCTGCATCCTCTGTATGCCGAGGCTCTGAAGATTCTCCCGCGCCTTGACTACCAGTTGTCGGAACTGGAACGAGCTGTGTAAAGGAGGTAGATACATGAATCCAGACACTCCGCGGCCTGATTTCACTTATGACGATTTTGAGAGCGGCAGGGTGATTGAGTGGCTGCAAAAAATACAGTCGGATTATCAGCGGACCCGGGAGGAGCTGGCCCTTGCTAAGCTGGCGAAGGAGCTGAAGTTCGACGGCTTTGCCCGTCTGCTGCGGGCCTACCGGAATGACCTGAAGAAGCTGAACACCACGACTTACCGCGAGGCCGGCGTTTCCGAGTTCGCCGGACAGGACCTGGACTTGAATGTCGGGGAGTGGTCGGCAGATGAAAGCGGCATCTGGCGCTATGGCCCCAACGGGCAAATCATATACGCCTGTTCCCACCCCATCATGCCGGTACAGCTCATGCGCTCAATTGACACGGGCATGGTGAAGGTTAAGCTCCTCTACCGACAGGGCTATCAATCCCGTCGGCCATGGTCGGAGATCATCGTTCCCAAAAGCCGCATTTCCAAGGCGGCGGACATCGTAGCCCTGTCGGACTGCGGTATCTCCGTCACCAGCGGAGAGCGGGCCCAGGCCCTGGTGGACTATCTCCGGGATGTGCTGGACAACAACCAAGACCTCATCCCGGAGGTCAAGAGCGTGTCCCGCATGGGCTGGAACGAGGACGGCTTCTCTCCCTATGTAGGCGGCGTGGCCTTCGACAGCTCCGACAGCTTCCGGCCCATCTTCAAAGCAATCGGTCAAGCGGGCACTTTGGACGCCTGGCTGGAGGAGGCCCTGGAGGCTAGGACCTACAGTCTGACAGCCCGGGTCGTCCTGGCGGCGTCCTTTGCGTCTGTTCTGGTAGAGCCCTTAGGCTGTCTGCCTTTCTTCGTTCACCTGTGGAGCATGGACAGCGGCACGGGCAAAAGTGTGGCGCAGATGCTGGGTGCGTCCGTCTGGGCAAATCCCACCATCGGAGGAGCTTTCTTCCCGACCTTTAAAAGCACCAGCGTCGGCGTAGAGATGATGGCCGGTTTCCTGCATTCCCTTCCCCTGTTCCTGGACGAGCTTCAGCTCGCCAAGGACCGGCACGGGAAAATCAACTTCAACGTCTACGAGCTGGCGGCAGGCACCGGCAATCTCCGCAGCAATAAATCCCTGGGGCTGGATTATACCCCGAAATGGTCCAACTGTTTCATTACATCAGGAGAATCCCCTATTGTAACCGAGACGGACGGCGCCGGCGCTTTGAACCGCGTCATTGAGCTGGAATGCCGCGCCGGAGAGGCCGTCATCCGGGACGGTCACCGCACGGCCAACGCCCTGAAGCGCAACTATGGCTATGCGGGCAAGCAGTATATCGCACAGCTCTGCCAGGAGGGCGAGCTGAACCGGGCCCAGGCATTATACGAGGACTTTTACTCCAAGTGCATGGACAGCGACACCACGGAGAAGCAGGCCATGGCCGCGGCAATCATACTGACGGCGGACCACTTGGCGACAGAATGGATATTCCATGACGACCGTGCCCTGACGGTGGAAGAACTGGGCTCTTTCCTGAAGGAGCGAAACGAAGTCAGCGCATCGGAGCGGGGCTATGACTACATCTGCGGCTGGATCGCCGCCAATGAACGGCAGTTCGAGGATGTGGTGGAACATGGCGAACATTACGGCGTTTTCAAGGACGGCTATGCCGTCATCAACCGCACCGTGTGGGAGCGAGTATGCGCTGACGCTGGCATCCACTCAAAGCCTCTGCTTAGCCATCTGAAATCAAAGGGCCTGATTGACGTCGGGCCGAAAGGTTACACCAGAAGCTGGCGGATCGACCGACATGTCTCCGTCCCCTGCGTCTGGCTACGCCTTCCTCCCGAGAACGGCAACGGCGAGACCGAAGACTACACAACGCCCCTGTGAAACCATTCCCGGCAAAGTCACACAAAAGTCACACAGAAAAAAGTCAGTGTTTTCAATGCTTTCAGGCCTGTTGTGTGACTTGTGTGAGTGTGTGACTCCCCCACACCTTACTCTCTGGAAAACAAAAATTTTGTGCAGGATATGAACGCAAAGAGAAGTATCCTCGCGCATGAAGAAAAATGATGGGAAAGTCACACAATCACACAAAATCCGTAAAGCCATTGCGGCGCAATGCCTCCAGCTCGTGTAACTTTTGTGTAACCATGTGTTTGCAAGTCACACAATCACACAGGGATCATTTAGATACAGTTAATTCGTCAACATATTCCATGGAATTTTATATAAATCGCACAAAGGAGTTGAGTAAATGCCTATTCCCATCACCCTGCGCCCCTATCAACAGGACTGCATTGCCACTATTGAAGCCCAGCCCCCCGGCTCCTACCTGGTGCAGATGGCCACGGGGCTGGGGAAGGAGCAAGCATGGGAAGATTTCATGATTTGAAAGGTCAACGTTTCGGGCGGTTGACAGTGATCGAAAGGGCCCCCGACAAGACAACTGGATCAAAGCCAAAAGTGATGTGGCGCTGCCATTGTGACTGCGGGGAAGAAACCATCGTGTGGGCTTCTTCTTTGGTCCGCGGGACAACGGTGAGTTGTGGGTGTAAAACCAGGAAGCATGGATTTTCCCACAAAGAACGCCTTTATGAGACCTGGAAAAATATGCGCCGACGTTGCAATGACCCGAAAAATAAGCGGTATGCGCAATACGGCGGGCGTGGCATCACCATCTGCCCTGAGTGGGACGATTACGCAGTGTTCCGCGAGTGGGCCATGTCTCATGGCTATGCGGATGACCTTACCATTGACCGCATTGACGTTGATGGGAATTACTGCCCGGAGAACTGCCGTTGGGCTACCACCAACGAGCAAATGAATAATATGACCAAAAACAGGATGATTACATATCGCGGAGAAACGATGCCCATGTCCAGATGGGCCGAACGGCTTGGAATCAGCTACGGAACGATGAACCATCGTATCCAGCGTGGATGGAGCATGGAGCGCATCGAATCGACGCCAGAGAGGAGGATAGGACGTGCCAGCCAGACCGTATCAGCAGGAGTGTCTTGACGTTATCCAGCAGCAGCCACCCGGTTCGTATCTTTGCAATCTTGCCACCGGGCTGGGAAAAACCTGGATTTTTACCCACATACCCCGGCAGGGCCGTGTTTTGGTGCTGGCGCATCGGGAGGAGTTAGTCCGCCAGCCTGCGAAGTATTATGATTGCCCTGTGGGATTTGAGATCGCTAAAGATACCAGCAACGGCGAGGAAGTCGTAATTGCCAGCGTACAAAGCCTCGTGAGGCGCTTGGAGCGTTTTGCTCCGAATGATTTTGATATGCTGATTACAGACGAGTGTCATCATGCCGCTGCAAATACTTACCGGAAAATTTACGATTACTTCCATCCACGTCTGCATCTGGGTTTTACCGCAACTGTCATGCGCGGTGACAAAGTCCGCCTTGATGATGTGTTCCAGAAGATCATCTTCCAGCGCGAC
>CAJUOD010000163.1 GCA_910587875.1 uncultured Oscillibacter sp. | reverse complement strand
GCGGGGGAAGGGACTGCGGTCCCCTCACCCCTGCACCCCTACCTCCACAGGGGAGGTCACGCCGCCTTCGGCGGGCGTTCCTGGAGGCGACAGCCGATGCCGCCGCTCGCGTACGACGCACTGCCGTAGTTGACGCAGAACGGCCCGCGGCCCAGGCCCTGGTAGTAGTAACCGCCATGGCGCAGGCACGGGTCACCACCGTCGAGATTCCAGTTATCCGGGACATAAGTGCTGTCGCTGCCGCCAGTTGTGGCCGGACGGAGCGCCCACTCAAAGCCGCTCTGTGTCGGAACTGCCATATCGTTCGGATAACCGCTCGAAGGCATGGAGCCGATCAGAGTACCATTGGCCGAATCGCTGAACTGGCTGGGATTCAGGATGACGTTCAGGCCGTTGCCGTTGTAGTAACAGCCGTCCATCCAATCATACACATTATCCCACCAGCCCTCGATGTTGCGGTACTGAGTATACCCGTAGGTATCCCGGTTGGCCGCGGTGGTGCCGGTGTGGTACTGCATGGCGTCCGTCTTGCCGTTGTTCTCCTTGGAACCGCTGGCGGAACAGCCCCGGCCGATCCGCTTCTGACCATCCCAATCAGCGAACTCCACCAGATAGAGCATACCGACATACCACATCTGGGCGAAGTCCATCTGCCAGAAGTTGGCTCCCAGGTTATGGATACTGGTTCGGGCCGCGCTTCTGGTGATGCTCACCTGCTGGGCTTTGTTGGTCTCCGACTTATAGGTTCCGGAGGCACAGTGATACCGGCCGATGTAGGAGAAGTCCAGCTCTCCCAGGCCGTCGCCCCGGTCCATGTTCACCGGGTCCACATGGAACCCTTCCACAGGGCCGTCCGCAATCTGGAGCTTCAGCTTCTTCCCCGTCTTGGTCCACTTGAACCAATACTTGGGCTCCTTGACCTCCACGCCGCCGGCGCGGGTCTCCTTCACCATGCCGGCCCAGGGCATCAGGTTGTCGAAGGGGGAAGAGCCGTTGCCGTTGTTCACAGCCGGGTTGGGGTCGCTGAAACCGGCCGCCGCGTCGGTACGGGTGCCCTTGGTAGGCCCGCTGCTGGTCCAGTCCCATTCCACGCCGTAGATAGTGGTGAACTGGGCTTTGACGGTGCCTGTCTTATCGGCGGCCGCCAGATAGTTGTCCCCCTCGGCCACCTTGAACGTGATGGTGGCGGTGCCGCTGGTGTCGTTGACACTGTTGATGGTCACCTCGCCAGTGGTCTGGTTGATGGCGCCAACCGTCGCCACGTTGGTGTTGCTGGAAGTAGCGGAGATCGTCCCGCTGCCCTTGCGGGTCACGGTAAACTTGCCGCTCTTGGCAGTCATGTTCAGCGTCAAAGACGCGGGGCTGATGCTCATGGTGTTGTCGCCCTTGCCGATGGCCCAGGGGACAATCTTTGCCTCGGTGGTGCCATCCGGCCACTGATAGTTGGCAGTGGGCGTAAAGGTGGCGGTATACCCCGTCCCGGCGTTGATCTGAGACTCCACGCTCAGCGTCATCTTGGCGCTGTCGTAGTTGGCGTCCCACGTCGGGGTCTTGGGGTTGCCGTCATACTTGGGCATCCCGCTCTGGGCAGGAACCTTGGCGATGGTGGCCCGGTTGATCCTCCACTTCGCCGTCTTATTGGCGGTGGTGCCGTCCGACCACATGCCTTGCAGCAGGGAGAACACAGCGGAGTGCTCTCCGGCGTCCGTAGCAGGCGTGACCTGGACGGTGCAGTTGTCGGTGTCGAAGTTGTCCCACTGCGGCGTCTGAACAGCGCCAGTGTAGGTGAGGGAGCCTTTCTGCGTCGGGATAGGGACAATAACGCTGGCGATGGTCCAGGGAGCGTCTTTTGCCCCGGTGGAGCCGTCCCACCACTTGTAGTTGGGCTTGGGAGTAAAGTTGGCGGTGTAGTCTCCCGCCGCAGTGCCGAACCGGTCTCCGCCGATGGTGAGCTGGCTCACGTCATACCCGTCCCAGGTGGGCGACTTGGGCGTGCCGTCTGCGGCCAGGGTGTTGCTCTGAGTGGGCACAGCCGCGATGACAGCCCGGTCGATGACCCAGTCCGCCGTGGCCTCGCTGGTGCCGTTGGGGAACAAATATCCGTAGACCAGCGTAAACTTGGCGGTGTAAGTCCCGGCGTTGACCCCGTCTGTCGTCCCGCTCAGCGCCATTTTGACGGAATCGTAGCCGTTCCAGACGGGGGATTTGCTTCCGCCGTCATAGCTGGGCACGTTCGTCTGAGTGGGGACCGCCACCTCAATAGCGTTCACCGTCACATCCAGGCTGGTGGACTTGGTCACGCCCTCATAGGTGTAGGACAGCTCGACGCTCTGTGTCCCCAGGGTGGAGAACGCGGTGCTGGGATAGGTGTATCCGGTCACGCCGGAGGTGGAGCCGTCCGAAAACGTGGCGGTAACGGCCATGCCGTTGGGGTCAAAACTCTCCAGGTAGTCGTAGGCCATCTTGGAGGGCTGGGTGGTCACGGCGATGGACACCAGCACCTTCTCCACGGTGACGGGTGTGATGACCGTCTTGGTCTGGCGGCCCTCCGTATAGGTGATGGTGACCTCAGTGACGCCGTCCGTCAGCACAGAGGGAGTCACGGTGTATCCGGTCACGTCCGAGGTCAGGCCATAGCCATAGCTGGCCTCCACCACCATACCGGTGGGGTCAAAGCTCTCCCCGGACTTGTAGGTTGTCTTGTTGGGCGGCTTCTTGATGCTCACGCTCTCCAACTTGAGGGAGCCGCTTCCGCCGCCGGCGCCGGTCAGGTTGAAGACCTTTCCGACATTAGAGTTATTGCTCATCTGTCTCGACCTCCAGTCGAAGAATATGAACGGTCAGATCCTTGTCGGGCGTCACTTCGCACCGAAACGTGATCTCGCCGTCAACGGTGATATTGTCCGCCTTAACGCCCGTATCGCCGCAATCCATGAAACACTCCGCGTCGCCGCAGACGAAGTAGCAGTATCCGCTGTCCGCCAGAAGTTTCTCGTGCTCGATCTTCTGTGCCCGACCGCTCCAGTTGGCGGCAGGCAGAGTGACCGTAATGAGATGCCCATAACCAGCGGCGACCAGTGCCGCCAGCGCGGCGATGCGGGCGGCGGAGTCCTCCTTTGCCTTGAGCGCCGCCATTTTGAGCTGCTCAAGACTGGTCATCTTGTTCTTATCCGCCATATAGCGCTCCTTCCTGATAAGATCGAGAGGGGACAGGAAACCCCATCCCCTCTCAAAACCGCTTATTTCGTTGGAGCGTCAGGGCGTGGCATCCGCGGCGCCGAAGACCTCGGTCAGCATGGCGATCACCTCGGCATCGGTGGCCATGTCGATGCCGTCCAGCTTGGTCTTGGCATCGTTATCGAAGTCGTTGGTGGACAGGCCCTTGCCGGTCTCCTTCTGGACATAGCCGCTCAGATCCACCTTGGTGTTGCCCACATGCTCCACCGCGCCGTTCAGCACCATGTACTCGTCGTACACATCGTCGGCGTCGGAGCCGGTCTTGGGCACCATGTAGAGGTACTGGTCGGCGTCCTCGGCGGCCAGGTCGATGGCGTCCACACCGGCGACGATCTTGCGCTTCAGATGGTCGGCAGCGGCCACAGCGGCAGCGATGGAAGCGCCGATGTCCACGGCCTTGTCGGTGATGGCCAGGGCGGTGCCGTTGTTCTTGACGGCGGTGATGACATTGGGCTCGCCTCCCGCAGTCACCAGGTCATCGACCCGGCCAGACAGGGTATCGACCTTGGCGTCGACCTTATCGATCTCGGTCTTGGAGCGCTGGGCCAGCATCTTGAGCTGGTCAAGAGTGGTGTGCTTAGACATGATTACGTCCTCCTCAAAAAATATAAATTTGGTCACGGCTATTTGCCGAAAACTTCGTCGAGAATGCCACCGACCTCTTCATCGGTAGCTGTGTTGTCGGGGGAAGAACCCCCCCCCGGGTCGCCGGGCTCGCTGAACGCCTCATCCAAAGCGTCGCTCACCTCTTCATCCGTAGCCGTGTCGGAAATACTTTTACGTAGCTCAATGATGATCTCAGAGAGGGTTTTTCCCTCAAACCCGGCAGCAGATAAGTCGCCGATGACTGCCATGATCTGCTCATAGGCATCGTCCGGAAGTGTGGAACCTCCGCCGCCCTGGCTGAAGCCCATTGTGGCCTTAGGCAGGATCATCCCCGTCACGCACCAGCCAGTGGAGATGCGCTGATCCCCCTTGGTGCCGACTACGGCAACCTGGAGACACACGCCGGACCGTTTCAGACAATCGGCGGGAATATTGCACCGGTCATCGGAGAGGACAACGGCAATACTGGCCCCGCCCGCCTCGAACAGGGCAGTTTTGGCAAAGCCCTCCCAGGCCTCGTCAAAGGTGAACTCCACGATGTAGGACGTCTTGGAGTTCTGCACCAGACTGGCGTCTCCAACCAATCGGGTGAACGAGCCCTTGATTTCGATTTTCAAACTTCGCACCTCCTTACGAGCCGTTTGCCGACAGCTCCAGACGGATCACGTTCACCGTCAGGTCCGCCGTCGGATCGGTGTCGTTCTTGAACGTGATAAAACCAGTCGTGGTGATGTTTCTGGCCTGCACACCGCATTCCAGATACTCCTCACGGCTGGTTTCGTCTGCGTCAATAAAGTATTTGTGGGTCGCCAAAGCCAACAGACGGCTGTCGGCAACGGTAAGTTCTCCGTTGACCCACCCGGATGCCGGAAGAACCAGGTCAAAGGCGATTCCCAATACGTCGCCGGCGCCCGTACCATTTCGTCCATTGTAGACCGAAATGGTAGTAGTCGTGCCGTCCGTCATGGTCACGGTATAAATATCCGTGGTGCCGGGGGTGTGGTCGCCGCTGGTAAGTGCGATGGTCTGAATACCGTTGCCGGTGGGGCCTGTCAGCTCGCAGCCGATGCCGGTGTTGACATACTTCTGCTGAGCGGCATCCCAGATCCACCAGGTTCCGTCCTGGGGTTTGGGCGGCTTTCCGCTGTACTGCTGAGCCGAAAGCGCACTTGCGGCGGCAGATGTTTCGGAAGTCTTAGCCTTGTCTCTTGCATCCTCGGCATCTGTCTTTGCAGTCTCAGCGGCGGTCTTTGCAGCCTGAGCCGCAAGTTTTGCCGCGTCTGCGTCACCCTTGGCAAATTCGGCAGCGGTTTGAGCAACCAGAACCGCATTCTCCGATTTCTTTGCCTCGGTCTGACTGACAATGGCGGTGTCCCGGGCTGCCTCAGCGGCAATCTTAGCAGCCTCCGCAGCGGTCTTATCCGCCGTAGCCTGAGCGCCAAGCGCCTCCACTTCCGATCTGACTGTCTTGGCCCGCTCCTCAGCGGCTTTCGCCTCAGCCTCACTCAAAGCGGCGGCGGATTGGGAATCAGCGGCCTCCCCAGCCTTTTGGGTCGCCACAGCTTCGGAATTAGCCGCATTAGTTTCAGAAGCCTTGGCCCTCACGGCGGCAGCAGCGGCATCGGCAGCCTGTTTGACCGCATTATCCTCAGAGGTTTTCGCGTTGGTCTCAGAGA
>CAJUOD010000162.1 GCA_910587875.1 uncultured Oscillibacter sp. | reverse complement strand
CCGTGTCCACCTACCGGGCCATCGGCCTGGATGACAGCTACAGCAAGTGCATCCGGGACTTCGCCTCCATCCAGCAGGCGGGCCAGGTGGGCTCCGGCGGCAGCGGCTCCCCCCTGGAGGCGCTGATGGGACTGTCCGGCGGCGGGTCCTCCGGCGGCACGGACGCCGTGGCCTCCCTGCTTCAAGCGGCCCTGGGCGGCGGCTTCTTCGCCGACCGCTCCCTGGACCTGGACAGCACCGCCCAGTATGTGGCGGACCACCGCTTCGCCGGGGAGGACCTGGCCTGGGCTGCCGGGGAGGACGGAAGGACGGTCCTCCGGCTCGGCGAGGACCAGTGGAAGCTGGTCCACTCCCTGGACCTGAACCTCTTCTACGACGACGGCGAGGGCTTCATCGACCTGGGCCTGGACAACGTCTTCGACTTCGACGACCGGGGCAATCTGCTGGGAGACGTGGAAAAGACCTGGCTGGCGGTGAACGGACAGCCCGTGGCCTACTACCACGAGACCACCGTGGACGACGGGGAACACTACACCATCACCGGCTATGTGCCCGTGCTCCACAACGGCCATCGGGCGGAGCTGCTGCTGGCCTTTGACGACGAAACCCCTTACGGCTACGTCACCGGCGTCCGGGCCGTCTACAGCGAGGAAGAGACCGGGACGGTTGCCAAGAGCGATTCCGCCCTCCAGGAGGGGGATACCCTGGAGTTCCTCTGCGACTACTACGGCTATGACGGTACCTATCAGGACAGCTACCTTCTGGGCGACCCCCTGACCGTCCCCGCGGAGGGCCTGACCATCTCCGACGTGCCCCTGGACGGCGAGGTCCGGGCCACCTACCGATTCACGGACCTTTACGGACAGAGCTGGTGGACCCCGCCCCTTCCCTGACACGCACCCTGTTCAAACCAAATACGGCGGCGGAAGCGATACGCTTCCGCCGCCGTTTCTTTACGTGGTTACTTCCGCCGGACCCACTTGCCGAAGAGGGTCTTCTTATAGTTCAGCAGCTCCTCCTTGGCCTTGCTGAAATTTCCGGCCTTCTGGAGGTACTCCACGCCCTTGGGGATGTCCTCCTGGACGCCGCCCAGGCCCCGGGCGTAGATATAGCCCCGCATGTAGTCCGCCTCCCGGTTCTGCCAGTTTACCTTGTCCAGGAATTGGAGGGCCCTGGCGTAGTCCTGGGGAGTGCCCAGTCCGCAGAAGCAGCACTTTGCCAGGTAGAACACGCCCCAGTTATTCCCCTTCTTGTCGTGGGCAATGGACAGGTGGTGGAAAGCCTTGGCGTAGTCCTGGGGTACGCCCTGTCCCTCGAAATAGGCCACGCCCAGGTGGTTGTTGGCCCCGGTGTGGAGCGGGTCCTTGGCCAGCTCCTTCTCGTAGCAGGAGACCGCGTAGGCCATGTCCTGCTCCGTGCCCTTGCCCTCCTCGTACATGTAGCCCACCTCAAACCAGTCGTTGGGGTTGCCGGCCTCGGCGGCCTCTTTGTACAAGCGCAGGGCCTCCTCATAGCGCTCCGCCTTCTTCAGCTCGTCGGCGTAGATGGACTGGTGGAGGGGATACCCCAGCTCCGCGCCAATCTTAAAGAGGTCCTTCGCCTTTTCCGGCCGGGGGGCGATGATGTCCTCGTCCCCCTTGGTGTAGTACTGGTTCAGGTTGTTGGCGGCGAAGTAGACCCCGCCCCGGAAGGCCTTCCAGAACCAGTCCTCGCACTTGGAGATCTCTCCCTTCAAGTACGCCTTGAACTCCGCCTGGCTGGGGAAAGAGTCCTTGCCTTTGTTTTGGATGCGGAGGAAGTCCCACCAGAAGTAGCTGTTGCCGACAACGTACTGGCAGAAGGCGTCCCCCTCCTTCGCCAGGGCCTCCACCTGGTCAAAGGCCTGCTGGAGGCTCTCAAAGGGCATTTTCTTCTGGACGGAGGGGGTCAGCTCCCCGCTCCGCAGAGCCACCAGCACCCCCAGGGCGCTGCCCTGCTCCACGGATTTGTGGAGGAGCTTTGTGGCCCTCCGGTCATCCTCCGGGAAACCATGGCCCCGCCAAACATACTGATAGCCGCACAGGCACCGGGCCAGCACGCAGCTAGCGTCGCCGTCCCCGGCGGCGGAGGCCTTCTCCAGAAGGGCGAAAGCCTCCTTGCCCCGGCCCGTGCGGACGTCGTAATAGATGTCCTGCAGGGCCTGCTTTACTGCATCGCTCAAAACTGCTGCCATGATGGAAACTCTCCTTTATCTGTTTATTTAGGTTTTTTGACCCGCTTCCAGTCCCGGCCTCCCGGCAGGAACTGTCCGCGGGGATACCCCGTCAGCCACGCCGCTGCCTCCCTGGGCGGCAGCTTTGCCATGTAAAAGCCCAGCTCCTCTCCCTCGGGCTTCGTGGCCTCCACGGTGCAGCGGGCATCCATTTTGTCTCCCGCCGTCACCCGAATCCATAGGTAGCCCGAGGCGTGGGTCAGGTCCACCAGCTGGTAGGTCCCGTCCACAAGGCCCTCCGCCGCCGCCTGGATGTCCTCCGCCGTAAAGTTGGCGTGGTTTTCCGCCGCGCCGGAGGCGTAGACCAGGGACAGCCTGGCCTGAGACTTCCGGGCTTGGGGCTGGGCGGTCCGAGGCCCGGCGTAGACCCGCCGCAGGTCCCAGCCGGTAAGGTCCGGGACCTCCCGGCGGAGCCAGCCCCGGAGGATCTCCTCCGCCCGCCGGGGGTCCGCCGCCAGCGCCAGGGCCAGATCCTCTTCCTCACCGGAGGAGGCCAATTCCAGCAGGAGCAGGACCCGGGGCTCTCCCTCCTCCCGAACCAGGCAGTCCAGGGACCGGAAGGTCCGGCCTTCGCCCTCCACGGGCCGGGTAGGCGTCAGCTCAAAGCCGGACTCCTCTCCCGCCAGGCAGCGTTTCAGGACCTCTTCCACCAGGGAGGCGGTGACCCGGGAGGTCACCTCGCCATTCCGGCGCTTTAAGATCATGTCCTGGGGCCCCTCGCTGAGGAGTTCCTTCTGGGCGGCCTCCGAGGCCCGGCGGTTCTGCCGCTGGCGGAAGTCCCGCTCGAAGTCCTCCCGCGCACTCTCGTCCATGGACCAAAAGGCGCTCCACTGGCCGTTGGTCCCCCTCCGGGCGTCCGGGACCCGGAGGGCCAGGCAATCCGCCGCCGCCCGGAGCTCGTCGGGTTTTTTGAAATCCGTGATGTGCTTCTGCCAGCGGTCGTCGATCAGGACCAGCTGTAAGACCCGACTGGTAACGGTGCGGCCGCCGCTGCGGCGGGTCCGGGTCTCGTCCACCACAAAAATGCCCCGGATACGGTCGATGCGGCTGGCCCCCTCCCCCAGGACCCACTCCCGGCCCACGCCCAGGCCGTCGAACCACCGGCCATTGGCCTTTAAGTCGCCGTCCACCATGGCGAAGAGCTCTCCCACCGGCGGGGCCTCCTCCGGGTAGGGGAGCTGGCTGCGGATGGACTCCGCCAGGGCGCTCTTTTCGGGAAAGAACGCGTCCCGGGCCCCGGCATAGCCCATATACAGCCCCAGGAGCAGGAGCAGCGCACCGCCCCCGCCGCTGACCGCCAGCGTCACATAATCCGAGGTTTCCCAATAGGCCCTATCCTGCTGAAGCCCTATGTAGAACATGTAAAACAGCCCCGCCGCCAAAACTACCCAAAGCAGGCCCCACAGCACCCAGCTGAGCCGCTTCCGGGTCCGGCTGAGGCAATAGCCCTCCTCCACGCCGTGGGGGTTGTTCTTCCGCTGGACCGCCATTAAAATCAGCACAATGGGAATGGCAAAGAGCCGGAACACCGCGAACAACGCGATATAAACCACTACATTCCAGGGCCAGCGGAGGAAGCCGCCTTTCTTCTCTCTCACAACTCTCCATACCTCCTTGCGCCCCTGAAAAACGGGGCGGTATCCTGCCTTTGATTTTACCAGTCAGCTGTAACTTTGTCCAGTCCCGCCGGACGATTTCCCAAGCAAAACAAAGCGGGAGCCCAGCTCCCGCCTTGCCGTCTTCCTCAGCTTCCAAAGAACAGCCGCACCGCCAGCGCCGCCGCCGCGAAGCCCGTCAGGTCCGCCGCCAGGGCGGCGGGGACGGTGTGCCGGGTCTTGGTAATCCCGGCGGAGCCGAAGTACACGGCGATGGTGTAAAAGGTGGTCTCCGTGCTCCCCAGCATCACCGCCGCCACCCGGCCCACGTAGCTGTCCGGCCCGTGGGCGGTCATCAAATCGCTTGCCACTGCCAGGGCCCCGTTCCCGGACACGGGCCGGACCAGCATCAGCGGCGCGGTCTCCGGCGGGATGCCCAGCAGCTCCAGCGCCGGGGCGAAGAGCCCGGACAGCCACTCCATGGCCCCGGAGGCCCGGAACATGCTCACCGCCGTCAGCAGGCCCACCAGAGCCGGGACGATGCGCAGCAGCACGGACAGGCCCTCCTCCGCCCCGTGGGTCAGGGCGGCGTACACGTCCACCCGCTTTCCCAGGCCGTACACCGCCACCCCCGCCAGCAGCACGGGAATCACCAGCGAACTGAGATTCATACGCGCCGCCCCCCATGGGACAGCAGCCGGGCCGCCGTCAGCCCCGCCGCCACCGAGAGGACCGACGCCAGCCACACCGCCGGGAGGATGTCGAAGGGCGTCTTGCACCCGGCGGCGGCCCGCACCGAGGCGATGGTGGCCGGAATCAGCTGAATGGAGGCGGTGTTCAGCACCACCAGCAGACACAGCTCGTCGCTGGCCACGCCCCCGCAGCCCTTCGCCATCCGCCGGGCGGCCCGGATGCCCAAGGGCGTGGCGGCGTTGCCCAGCCCTAAGAGGTTTGCCGAGACATTGGCGGACACCGCCGCCAGGGTCTCCGGGTCTTTGCTTGCTTTTGGTAAAAGCCTCCGTAGTAGGGGCCGGAACAGCCGGGCCAGCCCCGCCGACAGGCCGCAGGCATTCATAATCTCCATCACGCCGCTCCACAGGCACAGCACCCCCGCCATGGCCAGGCTCAGCTCAATGGCGGACCGGGCCCCCTCCAGGGCCGCGTTCGCCACCGCGTCCAGGCTCCCGGAGAGCAGTCCAAACACCAATGACAGCGTCACCATTCCTGTCCAGACCCACGCCATTTCCATAATTTCCCTCCATATTTTTACTTTTTTCTCCAAATTATGAATATCTTCTTAATTTTTCCTAGGAAAGAATTGACAAACTCGACATATGTGTGATAAGGTTGCATCACCTGTTGGAAGATACCGCGGACATAGGGAAAGGAGGAGAGCTGTGAAATCTACTGGAATCGTAAGAAAGGTGGATGAGTTGGGCAGGATCGTGCTTCCCATCGAGATGCGGCGCACCCTGGACATTGCCGAGCGCGACGCATTGGAAATCTATGTGGAAGGCTCGTCCGTTATACTCAAAAAGTATAAACCCAGCTGTATTTTCTGCGACGCCACCAAGGACATTACGCTCTTCAAGGGCAAGAGCGTCTGTCCCAGATGTATGAAGGAGCTGTCCCGTGTGAACGCCTCCTAAGATCGGAAGAGCACACGTCTGAACTCCAGTCACACAGCAAGATCTCG
>CAJUOD010000161.1 GCA_910587875.1 uncultured Oscillibacter sp. | reverse complement strand
ATGTCCTGGGCGTACTGCCGGCGGAAGATGACAATGCGGCTGATGAGTTTTCCGCCGTGGCTCTCATCCACCATGGGGATGAGGCTGTATCCGAACTCCATCTCGATGGGCTCCACCGAGAGGAGGTTGTAGACGTTGTTGATATCCTTGTAGTAGTCGGTTTCGCTGGGCGCGGCGGCCTCTCCGGCCTGCTGCTGCTGTTCCGCCGCCTGGATGGCCGCGGTCTCCTGCCGCTCCCGCTCCATGCGGCCGCTGACAAACCAGCCCAGCCCCAGGAGCAGCCCGCCGCCGATGGCCAGGGCCAGCCGGGGCGTGTTGGGAATGGCCGCCAGGAAGAGGAGGATGACGCCGGTGGTCATGATGGCCCTGGGCTGGGCCTTGAACTGGCCGATGACGTCCTTGTTGAGGCTCCCCTCGGACACGGACCGGGTGACGATCATGCCCGTGGCGGTGGAGATCATCAGCGCCGGCAGCTGGGAGACCAGGCCGTCGCCGATGGTGACAATGGCATACCGGGAGATGACGTCGCCAAAGCTTCCCCCGTTCATGACCATGCCTATGATGGCTCCTCCCACGAAGTTGATCATGGTGATGATCAAGGACATGGTGGCGTCGCCTTTGACAATTTTTGTCGCGCCGTCCATGGCGCCGTAGAAGTCGGCTTCCTTTTGGATCTTGTGCCGGCGGCCCTTGGCCTCCTGCTCGTCGATGAGTCCGGAGGACAGGTCCGCGTCGATGGCCATCTGCTTGCCGGGCATGGCGTCCAGAGTGAACCGGGCGGCCACCTCGGCCACGCGCTCGGCGCCCTTGGTGATGACGATGAACTGGACCAATACGATGATCAGGAAGATGACCACGCCGACCACGATGTTTCCGCCCGTGATCAGGTTTCCGAAGTTCTGGATCACCGATCCGGCGTAGCCGTGCCAGAGGATCTGCCGAGTGGTGGAGACGTTCAGTCCCAGCCGGAACAGGGTCGTAATCAGCAGCAGGGACGGGAAGATGGAGAACTCCAGGGCCTCCGAGATATTCATGGTGATCATCAGAATCATGATGGAGAGCCCGATGTTCACCACCAGCAGGATGTCCAGCAGCTGCGTGGGCAGGGGGATAATCAAAAACAGGACGATGACCACGACGGCGAGGGATATTACGTTGTCCATGATCCTTCTCAAGCGCCGGTCACCTCCTGTTCCATAAGATCCTTTCCGCCCCGGCCCGTCTCTTGGGGCCGGACTGCCTTATCCTTTGGACAAGGCGGCAAATTTATTTTACCAGCTTGTGGTTTTCATTCAGCCGGAAGATGTAGACCAGCACCTCCGCCACGGGATTGTAGAGCTCCGGGGGAATCTCCTGGTCCAGCTCCGTCTCCGCGTACAGGGCGCGGGCCAGGGGCACGTTCTCGATGGTGGGAATTTTGTGCGCCTCCGCCACCTGCACGATGCGCAGGGCCAGGGAATCCTGTCCCTTGGCGAGGACGATGGGGGCCGCGTCCTGCTCCGGCCTGTACCGGAGGGCCACGGCGAAGTGGGTGGGGTTTCGGATGACCACGTCGGCCTGGGGCACCTGCTGCATCATGCGGCTCTGGGCCCGCTTGCGCTGCATCTCCTTGATCTTTCCCTTGATCTGGGGGTCGCCCTCGGTCTGCTTGTACTCCTCCTTGATCTCCTGCTTGCTCATGCGGAGATTCCGCTCGTAGTCCCACCACTGGTACATGAAGTCCAGGGCCGCCAGGGCGATGAAGGCGATGCCGATTTTCACGATCATGCCCATGCCCTGCTCGAACAGGTGGCTGGCGGAGGCCCGGAGGTCCACGTAAAGGTATTTGGCGCTCTCATGGAACATGCCCTCGATGCTCATGTAGACGATGACCATGAGGACGCAGATTTTCAAAAAGCCCTTCAGGGCGTTGACAAGGCTCTTCAGGGAAAACAGCCGCTTGAAGCCCTCCAGGGGGTTGATCCGGCTGAACTTGGGCTTCATCAGCTCGCTGCTGACCAGCAGCCGGGTCTGGGCAAAGGTGGCCACAATGGCGCAGCCCGCCGTCGCCAGCGTGATGGGGAGCACGGAGCGGACCATCAGGCCCAGGGCCTGCATCACCAGCTCGTGGAGCATGTCGCCCAGCTCCAGGCCGCCGGCCAGGTCCACCTTGGTGAAGCAAAAGCGCATATAGCCCGCCAGCTGGTCGCCGATTTTCCCGGCCAGCAGCCAGAAAGCGAAGAAGGAGCCCAGCAGCGTGACCACGGCCACGGCGTCCTGGCTTAAGAAAACGTTACCTTTCTTTCGTTCGTCCCTTCGCTTTTTTGGGGTTGCTTTTTCGGTCTTAGAACTGTCCGCCAACGGTGATCCCCCCTTTCGGACGTCCGCGCCGCCGCTTGATGGCTCAGGCCATCAGCCGCAGCATGGCTTGGAGGCTTCCAAGCATGGTCTGTTCCGCCTCCAGGAGGAACTCGCTGACAGGAAGCATCAGCATCAACAGCAGGCCCAGGCCCACAATGACCTTCAGCTCGATGTTGATGGAAAACACATTGATCTGGGGGATGACCTTCATCAGGACGCCCATGCCCAGCTGTCCGATGAGCTCCGCCGCCAGCACGGGCATGCAGAGCTTCACCGCCAGGACGGTGCACTCGATAAACAGCTCCAGCGCCAGGTTTGTCAGGTCGTGCCCGATGGAGACGCCGCCGTAGCCCACGATCTCGCCGGAGGTAATCATGATCCTCATCAGCGTGTGGTGCCCGTTCCCGGCGAAGAAGAGCAGGATCATCAGGGTGTTCAGCAGCGTGCCCGTCACCGACATGTTGGACCGGGAACCGGAGTCATAGATCTGGTTCATGGTCATGCCCATCTGGGTGTCGATGGCCAGGCCCGCCAGCTGCGGGATATAAAAGAAAAAGTTTACCACCATGCCCAGGGCAAAGCCCACCGCCAGCTCCAGCAGGACGGCCCCGGCAAAGGGCAGCACGCCCGCCGGCGGGTCCAGCCGTCCGCCCGTCACCGAATAGGTGAAGGCCGACAGGAGCAGCGTGAACCCCGCCCGGAAGGTCCCGGGGAAGTTCTGGCGGCTCAGCAGGGGGTTGAACAGCACGAAGCCGCTCATCCGGGCGGTAATCAGTAAAAAGAGCGTCAGGGCCCCTTCGTCTATCATAGGCGCCTCCGCTAGATCCGCGTCATCAGGTCGAAGATCTCCCGGGTGTAATCCTGGAGCGTCGTCAGCATCCAGCCGCCCCCTATGAGGAGCACGCCCACGATGATGACCACCTTCAAAATAAAGCCGATGGTCTGCTCGTGAATCTGGGTCACCGCCTGGAAGATGGCGATCAGCACGCCGGCCAGCATGCTCAAAACCAGCATGGGCCCGCCCAGCTTGATGACCACGCCCACGGCGTCCCGCATCACATCGGTTATCATTCCCGTATCCATCCGTTATCCTCCGCTAGTGGAAGCCCCGGACCAGGGTGGAGAACAGCAGCTCCCACCCATTCAGGGTCACGAACAGCAGCAGCTTGAAGGGTGCGGAAATCATGGACGGCGGCAGCATAATCATACCCATGGACATCAGGGTACAGGACACCACGATGTCAATCAGCATGAAGGGAATATACAGCAGCAGCCCAATGGTAAACGCCTTGGAAAGCTCGCAGGTCACAAAGGCGGGCACGATGATCCGCAGGGGCAGGGTCTCCACCACCGTCTGGGTGTTGACCTCCTCCGGCATATCCACGTGGGCCAGCTCACAGAACATCTCCAGGGTGTTGATCCTGGTGTTCCGCACCATAAACTCAGACAGGGGCACCACGGCCCGCTCCACGAACTCCCTCTGGTCAATCTCCTCCGCGGCGTAGGGCTCGTAGGCCTCCTCCTGAATGCGGGTGATGGTGGGAGACATGGTAAAAAACGTCAAAAACAGCGCGAGGCCCACCAGCACCAGGTTGGGCGGCGTCTGCTGGGTGCCCATGGCGTTGCGCAGGAATGAAAAGGAGATGATAAACCGGGCAAAGGACGTCATCATCACCACGAGAGAGGGCAGGAGCGTGATTGCCGTCATCAGGAAAATAATTTCCAGCGCCTGCACGTTCTCGCCGTTTACATTGATCAGCCCTTCCGGCACCTCCGGTTCACCTCCGCTCTCTTTGCTTCATCATGGTGAGAAAAGCCTCTTTAAAGCCCGGCTTCTTTTCCTCCGCCGCCGTCTCCGGCGGCTTCCAGGCGGCGGCCTCCTCCTCCGTGAGCTCCGCCAGCAGGGTTATCCCCGCCGTGCCCGCTCCCAGGAGCAGGTACCGCTCTCCCACCCGGGCCAGGACCACGCTCTGGTCCCGCCCCAGGGGCATCCTGTCCAGGACCTCCATGCGCCGTCCCCCGGAAAAGGCGCCCAGCGCCCCCCGGCCCGCCACGTACCTCGTGAACCAGTAGGCCAGGCCGATGATCAGGACGACGCAGACGAGCATCCATAAAAAGGAACCCAAGGCCGCGTCACCTTCCAGGTCCAGCATCCCGTCAGGGATTGCCCAGGATGGTGCTGACGGTCTTCAGCACGCGGTCGGGCTTGAAGGGCTTGACGATGAAGTCCTTGGCTCCGGAGCGCACCGCGTCCATAACCATGCTCTCCTGTCCCATGGCGGAGCACATGACCACGTTGGCGCTGCTGTCCTTGGCCCGGATGGCCTTCAGGGCCTCCAGTCCGTCCATGTTGGGCATGGTGATGTCCATAATCACCAGGTCCGGCCCGATCTCGCCGAACTTCTCCACGGCGTCCGCGCCGTCCACGGCCTCGAACAGTTCGGTATACCCGTTTTTGCTCAGGGTGTCCTTGATCATTTTCCGCATGAACGCGGCGTCGTCGACCAGCAGAATCTTCTTAGCCATTGTGATATTCCTTCCTTCTTATTCAAAAATAATCATGTATGCCACGTGTCGTTATCTGAAAAGCGCCCGGGGCGGGCCGCTTATTTCTTCACCAGCTCAATGACGGGGTCCTGGATGATCTCAGTGATCCGGACGCCGAAGTTGTCGTCGATGACCACCACGTCTCCCTTGGCCACGCATTTCCCGTTGACAAACAGATCCACCTGGTCGCCCGCCAGCTTGTCGAGGACCACCAGGGAGCCCTTGGAGAACTCCAGGATGTCCTGCACCTTCCGCTGGGTCCGGCCGATCTCCACCGTCACCTGGAGGGGCACCTCCATGATGAGATCCAGGTTCTGGGCCTGTTCCTTCCCCAGGATGTCCGCCGGATCCATCTCCCGCAGAGCCGCGGGCCGGGTGTTGATGACCTTGGGCTCCGGCGGCTGGGCCGCAGGGGCCGGGGCGGCTGCCGCGGCGTTGTTGGCCATGGCCGTGGTCATGGCCGTCATCATGGCCGCCATCATGGCGCCGATGTCCGCGGCGGACGCGGGCGGGGCCGCAACCGCCGCCGCAGGCTGCGCCGCCGGGGCAGGCGGGGCAGCGGGAGCGGGCTGGGGAGCCGGGGCAGGCGCGGGAGCAGGAGCCGCGCCGGAGAGCATCGCCTCGATCTCCTCCTGGCTCATCTTCCTGCTGGAGGAGGGCTCG
>CAJUOD010000160.1 GCA_910587875.1 uncultured Oscillibacter sp. | reverse complement strand
TGGCCCACTGCTGGTTGGTCATGGCGGTGGTGCCGGAGTCGGACAGCATGTCGACGGTCAGCATGCCGGAGGGGAAAGCAAACTCGTTCCAGTGGGTGGCGTTCAGGGCCCGTTCACGCTGCTCGACAGTGGCCTGGGGGAGGTCCCGCACGACATAAGCGCAGTGCTGGGGCATGGTGACGTTGAGGGGATAGTGTTTCGCGTTCTTGTCCATTTTGAGTTACCTCCAAATTTTTTTATTGGAAACCCCGGTCGCCGCAGAGAGAGAACACGGCTGGCGGACGGTATTTCCCGGTTTCAAAGCGGTTGGTCCTGCTGGGCCTCCTCGTCGGCCCGTTTCACGGTTCGGATGCCAAGAATCAGCGCGGCGGCGGAGATCACCGCGCAGGTCAGGATGAACCCGTCCTGAATGCTGAACAGGAAACGGTCCGCCAGCATGACGGTCACGATTAAAACGCTCCCGAACGCTTCCAGCTGCAATCCCCGCCGTCTCGACAGTTTCATGACGCCTCCTTAGATTACTGCACACCCATCATCGCCAGGATGACCCGCATGATGACGAGGCTCAGGGCCGCGTCGAAGAGGCAGACAAGGATCATCAGCGGATGCCACTTCTTGTTGGAGCCGGTGACCAGCACGATGCGGGCGTAATGGCCGATCAGGGTGCCCATCAGAATGCAGGCGGGCAGCATCATGGAAGCCTGGCCCAGCGTCAGCGCGCCGGACTCGTACATGGACGCCGCCGTGGCGCAGCCGGAGGCCTTGGCGAAGAAGGCGGAGATCAGCACGGCGAAGGCCTCGCCGGGCAGTCCGAACAGGCCCATGACCGGGGACATGACCACACCCAGCAGATCCATCAGGCCGGTCTCCTTGAGGATGTAAACCAGAACGTAACCCAGGATCATAGCTGGGGTGATATTTTCGATACCGACCTTGAAGCCCTTGGCGCAGCCTTTCAGGAAGACGTCAACAATAGAGGCCTTCTGCTTCGCAGGGGCGGCAGTTTTCTGTTCGCTCATTTTCAATTCCTCCTTACGCCTTTTTCTTGTTCAGCGCCAACACCAGGCGGACGATGTTCGCACCCACCAGCTTGCAGACAAACATGATCAGGATGCAGGGCCCCAGGGCCACGGGACAGATGGCCACCAGGGGCGCGCCGCCCGTAATCGTGTTGTTGATACAGGCCGAGCCCGCGTATTGGTAGGTGGCGAAGATGGTCCGTTCGTCGTCGGTAATGTCTCCCGCGTCGTAGAGGTCTTTGGTCATGACCGCCGCCACGTCGGACCCGGTAAAGCTGGAGACGAAAGCAATGCCGCACTTGCCGGGGATGCCCATCATGGGCCGGAGCAGAGGGCGGAAGAGCACGTCGGAGGCCTTGAAGGCGCCCAGCTCCTCAAACACCGCCAGCAGCCCACAGAAAAACATGACCGGGGGAATCAGATTGAAGCCCGCCATAAAGCCATCTTTGGCGCCCGTGCCGCCGGAACCGATGAGGTTCGCCCCGGTGTCGCCGATTTTGCCGAAGGAACCGGACAGGTTGGTGAAGTCCAGCACTTTGATGGGACCCTCCGCCGTGCGGAACGCGCCCGACAGAACCAGGATCAGAAAGATCAGGGCGATCCACGCGCCGATGCCGATCTTCTCCTTTTGCGCAGGGGATTTTTCCTTGGTGTTTTCCATATTGCGTTTCCTCCTTTTTCTTATCCCTTCGCGAAATCGTCCTTCAGCGCGGCGGCGGCGCAGGCGGCCAGGATGCAGCGCTGGTAGAGCGATTCCACATTGGTGTATTCATTGGGCGTGTGATTCCCCTCGCCCCAGGGACCCATGCCGCAGACCGTCGGCACGCCGGCGGCCACGGTGATGCCGGAGTCCGACAGGCTGTCGGAGCGGAAACAGCCGATTTCGCCGAAGCCGCAGTTCTCAGCCGTCTGCTTCAGGTGGTTGAAGAGGGTCTTCACCCCGTCGGTGGTGTCCATGCACTGCATGACACAGCTCAGGTCCAGCTCCGCCGTGGTGTCGGGGACGGTGCTGTGGGCCGTGGCCTTGCGGAGGATCTCGAAGATTTCCTCGCCCACCGCCATGCTTTTGAAGCGGACGCCGATGCGGATGACGCAGCTGTCCGGGATGGTGTTTTCTCCGATGCCGCCGCTGACCATGCCGCAGTTGATGAGCCGGCTCCGGGGGATGTCATTCTGGGCCTCGATCTCCACGATCTTGTGGGCGGCCTCCAGCACTGCCGAACGGCCCTTTTCCGGTGCAAGGCCCGAGTGGGCCGCCACGCCGTGGACCGTGATGCGAACCGGGCCGCCGCCGTTGCGGCCCACCACGAAGTGGTTGTTCCGGTACCCGGTCTCAAAGTTGAACGCCGCCAGAGCGCCCGCCGCCTCCTTGGCGAAGACCTCCTTGGTGTTGGAGAACATGTGGAGGTTCTCCTCGTCCCCGGCGAAGATGAACTTGATGGGCCGCTCCTTCCAGCCAACCGCCGCCAGGGCCTTCACGATGTACAGCGCCATGACCAGGCCCGGCTTCATGTCCAGGACGCCGGGGCCGTGGGCCATGCCGTCCTCGTCGACGCGGAAGGGGTTTTCCCTAGCCGCGCCCTCTTTGAACACGGTGTCCATGTGCCCGATGAGCAGCAGGGGGGCCTTGCCGCTCTCCATGTTCCACTCGCCGATGAGCATGTCTCCCGCGTTCTCCATGGGGACGATCCGGGTATGGATGCCCGCCGCCTCCATCTCCTGGCGCAGGATGCCGCAGACCTGGTTCACGCCCTCAATCTGGCGGCTTCCGCTCTCCGTGTTCACCAGCTTCTCCCACAGCAAAAGCATGGGCTGGCGCTGTCCGTCGATGTACTGACGGATCTGCTCGTAAATTTGCTCCATAGTATCCTCCTCTATTTTCCGCTTACAGCATGTTCACCACGAAGCCCGCGATCAGCACAGAGACGATCGTAACCGTGACAAAGCCCGCCGTCAGCATTTTAGGCAAGAGATAGTTCAAAATAGCCGCTTTCTCCCGCTCGTCCCGGCCGATGGCCTCGGAGACCTCCTGGGGGATCAGCATGGTAGTGGGGAATCCGAAGGTGCAGGAGATGCCCAGGGACATGGCCAGTCCGAAGGGGATGTTCAGCAGCTTCCCGGTGACAAAGCCCACGACCGCCGTGCCCGCCACGCCCAGCAGCGCCGCCGCCAGCAGGGGGACCAGGACGCTGGCCACCTGGCCGGGGGTGGTGGTGGCCAGATTCGAGAAAATCAGGATGGTGACGAAGAAGGTGATCAGGCCGCTGGACTGGGTCTTGGCCAGGATGCCCTTTTCCAGGAAACCCAGGGCGAAGAACAGCGCGCCCATCACCAGGCACAGAACGAAATAGTGGATAGCCCCATTGGTGAGCTTGGCCGTATAGTTGGCGATGACCGCCACGATGCCCAGCTTGGCCAGATAGACGGAGGGGCGGGCAAACAGGGGCGGCAGCTCCAAAAGGCCCCGCTTCCTCTGCCCGGCGGACTGCTCCGTCTGCTCGCAGTACTGGGCCACAAGTTTCGGCTCCTCCCGGAAGCGCAGGGCCGTCCGACGCAGGAACAAGGAGGCGATGGGCACGCCGATGAACTTCTGGGTGACATAGAGGACGATGCAGAAGGTGCCCGCCAGCTCCAGTCCCTTTTCCTTCAGCGTCGTGGTCATAATGAGGGTGGCCGCGCTGCCTCCGGCGAAGATGGGTGCCCCCGCCACCGCCATATCCAGGCCCATAATGGGCTTTCCCAGGAGGATGATAGCCGCCACGGAGCCGATGACGCAGCACAGGGAGATGACGACTACCTTCCATTGCCGCTTGATTTCCGGGAAGTCAATGGTGGTGCCCAGGGAAACCACCAGAATGCCCGCGATGAGGTTGCCGAAGCCGCTGACCTGGGCGTCCTCAATCAGCGTCTGAGGCAGGACGCCGCTCCAGAACCCGGCCAAAAGGATGATGGCAATTCCCAGCACAGTGGAAAAGACCGCCTTGGTCTTCTGGGCGATGAGCTCGCCCGCCGCGTAGATGCAGAATAGGATTGTCAGCGCCACGATTCCCGTCATATTCCATCCCCGTCCTTTTCTTTGGTGATTTCATTGTATCGGGGCATCTGCCGCTTTGTCTAAGCTGAAAAAGTTATAGCCCGGCTATAACTGGCAGGAATGGCTATTTCCAATGATATCTATAGCTAACTTTTGGACGGTTTGCACAAGAAAAAGCGCCCCGTACGAATTCGTACAGGGCGCGATGGGGATTGCGGGGTCGGTTTTTCGTCAAAATCACAGAGAAAGGGGGTATAATTTTTGGAGCATGGAGACGAAGTCCCCGGCCTCGTCGCTGAGGGATTCCCGCTTGCGCTGGAGCCAGCCGGTGGTAATCTGAATCTTACAGTTGCGTATGGGGATGGTGCGGATGCCATAGGCGGCAAAATCTCCGGCGCTCAGCCCCGGACCGAACCGGAACGCGTCCGTGGAGTTGAGAATGGAGAGCATGGCGGCGCTGTCGTTGGCGTACACCACGCGGGTGAAGCTGGTCAGACGCACGCCGTCGATCTCCAGGTAGTGGGTCAGGTTGGAGAAGTAGTCGTCCGGACGGCGGATGAAGGGATATTGCAGAAGCTCCTGAATCGTTACCTCCTCCCGATTATAGAGCGGATGAGCCGGACCCAGGTTGGCGTACCAGGTGTCCATGCCCAGGAGGTGGAGCTCGATGCCCTTGAAGTTGAGGATGTGGCGGAGCTCCTTGAGCTGGACCTGGTTGCTCATGACAAAGCCCAGGTCCGCCTCGCTGCTCTCCACCATCTCAATGACCCGGTACATCCGTTCCTCCGACAGCTTGAGGGAGATGGGCTCCGTGCGGTGGCAGTTGTAAAACTCGCTGACCAGCCGCCCCATGGTGATGATGGGATAGGACGCCACGGACAGGACGCGGGGGGCCTCCTTTACCGCCAGTCCCTCGATGAGCTCCATCTGGCTCATGATGGTCCGGGTATACTGATAGAGCTTCTTTCCGTCCTCCGTCAGCTCCACGCCCCGGTTGGTCCGGTAGAAGATGTTCACTTTTAGTTCGCTTTCCAGGTTGCTGATGGCTTTGCTGAGGTTTGGCTGGGTGGCAAAGAGCTTTTCCGCCGCCTTGTTGAAGCTGCCCTGATCGGCGACGGTCATGAAGTAAATCAACTGCTGAAGCTGCATGGCGGGCCTCCTTTCGCACCGAGCTGCCGTGTCAGCTCCCGGAATCCATCCAGTGCGCTTTGTAGATTCTCAATGATATCCGCCGCCAATTCCTCCGGCGCGGGCAGATTGTCCAGATCCGCAAGGGACTTGTCCTTGATCCAAAAAATATCCAGGCTGGCTTTATCCCGGTCCAGAATTTCCTGAACGGCAAATTTCCTCCAGCGGCCATCCGGGTTATCTTCCGACCATGTCTCATGGCGCTGATACCGGTTTTCGGGATTGAAACAACAGATAAAATCCTCCAGGTCGGCGTCAGTCATGGGATGCTGCTTCAGCGTGAAATGGACGTTTGTGCGGAAGTCGTACACCCACACCTCTTT
>CAJUOD010000159.1 GCA_910587875.1 uncultured Oscillibacter sp. | reverse complement strand
ACTCGCTACCTCCACCTTGGCAAGGTGGCGCTCTACCAGATGAGCTATGCCCGCAGAGGTGCGCTCGCAAGAACAAGGAGTATTTTAGCAGAGCTTTTCCTCCTTGTCAAGCCCTCCGATGAAAAAATTTCCTCTAGCCGGCTTCCCCGCTCTCCTCGGGCTCCTCCGGGGCGGCGGGGTCTTCTTTCGGCTCCCCCTCCGCCTCCGGCGCCTGGCTCTCCTTACTCTCCTTGGGGGACTCCCCCTCCTCCGGCGTCTCGCCGCCGTCCGGGGGTTCTCCTTCTCCCGAGGACTCCTCTCCGTCCGCTTCGGAGGGGCCTTCTTCTCCCTCTTCTCCTTCCTCTCCGCCGCCCTCGCCGGGCTCCTCGGGCTCCTCCGGCTCCGGCGGGTCCAGGAGGAATTCCACCAGGCCCGGGTCCTGCTCCTCCGGGTAGTAATTCACCACCCAGGGGATGGTCTCCGTCAGCTCCCGCTCCTCCCGGAGCTGCTGCATGGACTCCTCCACCCGGGTCCCGCCGTTCTCGCCCCAGTAGCCCATGCGGACCGCCAGCTCCGTCTTCCCCTCGTCCAGGGCCGCCGCCAGCAGGCTGTACAGGGCCTCGGGGCTGGTGGCGTTCACCACCGCCTGGAGCTGCTCCAGGGTCCGGCGGTAGCCGATGCGCACCGCCACCTCGTAGTAGCCCCGCTGGGCGTGGCTGGAGGTGGTGATGTACTCCACGGCGTAGGCCCCCATGGGGGTCTCCTGCTGGACCTCCGCCGCCGCCCGCTCCAGGGTGTCCGACACGGCCAGGTCGCTCTTGAACTCATACAGGCGCAGCGTGGCCGTCTCCTGGTGCCGCCCCACCAGCAGAAGGAGATCGTTCACCACGTCCTGGTGATTCTCCGCCCGGAGGGTCCCGGCGGCCTCGCTCTCCCAGAACTTGCTGCTGTGGGGCTCCGCGGTGGAGTAGGTCCGCTCCAGCAGGGCCGAGCAGCCCGTCAGGAGACAGGCCGCCAGGGCCAGCGCGGCCAGTTCACGGATTTTTCTGCCCATGGCGGACCTCCTTTCCTCTCAAGCCCCGGACTGCCTCCGGCCCCCGCTCAATAATATATGTCGGACTGCCGCTTAAGCTCGCTTTTTGCCGCCTCTCGCTCCGCATAGGTCAGGCTGGGGTCCCCGTCAATCGCGGCAAGATCCCGATCGGTAACCACACCGTATATACGGCCCGGACAGGTCCGCTGCACATACTCGCCTGCGTTGAAGGACGTACCGCCGGTATAACTGCCCTTAGCGCTGTAGGAGCTGTAGCTGCGGACTGTGCCGCTTTCACCGGCCATCTGTTCGCCGCTTCTGTTAGCGGCAGTGACCGCCAAAATGAAGCCGCCGGCGATCACTACGGCGAAAACCCCTATCAGGCCCTTGTGCTCCGATATCCAGGACGCCTTTTCCGCGGGCTCCGCCTGAGGCGGTTCCTCCTTCTTCTGCGCCTCAGCCCTCCGGAAATCGCAGATCATCCCGGCGGCCTCCCCGATGCGGTGCGTCTGGAAATACGCGGCCGGGAGGGAGGGCGTGTCAATTGCTTTCTCCGTGTACTGGCGGACGTATAAGCGCTCGGAATAATAGTAGTCGGTACCGGATTCCTCATCGCGCCACGGCCCGGCGGCGTCGATTTTTTCCCCCGTACTGGAGACCACGTATTCCACGGACGCCTCGTCCGTACCCATCAGCACCGGAACAACCGCCCCGTCGGCGGAGTCCATCAGCGCCATAAAGCACGCTCCGTCGTTCAGCTTCACAAACGAGGTTCCGTCAAAGGCCCACAGTATGTCGCCGGCATTTTGGAAGGACTGCACCCCGCCGCCGCTGTAGCCCACCGACGCGGAGTGGTAGGCCTTTACCAGCGTGATGGAGTAAGGGTCCGACGTAAACGTCGTCATCAGAGGGTTTGCGGAGCTGGTGCTTTCCATTTGGATATAATACGTGCCGGCGTCAAGGTCCGCGGTTATGACGCTGGGGAAGCTATATGAGTCGGGATTGGTATAGCCGCTGACATTCGTACAGGCGACGGCGGTTGTCATATCCGCTTTATATACCGTGCAGCGCCAGTGGTACGCGTAGCCGTCCCAGGACTCCTGAAGGCCGGCAATATAGAGGACCGCGTCTCCGTCCTCCGCCATTTCAAACTCATACCGCCTGACGTCCTCGACGGTATCCAGATGGTCCTCAAACGTCTCCACCGACGCCGCTCCGGCTTCCTCCGCGCGCGCCCAGGGCGTCAGCAGGGCCAGCAGGCACAGGGCCAGGACCGGAAACTTTTTCAGCATGGCGGACCTCCTCTCCCCCGTTTCACCCCGGGCTTACATGCCCAGATCCTCGTCGATCAGCAACACCTCGGCCTCCACGCCCATCATGGGGCCCCAGAGGGTCACAAGACCCCGGCAGATGCGCTCCGGGCTCCTGCAGTCATAGCAGCGGTCGCCCTTCACGGCGCAGGGGGTCTTCTTCCCCAGCCGCTTGGCGTTCTGGGGGGAGGCGATGTTCCGGGCCCGCCAAAGCGCCTCGTCGTACGTGGGGGCCAGCTTGTTCCGGCCCACGACGAAGTACACCTTCTCGTGCCCGAAGAGCGTGGCGGCCACCCGGTTTCCCGCGCCGTCGATGTTGATGAGCTCCCCCGTCTCCGCCAGGCCGTTGACGGAGGTCAGGTACACGTCGGACGCCTGTGCCTCCCGCCGGGCGGCGTCCTTATCCTCCCATTTCCAGTGCCACATGGTTTTGTTGTGGCTCCCCAGGCGCTCATAGAGCCCCAGGGCGTCCAGGGTGACGGACCCGCCGAAGCCCACGGACTTGCCGTCAATGGCGGCGTCCAGGTAGTCCGCCGCCTCTTTGCCGGTGGGGAACACCCGGACCGTATAGCCCCGGGTCTCCAGGTTCTGCTTGACCGCGTCAAACTTTTTCATGATGACTTCCTCCCTGTCTATTTATTTTCCCGGACCGGAAGCAGCCGCTCCAGATAGCCGTCTGCCTCTTCCCTGGACCGGAAGATCACGATCTTCCGGCCCTCCCGGTATTGGTTTAAAAGCTCATAGATTCGCGGAAGGCAGTCCCTGGGGAAATCTACGATCGACTGCCGGAACTCCTCGTCAAGTCCGGCCTCCACCCAGGGAAGGTCCTCCCGCGGCCTGCCAATTCGGCTCCTGGCCCCGGCGAGGCACTCCTCCGGCGGAAGGTCCAGCAAAAACGCCGTGTCGCAGGCTGCCAGCCGGAGCTCCAAAGTGCGCTGGTAGTTCCCATCGATAATCCAGCGGTCCTTCCGGAGAATTTCCTTCAAGCGAAGGTCGAAAGCCTCCCTTGTGACGGTGGTCCGGTCCGGCCTGTGCCACAGCCGGTCCAGGTAATACAGCGGAAGCCCCGCCGCGTCCCGCAGCTTCCGGGCAAAGGTGCTTTTTCCCGCGCCGGGACAGCCTGTTATAATCACCCGCTCCATGTTTTACTCTAACGTAATCTGGGTCTCCTCCGTGTCCTCCTGCCGCAGCAGGGCTCCCGCCGCCGGCACCGCCCGGACCCGGTAGCGGCTCTTGTTGGCGATGGACGTGTCCTCCACGGGGCGGACGGACTCCAATTGATACTTGGGCTTCAGGGTCATCACCGCCACGCCCTGGGTGGAGCGGGTGGTCTTGGGGGCAAGCAAAGCCGTGTGGAAGATCAGGCACCGGGGCTCCGTGGAGTAAACCGCCAGCTCCCTCTCCGCGTCCACCCGGAGAATGGCCTTCAGCGGCGACTTGTCGGAGTAGGCCCCGGTGAGCTTGCGGCGGTTGGAGGTGGTCTGGTAGGCCTTCAGCTCCACCCGGGCCGCCTTGCCGTTCTCGAAGAAGAACAGCAGGCCGCCGGAGTAGTCCCCGGGCAGGACCATGAAGATGACGCTCTCCCCCGGGTCCATCCCCAGCTTCGCCGGGAGGTAGTCCCCCAGGACGCTGGCCTTGGAATCGTCGAACTCGCCCAGGCGGGTCTTGTAGACCTGGCACTTGTCCGTGAAGAACATGGCCTCCGCCCGGCTGGTGGTCTCGAAGCTCTGCCGGAGGCCGTCCCCCTCCTTGTACTTCTGGGCCCCGCTCATGCGCAGGCTCTGGGGGGTGATCTTCTTGAAGTACCCCTCCTTGGACAGGAACACGTGGACCGGGTATTCCTCCGGGCCCTCGTCCTCTTCCGGGTCCGGGAGCTCGTGGGCGTAGACGATGGCGGTGCGGCGGGGCTCGCCGTACTTCTTCGCCGCCTCCTTCAGCTCCTCCAGGATGATTTTCTTCACCCGCCGGGGGTCCTGAAGGATGTCCTCCAGGTCGTCGATCTCGTCCTGGAGGGCCTCGGTCTCCTTGACCCGCTTCAGGATGTACTCCTTATTGATATTGCGGAGCCGGATTTCCGCCACATACTCCGCCTGGATTTGGTCGATGCCGAAGCCGATCATCAGGTTCGGGATGACCTCGGACTCCTCCTCCGTCTCCCGGATAATTTTGATGGCCTTGTCGATGTCCAGCAGGATGCGCTTGAGGCCCTTGAGCAGGTGGAGCTTCTCCTTCCGCTTCCCCAGGACGAAGAACACCCGCCGCCGGACGGACTCGGTGCGCCAGGCGGTCCACTCCTCCAGAATCTGCCGGACCCCCAGCACCCGGGGCTGCCCGGCGATGAGCACGTTGAAGTTGCAGGAGAAGGCGTCCTCCAAAGGAGTCTGCTTGAAGAGGCGGGCCATGAGCTTCTCCGGGTCCGCGCCGCGCTTTAAGTCGATGGTGAGCTTCAGGCCGGAAAGGTCCGTCTCGTCCCGCATGTCGGCGATCTCCTTGGCCTTGCCCGCCTTGATGAGCTCCGCCACCTTGTCCAGAATCGCCTCGGTGGAGGTGGAATAGGGAATCTCCGTGATCTCAATCAGGTTCTCTTCCTTGACATAGCGCCATTTCGCCCGGACCTTCACGCCGCCCCGGCCTGTTGCGTAAATGTCCCGCAAAGCGTCCCGGTCGCAGATGAGCTCCCCGCCGGTGGGAAAGTCCGGGGCGGGCAGGGTCTCCAGCAGGTCGCAGTCGGGATTCTTGAGGTATGCCGCCGTGGTGTCGCAGACCTCCTTTAAATTGAAGCCGCAGAACTGGGAGGCCATGCCCACGGCGATGCCCATGTTGGCGGACACCAGGATATTGGGAAAGGTGGTGGGCAGCAGGGCGGGCTCCTTCATGGTGTTGTCGTAGTTGTCCACGAAGTCCACCGTATCGGAGTCGATGTCCCGGAAGAGCTCCTGGCAGATGGGGGTCAGCTTGGCCTCCGTGTACCGGGGGGCGGCGCAGGACATATCCCGGGAGTAGTGCTTGCCGAAGTTGCCCTTGGAGTCCACAAAGGGGGTCAGCAGGGCCCCGTAACCCCGGGAGAGGCGGACCATGGTGTCGTAGATGGCGGCGTCCCCGTGGGGGTTCAGACGCATGGTCTGGCCCACGATGTTGGCGGACTTGGTCCTCGCCCCGGTGAGGAGGCCCATCTTGTACATGGTGTAGAGGAGCTTCCGGTGGGAGGGCTTGAAGCCGTCGATCTCCGGAATGGCCCGGGAGACGATGACGCTCATGGCGTAGGGCATGTAGTTGGTTTCCAGGG
>CAJUOD010000158.1 GCA_910587875.1 uncultured Oscillibacter sp. | reverse complement strand
CCAGCAGCTATTTCGACAAGCGCGGGATGAAGTGGAAGGGCAACAATCTCTACACCATCCTGCCAGCGAGGCCGGCGGTGGTTGTGTTTTACCAACGGCAGTTACATCAGCTGGAGTTGGATGCGGAACGCAGATGTGTTCTCCGACGGCGAGAAGAATACGACCGCCGTCACCCCATAGCGACCCTGTGTACCCCGGCTACCGCCCAAGCAACACCAGCCCCATCCCAACAGCGCAAGCCGCTGTGTGCCAGTTGAACGCCAGTGTGCGAGGGGACGGAGAGAAGCAGGATAAAAGCGTGGCGTCTTACGCCGCCCCGCCGACCACTTCTGCCCGCAGTGCGGGCAGTTTTCGGGGACGGAAGTGGGGTCACAAACAGAGAGGAAAACACAAATTGAAGTCACCCACAGGCCAAACTCAGTTGCTG
The DNA here is from genome assembly GCA_910587875.1 of uncultured Oscillibacter sp. Taxonomy (GTDB): domain Bacteria; phylum Bacillota; class Clostridia; order Oscillospirales; family Oscillospiraceae; genus Oscillibacter. The sequence goes on along the minus strand of CAJUOD010000158.1, from coordinate 5,183 downwards.
CAAGGGATTGAAGCGATGCCTTTGGGCAAAAAAGGAGGGATTTTGGATGGATAGTAAGAATGACAACCGATTTCCACTGCGGCTGGACGATGTGACCCGGTGGAAAATCGAGAGCTGGTACAAGCAGGACGACTGTCAGAGCCGCAACGAGTTCGTGGTGAAGGCGGTAAATTTCTACGCCGACTTCCTGGCCGGACAGGTGAACGGTGTTCTCCCTATGGCAATCCAATCCGCCATCGACGGGCGGCTGGGAATGTTCGAGGACAGACTGGCCCGGCTTTTCTACAAGCTGGCTGTAGAGATGGACATGGGTATGAGCGCCATCCTCGACTGCATTCAGGTAGATGCAGACTACCTGCGGAAGCTGCGCTCAGACAGTGTGAAAAATGTGAAGGCCACCAACGGTCTGCTGACCTTCGAGCAAAAAGCCAGGGAGCAACTGGATGATGGAACAGGTGATGACCAATGGCTAGACTAATCGTCAAGAGTCCCTACATCAGCGGCAGTGGAGTTGGAGGCTACTTGGAGTACATCGGTACCCGTGAGGGTGTGGAGTTGCTGCCCGCCGGCTACTTGGAGTATATGTCAGGGCGTCCACGCTCCCACGGTCTCTTCGGTGACGAGGACTGCGTAGACATGGATGCAGTAGCAAAAGAGTTGAACGAATACCCCGGTAACATCTGGACACACATCATTTCCCTAAAACGGGAGGACGCTGAGCGGCTGGGGTACGATCACGCCGCTCAGTGGCGCAACCTGATCCGGGCCCACCGCAACGAGATCGCCGCCGCAATGAATATTCCGCCCGGCGACTTCCGCTGGTACGCCGCATTTCACGACGAGGGTTCCCACCCTCACATCCACATGATGGCTTGGTCAGCGAAACCGGGACAGGCGTATCTCTCCAAGGACGGTATCCGCAAAATCAAGTCCGCATTGACCAACGGCATTTTCAAGCAAGAGATGCTCCACGCCTACAAGCAGAAGTCCACTTCCAGAGATGAGCTGGTGCGCAGGGCCAGAGGGGAAATGAAGTCTCTGGTTCAAGAGATGCAGACCTGCATCGGCGACCGTCCAGAGGTGGAATCCCTGATGATGACGCTGGCCGCTCAGTTGGAGACAGTGAAGGGCGAGAAAAAATACGGCTACCTTCCAAAAGCGGTGAAGAAAACCGTAGACGAAATCGTTAATCAGTTGGAACAGATGCCGGTCATCAACGAGTGCTACCACACATGGTGGGAACTCCAGTGTCAGATAGAGGATTTTTATTCGAAGAAAGAGCGCCGACGTCCACCGCTCTCTAAACAGAAAGAGTTCCGATCTATCAAAAATGCGGTCATCCAGGAGGCGGAGAACATCCGCATGGGTAAGGTCACTTTCGAGGATGAGGAGATGGAGGAAACCACAGACTCCTCCAATCTGTCATACGACTGCTGGGAGCTGTGGATGGTCACTCAAGACGACACCGCTCCGATGGAGGACAGAGATGAAGCGGCGGCACAACTCATCAACAAAGCCAAGGATGGTAATCCTGATGCGCAGTATTTTGTCGGCAAGCTCTATCAGGACGGTCCGGTTTTGATCCCTGACAGTGTTGAGGCTCAGTACTGGTTTGGTCAGTCAGCGCAGCAAGGACACGTGCCAGCGCAGTACGCTTTGGGTAAGCTGTATCTCAGTGATGACACGGAAGTCCGTGACCCAGTGTTGGGAGTCCAGTGGCTGGAGTACGCTGTCCACCACGGAAGCGACTGTGCTGCCTATCGTCTGGGCAAAGAGTATCTCAAGGGTGAGATCGTGGCGAGAGACTCTGCCAAAGCGTTGGAGCACCTCACGCAGTCCGCTGAGGCTGGAAACCAGTACGCACAATATGCCCTGGGCAAACTGTATCTGGACAAACAGGATCGGGAGCAAGCCCACTACTGGTTTACACAGTCAGCCGCACAGGGGAATGAGTATGCTCAGTTTTTTCTGAACCGCTGGGATAACCTGAAGCCACTCTCGGTCATGCTATCCGTCACCCGGTTGCTCCATCACATGGGCCGTATTTTCCAAGAGCAGACGCCGGCTCCATCTGTTCCAGGTGGTGTCCAAATTGACCGGAAGCGGCTGGCGCAGCTCAGGGAAAAGAAGATCGCCATGGGCCATAAACCCGATGACCATGAGGAGCAAGTTCCGAGCCAGGCAATGACGATGGGATAGCCGTCAGTTGCACCACCGTATACAATGAAGAGCACCTGACTTCCATATGATAAATCTTTGTGTCTGAACTGATAACTCTGCTCGAAGGGGATGGCTATTCCACTGTGGTTAGGGTATTGTGTTGTTGCAAAGGAGGTGGGTGGAAATGAGAAAAACACTGGAAGATCTCTACTATGGCAACATCACACCCAATGAGCAACAGATGACACCTGACTCAGAGCTGAAGCGAGCAGTAGATCGCATCGCCAAATACGAAAATCAGCTCATGGAACGGCTGAAGGAAACTGAGCAAGACATCCTCACAAAGCTCGTTCGGTCACAGCATGAGATCAACAGTATCACAGCAAGCGAGAATTTCATCCTGGGCTTCCGATTGGGTGTCAGGCTGATGGCTGAGTGCATGGAAGACAACGACGGTGATATTCGGACTGGAGGTGAATAACAAATGGCAAAGCGCAGACCGTCCGGCGACGGCATGGTGCGCAAGCGGGACGACGGTCGCTGGGAGGGCCGCATCGTGGTAGGACACAAGGAAAACGGCGAGTCCATCTTCCGATATATCTACGCCGACACTCAAAAAGAACTAACTGCAAAGCTCCGCCAGAATATCGATGCCTACCAAGGCATTGACCTGACGGAGCAGAGCAGGATGACTCTTGGGGAGTGGCTGGATCAATGGTTGGAGCAAATGGCGGTCACCCTCCGACCTGGCACACTGGAACACTATCGCCGGGATATGGAAAACCACGTGAAACCCCGCCTGGGAGCAAAGCCTCTCACTCGGTTGACCGCAGCTGACCTCCGAAAACTCTATGATACCTTGAAGCGAAATGGCAGAATAAAGCCTCGCAGTGGTCAGAGTCCTGGGCTCTCCAGCACCACCGTCCATAGCATACACACCACGCTTCACCACGCACTCAAAGCGGCGAGAGATCAGGGACTCATTCCTGTCAATCCCGCTGATGAGGTGGAACCGCCCAAGGTAATTCACCAGCCTATGAAGATTCTAACCGAGGAACAACTGAATATTTTCCTGACAGCGATCAAAGCCGATGAATTCTGGTATGACTTCTTCTACACCGAGCTGACCACCGGTCTGCGCAGAGGTGAGATCTGCGGACTCATGTGGACCGACTTTGATGAGCGTGGCGGCGCACTGAAAGTCTGCCGCACCCTCCATCGGGAAAAGGGCGGCAGGCTGGTGGCGGGAGATACCAAAACCTACGCCGGCACCCGGAAGATCGTCCTGCCGCCCAGCACAGTGGAACTACTGCGAGAACGAAAGCGTAAATCTTTCTCGCCCTGGATATTTCACGATCCGCTCCGGCCAGAGGCCCCTATGAATCCTGACAGTGCCTATCGACAGCTGAAGAAATTTCTGTCGGAAGCCGGGCTGCCCAACATCCGCTTTCACGACCTCAGACACACATTCTCAACTCATGCGCTGTCCAGCGGAGTGGACGCCAAAACTCTGGCCGGAATCCTTGGACACACCAAAGCGTCCTTCACTCTGGATACCTACACCCATACTACTGGTGATATGCAGAGGCGAGCCGCTGATATCGTCTGTGGCTTTCTGACTGACTACCTTGGAGAGGAGATGAAACCATGGCAAAACGCAGAAAGCGGGGAGACGGCGGCGTCAGCCTGAGAAAAGACGGCCGCTGGGAGGGGAGGGTAGTCGTCGGCTACGACGATAAAGGTCTACCAGTCACCAAGAATGTTCTGGCAAAGACCAAGTCGGACTGTATCGCAAAACTCAAGGCACTGAGGGACAGCATCCAGGCTCCTGCTCCCGAACAGCCTAAACCTGGAATCCTCCTGGGGGACTGGCTGGATCTCTGGTATCAGACCTATAAGAAATCCAATCTTCGGCCCAACACCCAAATGTCCTATGAGCGGCGCATCTACCAGCACATCATCCCAGCCCTGGGAAACATCCAAATGGACAAGCTAACCACCAACGACATCCAGCAGTTCTACGCTAAACTCAAGCAGGGCGGCAGACTGCTCCGCACTGAGCTATACGGGGAGGGGTTGTCCGACCAGACCGTCCGGGGCATCCACACCACCCTCCATGCCGCACTGGACAAGGCCGTTGCTGAAAAGCTCCTATTCCGCAATCCAGCAAACGGCTGTCGTCTCCCCTCCGCCAAAGCCAGAGAGATGCAGGTGCTGACCCCGGAAGAAATCCAGCGGTTGCTAATCCAAGCCAAGGAGGACAACTGCTTTGAACTTCTCCTGTTGGAGCTCTCCACGGGTCTGCGGCGAGGCGAGATATGCGCCCTCCAATGGGATGACCTCAACCTCCGCACTGGAGAACTCCGGGTAGAACGGCAGGTTCACCGGGTCAAAGGCAAACTGGTAACCTCCCCACCCAAAACCAAGGCAGGTAACCGCAGCGTGATCCTCCCTGTGCCTGTTCTGGGCGTCCTCAGGGCCTACAAAGAAACCGTGAACTCCCGGTGGATGTTTCCTTCCCCGGTCAGCGAGGACTCGCCCAGAGACCCAGCCGCAGTTCGCAAAAGGCTGCAGACCATTCTGGAACGAGCAGAATGTAAGAAAATTAGATTTCACGACCTCAGACACACATTTTCTACCAGTGCCTTGGAGCATGGGATGGATGTTAAGACCCTGTCCACCATCATCGGCCACGTCTCCAGCAGCACCACCCTGAACATCTACACCCATGTCACTGATGAGATGCGCAGAACCGCAGCGATAAAAATTGACCAAGGGATCGGCAAGACTGAGGCACAAACGGAGAATCTGTCAGCACCTCGAAAGCCTGCTCCCAGTACATTCCAAGCCCATAAAGGCCAGCGGCGTAAGGCAGGGACCGGATGCGTCACCCAGATCAACGAAAAACTCTGGGAAGGACGCTACTCTCCTATCTGGCCGGACGGCAAAAAGCACTCCCGCAACGTCTATGCCCACAGTGAGGAGGAGTGTGAAAAGCTGTTGGCGGAAATGATCGCCGAAAT
>CAJUOD010000157.1 GCA_910587875.1 uncultured Oscillibacter sp. | reverse complement strand
CGGGTGGTGGACTACAAGTCCGGCAAGAAGTCCTTCGACCTCTCGGCGGTCCGCATGGGCCTGGACCTCCAGATGCTCCTCTACCTCTTCGCCCTCCAGAAGACGGGCGCCTCCTGGTTCGGGAAAGAGATCGAGCCCGCCGGGGTTCTCTACCTCCCCGCCCGGGACGACATCCTCTCCGCCCAGCGGAACATCCCCCCGGAGAAGCTCCGGGCCGAGCGGGAGAAGCAGCTCCGGCGCTCCGGCCTCCTCCTGGCGGAGCCCCAGGTCCTCCAGGCCATGGAGCACGACGCCCTGACCGAGCCCCGGTACCTCCCCCTCCGGGTGAACCGAAGCGGGGACCTCTCCGGCAGCCTGGCCTCCGCCGCCCAGCTGGGGAAGCTGGGCCAATACGTGGACAAGCTCCTCCGGGACATCGCCGGGGAAATCCGCGGCGGCGTCATCGACGCGGATCCCTGCTGCCACACGGAGGAGGACAGCCCCTGCCGCTGCTGCCAGTGGGCCCCCGCCTGCCACTTCCAGGACGGCCGGGACGGCGACCACCTGAATGTTATCCTCCCGGTGAAGCAGGACGAATTCTGGCGGGAGATCGAAGGAAAGGAGGCGGACTGACATGCCCGTAACCCTGACCCCCCAGCAGCGCTCCGCCGTGGAGAACCGGGGCGGGAGCCTGCTGGTCTCCGCCGCCGCCGGCTCCGGCAAGACCCGGGTCCTGGTAGATCGCCTCTTCCGCTATGTGACAGAGGAGCGCTGCAACGTCGACGACTTCCTCATCATCACCTACACCCGGGCCGCCGCCGCCGAGCTCCGGGGCAAGATCGCCGCCGAGCTCTCCCGCCGCATGGGCGAAACCCCCGGGGATGCCCACCTCCGCCGACAGCTCCTCCGGGTCTACCAGGCGGACATCAAGACGGTGGACGCCTTCTGCACGGCCCTCCTCCGGGAGAACACCCACCTCCTGGCCCGGGAGGAGGACAGGCACGCCCTGACCCCGGACTTCCGCGTCCTGGACGACGGCGAAGCCGCCCTGATCCGCCGCCGCGTGCTGGACCGGACCCTCTCCCGGTTCTACGAGACCCTGACCCCCGGCGGCGAGCAGCTGGCGGACACCCTGGGCGCGGGCCGGGACGACTCCGCCCTGGCGGACCTGGTCCTGGAGCTCTACGACAAGCTCCAAAGCCACGCCTCCCCGGAAAGCTGGCTCCTCCGAAGCCGCGCCGCCTGGGAGGTTCCCGCCCCCAGCTTTGACGACACCCCCTACGCCCGGGCCCTCCTGACCACGATCCGCCGCCGGGCGGCCCACTGGGCGGACCAGCTCCGCCGGGCCGTGGGCCGGACAGAGGGAGACCCCGCCCTGGCCTCCGGCTACGGCGCGAAATTTTTAGAATCCGCCCAGGGCTTCCAGGACCTGAGCGAGGCCTCCGATTGGGAGGCCGCCCGGACCCTCTCCGCCTCCGTCTCCTTCCCCCGGCTGACGACCCCCAAGGGCCGGAAAGACGACCCCCTGCTCCTCTCCCTGAAGAAGACCTGGGAGCTGGCCAAGGCCGCCCTCAAGCCCCTCCAGTCCTGGTTGGACGTCTCCGGGGAGGAGGCTCTGGAGGACCTCCGGGCCGTGGCTCCCGCCATGCTGGCCCTGCTGGACCTGACGGCGGCGTTCTCCGCCGCCCTCCGGGCGGAAAAGCTCCGGCTCAATGTCGCCGACTTCTCCGACCAGGAGCACCTGGCCCTGACCCTGCTGGTGAAGCCGGACGGCGCTCCCACGGAGCTTGGCGGGCAGGTCGCCGCCCGCTACGCCGAGATCCTGGTGGACGAGTACCAGGACACCAACGAGGTCCAGAACGCCATCTTCCGCGCCGTCTCCCGGGACGGCAAAAACCTCTTCACCGTGGGCGACGTGAAGCAGAGCATCTATCGCTTCCGCCTGGCGGACCCCACCATCTTCCTCTCCAAATACGCCGCCTTCAAGCCCCACACCGAGGCGGCGGAGGGCGAGGACCGGAAAATCGCCCTCTCCCAGAATTTCCGCTCCCGCCAGGAGATTCTGGACGCCGCCAACTTCGTCTTTGAAAATATACTTTCCGTAGAAATGGGCGAACTTGATTACAACGAGGACGCCGCCCTCCACTTCGGCGCGGCCTACTATCCCCCCCGGACAGACTGCCAAACGGAATTCCACCTCATTACCGCCCATCAGAAGTCGGCGGAGGACCCCCGCCCCGTGAAGAAGCTCACCGCCGAGGCCCGCTTCGTGGCCCGCCGCATCCGGGAGCTGCTGGACGAGGGCTATCCCGTCACCGCCCCCGACGGCTCCCTGCGCCCCTGCGCGCCGGAGGACATTGTCATCCTCATGCGCTCCCCCGGCAGCCGGACGGAGGCCTTCGCCGCCGCCCTGGCGGAGCGGGAGATCCCCTGCTCCTTCCAGGAGGACGCCGGCTTCTTCGAGACCATGGAGGTCTCCACCGCCGTCTCCCTGCTGGAGCTCATCGACAATCCCCGCCAGGACGTGCCCCTGATCTCCGTCCTCCGCTCCCCCATCTTCGGCTTCACCCCGGACCAGCTGACGGAGGTCCGGGCCGCCGCCCCGGACGCCGATTTCTACCAGGCCGTCTGCGCCTCGGAGTCCCCGGACTGCGCCGCCTTCCTGGAGACCCTGAACGCCCTGCGCCTGGCGGCCCGGGATATGAGCGTCCACCGCCTCCTCTGGCACATCTACAACACGCTCAACCTCCTGGGCCTCTATGGCTCCATGGATAACGGCCTGGAGCGCCGGGAGAATCTGATCTCCCTGGCCCGCCTGGCGGAGAGCTTCGAGTCCGGCGGCTGCCGGGGCCTCTTCGCCTTCGTCTCCCGCCTCCGCCGCCTGCTGGAGGAGGGCAAAGCCCCCCCGGCCTCCTCCGGCGCGGCGGTCAACGGCGTGCGCCTCATGAGCGTCCACAAGTCCAAGGGCCTGGAGTTCCCCATCGTCATCCTGGCGGACCTGGACCACGCCTTCTCCCGCCAGGACTTCGACGCCTCCGTCCTGGTCCACCCCGCCCTGGGCCTGGGCCCCCGCCGGGTGGACCTGGACCGGAGAATCCGCTACCCCACCCTGGCCCGGACGGCCATTGAGGAGACCCTCCGCCGGGAAAATCTCGCCGAGGAGCAGCGGGTCCTCTACGTCGCCATGACCCGCCCCAAGGAAAAGCTCATCCTGGTGGATTCCCTCTACTTCGCGGAGACCCGCCTCCAGCGCCTGGCGGCCTCCGCCGCCCTCCCGGTCCCCCCGGAGGCCGTGGCCTCCTGCCGCACCTTCGGCGAGTGGCTCTTATTACCCCTCCTCTGCCGCCCCGAAGCGGAACCCCTCCGCGTCCTGGCCGGCGTCGAAGAGCCCGCCCCCCCTGACGGAGAGGGCGCCCCCTGGCAAATCCATATCCACAACGCGGAGGACTTCCGCGACCGCCCCCTCCGCCCCTTCGCCTCCGCCGGGGAGGCCGCCCCGGAGCCCTCCTTCGACCCCGCCCTCCTGGCCTTCGCCTACCCCTACCGCCGGGAATCGGCCCTCCCCGCCAAGCTGACGGCCACCCAGCTGAAGGGCCGCCTCCTGGACCGGGAGATCGCCGAGAACGCGGCCCCCACCCCCTACGTCCGCCCCCTCTCACAGCCCAAGTTCCGCCGGGAGCAAAAGGGCCTCACCCCCGCCGAGCGGGGCACGGCCACCCACCTGGTCCTCCAGTACTTGGACTTTGAAAACCCGGACGTCCCCGCCCAGATCGCCGCCCTGGCGGAGAAGGACCTCTTGAGCCCCGCCCAGGCCCAGGCCGTAGACGTCCCCGCCCTCCGCCGCCTCCTGTCCTCCCCCCTGGCCCAGGAGGTCCGCCAAAGTCCCCATGTCCTCCGGGAGTACCGTTTCACCCTCCTGGTCCCCGCCCGGCAGATCGACCCCCAGGCCTCGGAAGAGGACTCCCTCCTCCTCCAGGGCGTGGCGGACCTGTGCTTCGAGACGCCGGACGGCCTGGCGGTGGTGGACTTCAAGACGGACCGGGTCTCAACCCCTCAGGAGATCCAAGACCGCGCGGAGATCTACCGCCCCCAGCTGGAAGCCTACGCCCTGGCCCTCTCCCGCGTCCTGAAAACCCCCGTCGCCCGCCGCGTGCTCTACTTCCTGACCCCCGCCCAAACCGTGGACCTCTGACCGGGCAAAATAATCTCCCAATCTCCCTCACCCTCCAGATTAGCGGCAGCGAGGACAGGAGATCAGTCCTTGCATCAACCACCAAAACCCCCGCTTGCACCACGCCGCGGGCAGAAGACTTGCGTAACAAGCCGTCCGTACCGCAGCCGCGCCCCCGTTTTCTCTCTTCCACCGTGCACGGCGCATTCTCTCTTTTCGCAAAAGAGAGAATGGGGGGTGCATTGCCCAGCCATCGCTGAGCTTCAAGCTTTCCCGCCCGCAAGGGCGCGTACAGGCCCCCCTTACAGGGGGCCCTCTTTTTTACCCAAATAAAAATAACACGAATTTGCAACATATTCGTAACGTTACCCCCCGAAAACCCCGGATTTTTTCCAAAATTTCCACCCCAGGCCCTTGAAATTTCCAGCGGCGCTGATATAATGAACCTACATCACAAACGCGCGCCGGGCCTGGTGGTACAGGGCGCCGGCGGCGATGTAAAGGAGAAAACGCCTATGAAGAAGAAGCTTTTATCCCTGGCCCTGGTGTTAGCCATGGCCTTGACCCTCCTGCCCACGGCGGCGTTCGCGGTGGATGCCTGCCAACACGAGGAAGGCAGAGACGCAACGGCCCCGATAACGGAGTATGTTTGCACGACTGGAGGCCTTATCAAGGCCTACTGGACGTGCAAAACTGCGGAGTGCGGCCTGAAATATGATGCCGCAACAGGTGGAAATGTGGTGGAAGATACTACCACTACCACATACACCAAAGCTGCTTTGCAGAATCATACTTTCGACGCAACCGCCACAGGTGCTGCGGCAGGAAAATGCACCAATAAGGTGACAGTCACAAAGGTCGATGGTACTGAGGTGGAACTGCAGTGCACCGGCACGCACACGCACCAGACTAGTGACTTTGAAGCGGTAAGCGGGAGCACCAATAAAAAGTGCAAGGTCTGCGGCTTTGTGTGCGATCATGACGGAACCAGCGCGGGAAGTACCTGCGGCACCTGCGGCTATGAGGTGCCCGCTGCGTCCGTAACCTTGACCCTTGCGGCCTCCGGCGCTACTCAGGAAACGGGCACCAAGACCATCAAGCTGAAAATCGAAATCTCCGCCACCGGAAAGACGGCAGAGGAAATCAAGGCCGCTTTCTCCGCCCCCAAGGCTACGGTAAGCGGGAATGAAGCCAGCATTACCCTTGGAGAAGCCACAGATGGAGAAGGTAAAGTAACCTATGCCAATGCCTCCTTCACCATGCCGGACGACGTGGCCAGTTCCGATTCGACGGTTTCTATCTCCGTGAGCGTGACTGCGGGGACCGGCTTTACCTGCTCAGGCGGAACGACGACCCTAGCCTCCTACACCAAGCCCGCCGCCTCCACCCCCACCACCCCGACGACTACCACCACTCCCGACACCCCCAAGGACGAGGACAAGGCCCCCAGCACCAACGCCCAGGGCGTGCCCGTGGCCTC
>CAJUOD010000156.1 GCA_910587875.1 uncultured Oscillibacter sp. | reverse complement strand
GCAATGGTTATTGTAACACCGCGACGCGGTTTTGTAAACCACATTTTGGGGGATTGGAAAACATATTTTTCAAGACCCCTCCTTGCGGCCCCTGTCGAAATCTGGTATACTGGCCATGCTGCCCCTCTCCAAACTGGCAACAGGGAGGAGGTGAGAACTTTGGAGATTTTGACCGCTTTTTTGCTCTCGGTCGCGGCAAGTGTAGCTGCCTACTACATTTGCAAATGGCTTGACCGGCACAGCAGGGGACAGTAAGCCTAAAAAAGGACTCCCGGAGAGCTGCCACTCTCCGGGAGTCTGCCTTTTGTGAGTGCCTTGGATACTGACCGCTTTTCAGCTGTGTTTATTATACCACAGCCGGGTCACAATATGCAAGAGCCATTTTCACTTCCCCACGCAGAACCGGGAGAAGATGCGCTCCACGATCTCCTCCTTGGCCGTCCGGCCCGTCAGCTCCCCGATGGCGTCCAGGGCCTCCTCCGCGTCCGTCAGGGCCGCGTCGGGGGTCAGGCCGTTCTCCAGGGCCTCCAGCGCCCGGCGGACGGCGCTTCGCGCCCGGGAAGCCGCCTCCTCCTGCCGCCGGTCCGTCAAGAGGCTCCCGGCCTCCCCCGGGTCCCCGGCGGGGAAGAGGGCGGCCACGGCCTCCTCCAGCTTGTCCAGCCCCTGCCCGGTGACGGAGGAGACGCAGAGACAGGCGGCGGGGTTATTGGCGTCCTTCTGAATGACCCCCAGGGAGAAGGCGTGGGGCCCCGTGAGGTCGCACTTGGATTCAATACAGAGCCAGGGCTTTCCCGTCTCCGCCACCTGGCTCAGGAGGAGGGCCTGGGCCTCCAGATAGGCCCGGTTCTCCGGGCAGACCTCCGCGGCCCCGTCCTTCACCAGCAGAATCAGCTCCGCCTCCTCCATGGCCCGGCGGGACCGCTCCACGCCCAGTTTTTCCACCTGGTCCTCCGTCTCCCGGAGGCCCGCCGTGTCGATGAGCCGCAGGAACACCCCGCCGCAGAGGACGGACTCCTCCACCGTGTCCCGGGTAGTGCCCGGAATGTCGGTGACAATGGCCCGGTCGTAGCCCGCCAGGGCGTTCAGCAGGGAGGACTTGCCCGCGTTGGGCAGGCCCACGATGGCCGTCCGCACCCCCCGCTTCAGGACCTTCCCCCGTTTGCAGGTATCCAGCAGGGCCGTCAGGGCCCCCTCGGCCCGCCGGAGGGCGGCGGCGATCTCCTCCGGCCCCGCGTCCTGGATGTCCTCGTCGGGGTAATCCACCACGGCGTAAAACCGGCTGGCCACGTCCAGCAGGGCCTCCTGGATGGGCTCCAGCACCCGGCGGAGCCCGCCGTCCAGCTGGGCGGCGGCGTTCCGGGCGGCGGCGGCGGTCTCCGCGTCGATGAGGTCGATGACGGCCTCCGCCTGGGTCAGGTCCAGCCGCCCGTTCAAGAAGGCCCTCTTCGTGAACTCCCCCGGCCCCGCCTGTCTCGCCCCCGCGGCGAAGAGGGCAGCCAGCGCCTCCCGGAGGACCACCGGGGACCCGTGGCAGTGGAACTCCGCCGAGTCCTCCCCGGTGTAGCTGCGGGGCCCGGGGAAGCGCACCGCCAGCCCCCGGTCCAGCACCCGGCCCTCCCGGTCGAGAATCTCCCCCAGGACCATCCGCCGGGCCTCCAGCTCCCCGAAGGGCCGGGCAGCCCGGAAGACCCGCCCGCAGACGGCAAAGCAGTCCGGCCCGGAGACCCGGATCACCCCAATGGCGGAGGGCGCGCCTCCCCCGGCGGCAATGGCGGCAATGGTGTCCATAGGCGTGTCTCCTTTCAAAAGCAGGGGCGGGCTGTCCGCCCGCCCCCTGTAAGCTCGTGCTCGGTTGCCGTCGCTCCGGCCTGGTCTATTGCCAGACTGCCAGAGCGAGATAAAGCTCTTTTGGTTACTTTTCTCTCGAGAAAAGTAACTTATATTTTCTGGCTGTAGCGGTAGAGGATCACCGCGAACTGGGCCCGGGTCAGGGTCCCGTTGGGGTCCAGCCGCCCGTTGGCGGTGCCGCCCAGGATGCCGTTGGCCACGGCCCAGGAGAAGGCGTCCCGGGCCACCGCGGGCACGGTGCGGCTGTCCGCGTAGCCCGCCAGGCTGGTGGTGTACCGGTTGGTGCTGCCCATCAGGTGGGCGCTGCGGTAGAGGGCCGTCACCAGCTGGTGGCGCTGCACCTCGCCGGTGGGCGAGGACCCGTCGGCGAAGCTGTGCTCCACCGCCCAGCGGCGGGCCTCCGTCATGTTGGCGGGGTGGTTGCCGGTGAGCCGGGCCAGGACCATCCACATCTGCTGGTGGGAGATGTTCCCGTCAGGGTTGAAGCGGCCCCCAGAGCCGTTCATGTAGCCCATCTGGTTGGCCCAGTTGATCTCCCCCGCCGCCCAGTGGCTTGTGGGAATGTCCCGGAAGAGCTGCTCATAGGCCCCGGCCCGGGGCACGCTCTGGGTGGGGTTCTGGGTGGGCATCACGTCCGTGGTCCGCCGGGGATCGCCGCTGGTCCCCTCTCCCGGGGCGTTGGCCCAGTTGGAGCCGTCGCTCTTCCGGGAGAAGGTGGCCCGGATCTCCACGCTGGCCTCGGGCATGGTGAGCTGATACCGCCCGCCGCCCAGGTCCGTGAGGGACACCACGCTGGTGCCGCCGCCGATGGCCCGGATCATGTCCAGCTCATAGCCGGAGCTGGGGGAGATGGTGATGGTAATCCGGTCCCCGGCCTCGGCGGTGGTCCTGTTGGCGGAGGCCGTGCCGCCCGCCCCCTGGACGATGTTCACCTGGTAGGTCTTGGGCTTCTCCGGCTCGCTGGGCTTGCTGGGATCGTCCGGCTTGTCGGGGTTGTCGGGGTCCTCGGGCTCGGAGGTGTCCCCGGTGGCGGGGAGGACAATGACATCCTCCTCGCCGCAGGTCTCGCAGACCCGCTTTTTCTCTCCCGCCTGGGTCAGCGTGGGCTCCTTGGTCTCCCACTCGCCCCACTTGTGCGCCCCGGTGGCGGGGAGGGTGATGGCCCGGTGCTCCGTCTCGCCGCAGAGCGTGCCGTCCTCAAATTTGTTCTGGCAGGAGACGACGACGTATTCCACGCCCTCCTCTCCGCAGGTGGGGGCCTTGTCCTCCTTGCCCTCTCCCGGGTTCTCGTCCTTGACGGGGGTGCCCCAGGCGTGGGCCTTCTTGGGGATGATCTCCTCCTGGGCGGCCACCTCGTGCCCGCAGACCGTGCACTTCTTGGCCCCGACCTTTTTCAGGCCCGTCTCCCTGCAGGTGGCGTCCTTAACTAGTTCCTCGTCAAGGTTTTCATACTTGTGCTCGCCGGGGGCCTCGGTTTCTTCCGGGTCAGGCGTGAACTTCTCTCCGCACACCGTGCATGTGGTTTCCTTGTAAACGATATGTCCGTCTGTCACACAGTCGCCGTGTACAGTGTTGTCCGGGTCTTCCACTTTTTCCTTCGGCGTGTGCTTCAGTACTTCTGTCTCCGTTATCGTTCCATGGGTCTCCAAATGCGCGCGCTGGTCCTCCGCCAGTTTCGCGCCGTTTTTCACCGCTTCCTTGATAGCGTCGCACTCTGTGCACTCCTCAACGGCGGAGCAGCTGTCACAAGCCAGGTGCGGTATACTGATACCCGAATATTTGCAGGTCGCTTCTCTGATGACAAAGGGTTTCGTCTGCTTCTTATCATAGCTGTGGTCGACGGTAGGGAGCTCTTCTTTTCTTTCAACCACCGGCTTGTTGCAATGGATACAGGTATCAAGGAAGGTCTTTTCTCCCTTTTCCGTACAGGTGGCTTCCTTCGTCACCTCTCCCTCGGTGGCCTTGTGAGCCTCGTCCGTCTCATGCTCCAGTTTTTCAACGACCGTCGGCTGTTTGAGTATCGTGCCGCAGTTTTTGCATCTCTCCCCATCCTTGCTGCCCGGAGCGGTGCAGCTGGCGGAGATCGGAGGAATCGTCTCTTTCTCATGGTCCTTCATAGGCACGACCGTGGGTTTTTCTATAATCGCCCTGCATGTGGGGACGGCGCAACGCTTTCCGCCGGTGGAGCCGGTCTGGGTGCAGCTGGCAGGCACATCGGGGATAGGCTCTTCCGTATGCGGTTTCTTCTCAATCACCCGGTCCTCGCTGTAAACCGTCTGGCCATTGCAGGAGTCGCACGCAATGCTGGTGGTCTGCCGCCCTTCCTCCTGGCAGGTAGCCTGTTTCTTGACCGTCGTCATAGGAAATACCAGATGGACCTCTCTCTGTATACTGCCTTCTTGGGCAAGCATGGCTACGTCCGTGCCGCCGAAATGCAGTATTTTCAGGTTGTTGCATCCGCTGAAGGCGTTGACCTCAACTCTTTTCACGTTACCGGGAAGATAGACCGTCCTCAAATTGATGCAGTTCACAAAGGTTCCGGTTTTCACGGCCTCGAATCCTGCCGGCAGAGCCACGCTTTTTAAATTTGTACAACCCGCAAAAGCGTTGGCGTCTATCCCCGTAAGGGTTTTGGGGAAGTGGATTTTCTCAAGGCCGGAACATCCGTTAAAAGCGTCCTCCATAATGCTGTCCACATTCTCTGAAAGCGTTACCTCGTTCAGATTGGTGCAGCTCTCAAATGTGTTTGGCTGTATCACATCCACCGAACCCGGAATCGTCACGCTGCGCAGACCAGACGACGCAAACGCGTGGTCTCCAATGCTCGTAATCCCGTTCGGAATGGTCACGCTGGTCATTGCGGAACAGTTCTCAAAAGCGCGCGCGGCAATTTTCGTGATAGACACAGACGTTCCATTCACCGTAATTTCCGCTTTGATGTCGGCCGAAGTAATGCCGCTCTTGGCGGGTCCGACGACCGTTCCGGTATCCGACTCATACCTAACATTCCCAACGGTGACCTGCGCCGCCGACGCGCCCACCGCCAGCGCCGTCATGACGGCCACGGTCAGAAGCACGCTCCAAATCCAACGCCTCATCTCTCGCTCCTCCTGTCTCACACGCGCCTCGCGCGTCAATTTCACGTATACAGCATAGCACAAACTTTCCCTCCGCGCAAGGCAAAAAAAGGGCGGACCTCCCGGTCCGCCCCTGGAAAATTTTCGCTTACTTAATCCGCTCGCCCTTGGCCTCCTTGGCCTTGATTTCCCGGACGGCGTCCTTGTGGGAGAGGTTCACCCGGCCCTTTTCGTCGATGTCCGTCACCTTGACCCACATCATGTCCCCGATTTTGCAGGCGTCCTCCACCTTCTCAATCCGGTGCTCCGCCAGCTTGGAGATGTGCACCAGGCCGTCCTTGCCCGGGGCCAGCTCCACGAAGGCGCCGAAGGTCATGAGCCGGACCACCCGGCCATAGTACAGGGCCCCGATCTCGGGCACAAACACTATGTCGTCAATGCACTTTTTCGCCGCGTCGCAGGAGGCCGCGTCCACCCCCGCGATGAAGATGGATCCGTCGTCGTTGATGTCGATTTTCGCTCCCGTGTCCGCCACGATTTTCTGGATGACCTTTCCGCCGGAGCCGATGACCTCCCGGATCTTGGAGGGGTCGATGTGCATGGTCAGCATCTTGGGGGCGTACTTGCTCACGTCCTTCCGGGGCTCGGAAATGGCGGGGAGCATGATCTGGTCCAGAATCTGGCAGCGCCCGTCATAGGTGATCTCCAGGGCGTTTTTGATGATCTCCAT
>CAJUOD010000155.1 GCA_910587875.1 uncultured Oscillibacter sp. | reverse complement strand
TCTGGTCATAGCACCGGCGGCTGGAGAAGGTGCCGAAGGAGTGGAAGAAGACCTTCTTCCCCGTGGCAGCCAGGCCCGCGGCCACGCCGGCGGCGTTGCCCTCGGCGATGCCCGCCTCGAAGGCCCGGTCGGGGTAGTTTTTCATCAGCTGCTTCGTGTTGATGCAGCCCATTAGGTCGCAGTCCACGTACACAATGCTCTTATCCTGGGCCATCAGCTCGTTCAGGGTCAGAGCCAGGCCGTCCCGGCACGCCCGGGAGTCCTTTTCATGCTTGCCGATCAGTTTCACATTCATTTCTCTCACCCTCCTTTAAGCGTTCTTCGCGGCTTCCAGCTCTTTTTCAGAGGCCGCGATGGCCTCCAGCCACTGCTCCTCCTTGGGCTGGGAGGAGTGGTCGTGCTTGGGCTCCGCAAACGTCGCGCCCTTGCCCTTGCTGGTGTTCAGCACGATGCAGGAGGGCACGCCCTTGGTCTCTTTCGCCTTCTGGATCGCCTCATAGATGGCCGTCACATCGTGTCCGTCGATGACCTGGGTATGGAGGCCGAAGCCCTCCACCTTTTTCGCGATATCTCCGTGGTCCAGAATGTCCGCCGTGGGTCCGTCCAGCTGGTAGCCGTTGTTGTCGATGAAATAGATGATATTGTCCAGCTTGTGGGCATAGGCAAAGTGGAAGCCCTCCCAGACCTGGCCCTCGTCCGCCTCGCCGTCGCCGACGACGCAGAAGACCGTGCTGTCCCGTCCGTCGATTTTATTGCCCAAAGCCGCGCCGGTGGCCGTGGACACGCCCTGGCCCAGGGACCCGGTGGTCAGGTCCACGCCGGGGGTGAGCTTCCGGTCCGTGTGGCTGGGGAACTTGGTGCCGGGCTGATTCAGGGTGTACGCGTCTTCCATGGGATAGAAGCCCATCAGGCCGAAGGTGGCGTAGGCCACGGGGCCCGCGTGGCCCTTGGACAGGACCAGCCAGTCGCGGTCTTCCCAGCGGGGATTCTTGGGGTCAAACTTCATCACCTCGCCGTACAGCACCGCCATCAGGTCCGCCAGGTCCATGGACCCGCCTACGTGGCCGAAACCGCGGCTGTGGATGACCTTCAGCGTCTCCAGCCGGATCTCCGCCGCCAGGACTTTTAGCTTTTTCTCATTCATGGGGTTCGCATCCTTTCCTGTTTATTGTAGTGCGCTGTGGAGCTAATCCTCGGGCAATATTTTACTCCACCAGCGCCGCTCCCGTCAATGACAATTATATTTTTAACAAACTTTCCGCGTGCATTTTCCCTCTGTTTTGCGTGCAATTTCATAATTCTGGAAGGCCGGGACCCATCGTCCCGGCCCTCCTGTGAAAACCTCTTATTCGTACTGGGTTCCGGCGCCCTCGACCATGGCGTCGTAGGCCCGTTTTACCTTGTCGTAGTTCTTATCCCGGTCCAGAACCACGCCCCGGCCCACGCCGTCCACGATGCGGCCCACGCCGATGGCCTCCAGCTTCTCGTCGGTCTCCGCCAGCAGAGCGGGGGCAGAGCCGGGCTCGGTGGAGCGGCCGTCGAAGATGATGTGGAGATAGACCCGGTCCAGGCCGTGCTCCTTGGCCATCTCGCAGATGTTCAGGGGGTAGTCGATGCACCCGTGGGAGGACTTGTAGGTCAGGTAGGCCAGCAGGTGCAGGGAGGTGCCGTTTTTCTTGGCGTGCTCGATGGCCTGGAGGAAGATGGGATTCTGCTTAAAGCTGCCGTCCTTCACGGCGGCGTCCAGCCGGACGTCGTCCTGCATCACGCATCGGCCCGCGCCCAGGTTGGAGTGGCCCGCCTCGGAGTTTCCGGCCTTGCCCGCGCCCAGGCCCACAAACTCGCCGGAGGCGTTGAGCTTGGACCAGGACTGGTTCGCCAGCAGGGAGTCCCAATAGGGGGTGTCCGCCAGGTGGATGGCGTCGCCGTCGTCCCCGGTGCCCAGGCCCCAGCCGTCGCAGATGATGAGGAGCATCTTCCGGCCAGCGCCCCAGTCCTTGTCGCAGAGGGGCTTGCCGTCCATCTCGGCGGGCTGGGGGATGCCCAGAACCTGCAGCACCGTGGGAGACACGTCGCCCAGGGAGCCGTCCCGCAGGGCGATGGGGCTCTTGTCGGCGGGGTCGATCATGATGAAGGGCACCAGGTTCGTGGTGTGGGCTCCGTCTGGCTTCCCGGCGGCAGTGTAGAGCTTTTCAATGTTTCCGTGGTCCGCCGTGATGGCCACCACGTAGCCCTTCCCCAGGGCGTCGTTGACCACTTTGTCCAGGTACTGGCTCACATAGCCGCAGGCCTTGATTTTGGCCTCGGTGTTCTGAGTGTGCCCGATCACGTCTCCGTTGGCGAAGTTGGTCACCACGAAGTCGTATTTGCCCAGGGCGTCCATGACGGTGTCCGCCACCTTGGGCAGGGACAGCTCCGGCTGCTGGTCGAAGTCGATGCCCTTGGGAGAGGGGATGCACACGTCATCCTCCCCCGGGAAGGGGTTGTTCTCCCCGCCGTTGAAGAAGAAGGTCACGTGGGCGAACTTCTCGCTCTCGGCGCAGTGGAACTGGGTCTTCCCGGCCTCGCTGAGGACCTGGGCCAGGGGCTTCACCACCTTGGCGGGGGCGAAGGCGATGGGCAGGTCCTTGAACTTGTCGTGGTACATGGTCATGATGACGAAGTCCAGATCCCGGAGCATCCGGCGGTCCACTTTATCAAAGTCGGGCTCGGTGAACATCTCGGTGAGCTCGATCTCCCGCTCGCCCCGGCGGCAGCAGAAAATGGCCGCGTCGCCGTCTCCAATCTTGCCCACGGGCTTGCCGTCCTCCACCAGGACCATGGGCTCCAGGTGGTAGTCGTCCTGACCCAGCTCATATGCCTTCTTGACGGCCTCAGCCAGCTGAGCGCCGCCGCGTTTCATATCTGCCATACAAAAAACCTCCTCGAATTATTGTCCGTCGTTGGGAAGAATCAGCTTGTCGACAGCCACCTTGCCCCGCTCGGGGAAGATGTCCAGCAGCTGGGGGAAGGTGTAGACCTTGCCGTCGGGCATGTTCTCCTCCGTCAGCTTCAGGGGCTTGCTCCGGTCGTACTGCACGGTCACCGTCATGCCGAAGTCCACGGCCTTGGCTCCCACGATGTCCCGGTTCAGGTTGTCGCCCACGTAGCAGCAGTTCTCCGGCTGGGCCCCCACTTCCTCCATGGCGTAGTAGTAGATGGCGGGGCCGGGCTTGCGGATGTAGGTGATGGAGGACTGCTGGACGGTCTTGAAGTAGGGCCGGAGGCCGTCGGCGTCCAGCCACTCGTCCACTTCCCGCTTGCCCACCAGGTCGCTGATGATGCCCATGGTGTAGCCCCGGGCGCACAGCTCCTTGACGGTGTCCGCACCGCCCTCCACCACCGTGCGGCGGCCCTTGGTCTGGCGGTACTGATAGGTCAGCTCGGCGGCGTTCTTCAAAATGCGCTCCCGGTCCATGTCATAGGCCAGCCACCGGGTCCACAGGACCTCCTCCGGGGCCTCGCACATGAACTTCAGGGCCCAGTCCCGGTATTTGTCATACCGTTTGTCGATGACGTCGCTGAACCACTGGTTCGGGTTGTCGGTCTCCACCCCGCAGAGCTCAGCGATTTTCGCCCGGGCGGCGGAGAGGTAGGCGGGGTCCTCGTCGATGACCCGGAAGGTGCCTCCCAGGTCCAGGAAGATGTAACGGATATCGGTGTTCATAGTCCATCAGCCTCCTATTAAAGAAATGGTTTTCTCTGAAACGCGGGACAGTCCGGGTTTCCCCGGACATCCCGTTATTGGATTCAGTTCAAGGGGGGAAGCAGGTCCAGAATCTCCCGGAAGTCGCTGACCACCGCGTCGGGGCGGTTGGCCTCGGTGAACTCCACGGCGTGCTTCTTCTCCGGGGAGCGGAAGATGATGTTGCAGCCGATTCCGGCTTCCTTGGCCCCGGTGATGTCCCGCTTCACATTGTCCGCCACGGACACGCAGTCCTCCGGCGCCACGCCGATGTCCTTGCAGGCCACGTCATAGATCTCGGAGCAGGGCTTCCGCAGCCCGCAGACGGAGGAGAGGATCACGGTGTCGAAGTACTCCGCCAGGCCGTCCTCCTCCAGCCAGTCGGGGACCTCGTTCTCCCCGATGAGGTTGGAGATGATGCCCAGCTTGTAGCCCCGGTCGTGGAGCCCCTTGATGACCTCCACGCCGCCGTCGACCACCACCCGGCGGCCCTTGCACTGGCGGTACTGGAAGCTCAGCTCGTGGCAGACCTGCTTGATGCGGGCCTGGTCGTAGTCCGGCAGCAGCCACTTGCACCAGAGCTCCTCGTCGTTGGACTCCTTGTTCTCGGTCAGCGCCCAGTCCCGGTAGGGCTCATAGCGCTCCTCGATCATCTGGTAGAACTCCTCATAGGGCACGGGGGACCCGGCGATCTCCGCCATCTTCCGGCGGGCGTGCTTCATCCAGGGCTCCTCCAGCAGGGCGATGCGCAGGGTGCCTCCCAGGTCGAAGAATACGGCCTTATAGCGCTTCGTGGTATCCATGGCGTGTTCCCTCCTTATCTATATCTGTTAAGTACGGGCGGGGAAGATATCCAGCAGCTGGCTCAGGGACGTGATCACATGGTCGGGGGTGAATTCCTTTCCGGTGGCGTGCTCCATGTTCAGGGTGTCCGGCTCGTCGATGCGGATCATCATGCCGAAGCCCGCGGCCTGGGTGCCCTCCACGTCCCGGACCGGGTTGTCGCCCACGTAGGCGCAGTTGGCCTCCGGGGTGCCGATGCAGCGGCAGGCCAGGTGGTAGATCTCCGGGTCCGGCTTGCGGAGGCGGACCTTGGAGGAGAGGATGGTAGTCTTGAAGCACTGGGCCACGCCGTCGGCTGCCATCCAGTCGGGGATCTCCGTCTCCGTGACGGTGTTGGCGATGATGCCCAGCGTATAGCCCCGGGCGCAGAGCTCCTTGAGGGTCGCCACGGCGTCGGGCCGGGCCACCCGGCGGCCGTCGTGGTCGCGCCACAGGCGGGTCAGCTTCGCCGCGTTGGCGAAGATCATATTGGTGTCGTACTCCGGCAGCATGTACTGGGTCCACAGCTCGCCCTCGGAGGCGTCCAGCAGGGTGTTCTTGGAGAGCTTGCGGTACTTGGCCCAGCGCTCCTCCAGCTTGGCGAAGAGCTCGTCATGGGTCTCGGTGGTGTGGATGAGCTCCATCAGCCCGGCCTCGGCCTGGTCGATGAAGTCCTGCTCCTTCAGCACGATGCGGAGCGTGTTGCCAACGTCGAAAAAGATCGTTTTGATATCGGGGGTCATAAAAATTCCTCCATTCATGTTTTCAGACGTCGCGGGCCCCCGGAACAGCGCTCCAGGGGACGGCCGGGCCGTCTCCGGCCCAACCGTAAACGTTTGCGGCCTTTTCAGCCTTATTCTAAATGAAGTACCCGTCCTTTGTCAATATACCAAACGCCGAAGACTTTGATTATTTTTCGTTTTTCTGCCCAAAGATGGGAAAAATACAGATTGTTATTGACATTGCCGGGAAAATCGGATATTCTTTACTTGACAACCTGAACTGGCCGAAGTTCGGCCGGTTCAAAAAAATAAACCGGAAACGTTTGCGATTTCCTGCGGGGCGGAAAGGAAGAAAAGATATGAAAAGTGTAACCTTGAAGGACGTCGCCAAGGCCGCCGGCGTATCCTACGCCACCGTGTCCCGCGCCCTCTCCGAGATCGGAAGAGCAC
>CAJUOD010000154.1 GCA_910587875.1 uncultured Oscillibacter sp. | reverse complement strand
GCGACCACCGAGATCTACACTCTTTCCCTACACGACGCTCTTCCGATCTCAGCCCGCGCCGAAGCAGTCCTCCAGCACCAGGAGGACCTCCGTCTCCTCAAAAAAGCCCTCCAGGTCCGCCCCGTCCAGGGGGGCGATCCGGTTCAGCTTCAGGACCTCCGCCTGAATGCCCTTCTTCTCCAAAAGCTCCGCCGCCGCCAGGGCCTGGTTTATCAGCACGCCGTAGGTCAGCAGGGTGACGTCCCGCCCCGCCCGGAGGCGGACCAGAGGCGCGTCCGAGGCGCCGCCCCGGTAGGTCCCCTCTCCCCCTCTGGGGTAGCGGACCGCCACGGGGCCGGTGATCTCAAAGAGGGCCCGCCTCAGCATGCCCCGCAGCTCCGCAAAGCTGGCGGGGCAAAGGACGGTATAGCCCGGCAGGGCCGGGAGAAACAGCGGGTCGAAGCAGCCGTGATGGGTCTCGCCGTCGGCCCCCACCAGGCCCGCCCGGTCCACGCCCAGCACCACGTGGAGCTTCTCCAGGGCCACGTCGTGGATCAGCATGTCATAGCCCCGCTGCAAAAAGGTCGAGTACACGGCGAAGACCGGCAGCAGCCCTTGGGCCGCCATGCCCGCCGCCATAGAGACGCCGTGGCCCTCGGCGATGCCCACGTCGAAAAAGCGGTCCGGGAAAGTCTTGGCGAAGCCGGAGAGGCCCGTACCGTCCGCCATGGCGGCGGTGATGGCGCAGACCCGGGGATCCTCCCGGGCGAAGTCCGCCAGGGCTTTGCCGAAGACGGAGGAAAAGCTCTCCTCCCCCGCTTTTTTCAAGAGGCCCGTCTCGGGGTCGAAGGGCCCCACGCCGTGGTACATGTCCGGGTTCCGCTCCGCGAAGGGGCAGCCCCTGCCCTTGACAGTGTTCACGTGGACCACCACCGGGCAGTCCAACTCCCGGGCCCAGCGCAGGGCGTCGCAGAGCCGGGGCAGGTCGTGGCCGTCCACGGGGCCCAGGTAGGTGAAGCCCATGTCCTCAAAGAGAGTGCTCCCGGGGAAGAGGCTCCGCTTCAGGAAGGTCTTCACCCTGTGGTTGAAGCGGTAGAGGGGATTCTTCATGGGCCGGGGACCGAAGAGGCTCCGGTACCACTTCTTGAAATGGTAATACCCGGGCCGGGACCGGAGCCGGGCCAAGTGGGAGGGCATGGCCCCCACGTTGGGGTTGATGGACATGCCGTTGTCGTTCAGAATCACCACCAGGGGCTCGCCGGAGGCCCCGGCGTTGTTCAGTCCCTCGTAGGCCAGGCCCCCCGTCAGGGCCCCGTCGCCGATGAGGGCCAGAACGCAGTGGTCCTTTCCCTCCAGGGTCCGGGCCCGAGCCATGCCCAGCGCCACGGAGACGGAGTTGGAGGCGTGCCCGGCGATGAAAGCGTCGTGGACGCTCTCATGGGGCTTGGGGAAGCCGGAGAGGCCGTCCAGCTGGCGGAGGGTATCGAACCGCTCCCGGCGGCCCGTCAGGATTTTATGGACGTAGCACTGGTGGCCCACGTCGAAAACCAGCCGGTCCCGCTCCGTGTCGAAACAGCGGTGGATGGCCACCGTCAGCTCCACCGCCCCCAGGTTGGAGGCCAAATGCCCCCCGGTCTGGGAGACGCTCTTTACAAGAAACTCCCTCAGCTCCTGGCAGAGCTGGGGGAGCTGGCCCTCCGGCAGCGCCCGGACGTCGGCGGGAGAGTGGATGGAATCCAACAACATTCGGTACTCCTCTCAGTGATGGAACAGGTACAAAAACCGCCCGGCCCAATAGACCACCTGGGTGCTCTTTTTAATGGCCACCGTCTTGCCCAGGGCCTTGCCCCCGATGGTCAGGCCGGAGACCAGGGCCGTCACGGCCACGGAGATCAGCACCGTCCTGAGGTTCAGCGCCCGCTGGAGCTGGGTGACAATCACCGCCCCCGTGGCGCCGCTGACGATGCCGCAGATGTCCCCCACCACGTCGTTGCAGACGCTGGAGACCCGCCCCGCGTTCCGCAGCAGCATGAGGGACTGCCTGGCCCCCTTCTCCTTGTGGGAGGCCATGGCGTGGAAGGGCTTGGGGTCCGCCGCCGTCACGGCCACGCCGATGATGTCAAACAGGATGCCCAGGCCGATGAACAGCGCCAGCATCAAAAGAGCGGCGGTCACGCCCGCGCCCTCCAGCATCGACTCCGACGCCAGACTCAGCACGGCGGAGAGGACCACCGCCATCAAAAAGACCGTAAGGGCCCAACGATATGGGGAAGGGGCCTTCCCCTTCTGCTGCTTCTTCAAAGGAAACCTCCAAAAGCCGCTTGGGCGGCCTTCTATTTTTATAAGCTAAGCCGGCGGCGGCAGAAAAAGTAAATCTTACGGCTTAGGTACGGGTTGGCTTTCCCCGGAGCGCACCCCTCGTTGCCGATGGGGGCGGTTTCCCGTTCGGCGCTCCGGCGCGGCGTCGCCCGTCCGCGCTACCCGATTGCCACTTAGTCCGCACTGCAATCCTTTTCCTGCCCCGTCAGGACAGCCTAGGTGATTTCCACCACAGTCCGTCCGCTTCTTTAGCCTCTTTTGCAAAACGGGTTTCAAAGGGCGATCAGGAAGCCGCCCTGGCCGGGGCTTCTTCCTGTAGTTCCCTGATCCACCCGCCCCACTCAAGGCAGGCTACGGCTGCACACAGCGTTACGGCCCCGAGGGACCGATGCACCGCATTGCAGGTTCACAATCTGTTTCGTACGCGGGCCGGAATTACCACGATGGGAGTACGTCCGCGCACAAGAACAGGTCTCCACGGAAACAGGGTCGGATAAACCATGCCATTGGAAAACGCCCTGAGTCCGCAAGCGTACCAAGTACGCTTCCCCCCAGCACCCACCCAAAACTGGGCGTATCAAGCAGGCACCACGGGTTTCATCGATGTGCCCTTCAGAGGATTTTTAGGCCCTCCCTAGGAAACGGCAGATCTGACTAGAATACTGCGCCGCCGCTTAGCGGGAATCAGTATAGCACAGGAAGCAAAAATATGCAAGATATACCGTATATTAATTTTTTCTGAACGGGCCCTTAACCCTTCCCGGCCTTGAGGTCCCGGACCTCCTCCGCCGTCAGATGCCGCCACTTCCCCGGCGGCAGGGCTCCCAGCTCCAGCGTGTGCTCCCGCACCCGGCAGAGGCGGGTCACCTCCAGGCCGCAGGCAGCGCACATCCGGCGCACCTGGCGGTTCTTCCCCTGGTGGATGGTGACGGCCAGCCTCGCCGTCCCCTTCCCCTGTTCCAGCATCTTTACCCGAGCGGGGCGGATGGGCTCCCCCTCCAGGTCCCGGACCTGGGAGAGGCGTTCCGCCGCACTCTCCACCGGGCCCCGGACCCAGACGTGATAGGTCTTTTCCACCTCGCTGCTGGGATGGGTCAGCCGCCGGGCCAGCTCCCCGTCGTTGGTCATGAGCAGCAGGCCCTCGGAATCCAGGTCCAGCCGCCCCACGGGATACACCCGGGCGCCGCAGTCCCGCACCAGCTCCGCCACGGTCTTTCGGCCCTTCTCGTCGGAGAGGGTGGTGACATAGCCCCGGGGCTTGTTCAGCAGGAGATAGACCCATTCCGCCCGGCCCGGCAAGGATTTGCCGTCCAGGCGGATGTCGTCCCGGTCCGGGTCGGCTTTGGCCCCCAATCGGGCCGTCTCGCCGTTCACCGTCACCCGGCCCGCCTCTATGTACCCCTCCGCCGTCCTCCGGGAGCAGACCCCGGCGGCGGAGAGGAGCTTTTGCAGTCGTTCTTCCATTGTCTCACCTGTAGCTTCGCAGCGTGCTCATGGCGGACTCCACCTTCGGCACCAACGTCTCCCCGCAGAGCAGGGCCACCCGGCCCACCTCTTTTCCGTTCAGGGAAAACACCGCCTCCCCCACCCGGGTCCCCATCCGAAGGGGCGCGGTCAGGGGGCGATCCAGGGCCAGCTCGGTCTCCAGCGCCTCCCCCTGGGTCAGGGGCCAGGCGAAGCTGTCCGCCGCAATGAGGGGGATTCCGTCCTCTCTTGCCAGCTCGTGGCCCAGCTGGGCCATGCGCTTCGCCGGGTAGGCGGAAAAACCATAGTCGTAGAGGCTCTGGTGATCCGCCCAGTCGTTGCCGTCCTGGAGGGTCACGGCGATGAGCCGCTGTCCGCCGCGCTCCGCGCAGCTCACCAGGGTCCGGCCCGCCGCCTTGGTATAGCCGGTCTTCAGGCCCAGGCAGCCGTCCACATAGCTCAAGAGCTTGTTGTGGTTCGTCATGGTCCGCCCGCCGATGGTGACCGTCCGGGTGGAGGCGATGCGGACCAGGGTCTCGTTCTCCATAGCCGCCCGGGCCAGCAGGGCCATGTCATGGGCGGTGGAATAGTGCTCCTCGTCGTCCAGGCCGTTGGGGTTGGCGAAGGAGGAGTCCTCCATGCCCAGCTCCAGCGCCGTCTCGTTCATCCGCTCCATGAAGCCCTTCACGCTGCCCCCCACGTGCTCCGCCACCGCCACGGCGGCGTCGTTCCCGGAGCAGAGGAGCAGGCCGTAGAGCAGAGTCTCCAGGGTCAGCTCCTCCCCCTCCTTGAGGTACATGGAGGAGCCCTCGGTATAGGCGGCCTCCCGGCTCACCTTCACCGTGTCGGAAAGATTCCCGTCCCGGATGGCCACCAGGGCCGTCAGGATCTTCGTGGTGCTGGCGATGAGCATCCGGGCCCCGGCGTTCCGCTCGTAGAGCACCCTGCCGCTGTCCATATCCATCAAAACCGCGGCGGAGGCGGAGACCTCCACCGCCTCCGCCCGGCCCGCCAGCAGGCAGGCCAGGACCAGGGCCAGCGCCCCGGCCCTTCGGAGAGGGAACCATTTCGGCAAACGTCATCACTCCGTTCATCAGCAGTCAAGTGATGATAGTATGCCCGGCTCAGACGGATTCTTGCTCCTTCTCCGCCTTTTTCTTGTCCAGGAATTTTTCCGCCTTTTCCATCAGCTCCGGCGCCATGTCGATGATCCGGTCCACCGTGGTCACCGGGGGCGCCGCCACGGGCAGCACACGGGTCACGCCGTCCTTGATGATCAGGAAGGCCACGGGGTCGATCCGCACACCCGCGCCGCCGCCGCCGCCGAAGTTCTCCTTCGGGGCCTTGCCGTAGTCCCCGCCGCCGCTTCCGAAGCCGAAGTTGACCCGGGAAACGGGAATCAGGGTCACGCCGTCCGGGGTGTTGATGGGCTGGCCCACAATGACGTTGGTGTCCACCAGCTCGTGGATTTTTTCAATCGTGGAGCGCATCAGCTCGCTGACCGGGTGCTTCTTGTCCATGTTCTCCATCTCGTACATCCTTTCTCCTATTGTCAACAGTAACGTATGCCTGTTTCAAACGCTTTACGCGGCGGGATTTTCAGCGTCCGCCTCCTGGGGCTCCGGGTTCTCGGGGGGCTTTTTCTCCGGCTTCGGCGGGCGGGTCTTGCAGCGCTTCCGCCACCGCAGGAACCACCCCAGGGCCGGGAAGGCCAGGCCGAAGCCCATGGCCAGCAGCGTGCCGATGCGGATTGTGACGCCAACCTCCCCCTCCACCGCCGTATTGGGGGCCATGAAGTCCACGTCCGTGCGGATGCGCACGTCCCGGACGTCCAGCAGCTTTTCCAGCAGGGGCATTCCCGTCCACACGGCGGCCTGGATCTCCCCATAGAGCTGGGCCGAGGCGGCGGGGTCCTCCAATCCTCCCAGCACCAGGGACAGCCGCAGGGGCTTCACCCGGATGCCCCGTCCAAAGCGCCTCAGGGCCCGCTTTAAGGGCGGGAGCATGGTGCGGAGGGCGTCCTTTCCGTCCTCCAGGGTAAAGGAGAGCTTGGGCTTGGGTCTTTCCTCTTCCGGCTCCTTCTTGGGCTTCTTGCGCTTCTTCTCCTTTTTGGGCTTCTCCGCCTTGGGCTT
>CAJUOD010000153.1:5163-5931 GCA_910587875.1 uncultured Oscillibacter sp. | reverse complement strand
GGTGATCCAGCGGCCCTCCTCCCGGCTGTAATACTGATTGATCCAATGATCCATGCTGACCCCTTCCCTGAAATAAGGGGCAAATCCGGCACGGCTTCTGGCGGGAATCCCCTTGGCTTTCAGAATGGCGCTCATCAGCACGGACCAGAGAGGCCCGTACCCGTTGGCGGCCATCAGCACGCCGTATGCAAGTCCCAGGCAGACATACCCCGTCAGCACAGGGATGGTGGCGGGAAACGCGGCCCCCAGGGCCCGCCGCCACGAACCAGTGCGCGTCATGGGCTCTTACATATGCTCCGGCGCATCCACGCCGATGAGCTTCAAGCCGTTCCGCAGGACGATGCGGGCGTCGTCCGCCAGGCGGAGCCGGGCGGCGGCCAGGGCGGGAGCCTCCTCCCGGATGTGGCAGGCGGTGTAGAACCGATGGAAGCAGCCCGCCAGCTCCATGAGATACCGGTTCACGTGGGAGGGGTCGTAGTTCTTCGCCGCGGCCCGGATGGTGTCCGGCCAGGCGGCCAGCTGCTTGATGAGGACCTCCTCCGCCTCCGCCGTCAGCAGCTCTAAGTCCGCCGTCCCCGGCGCGGGCACCGCCAGGCCCTCCCCCGCCAGCTTTTCAACCAAAGAGCAGATGCGGGCGTGGGCGTACTCCACGTAATAGATGGGGTTCTCCGAGTCCTCCCGGACGGCAAGGCCTAAGTCAAAGTCCATCTGGGTGTCGGGCTTGGCGTTGAAGAACCACCGGGCGGCGTCCACGGGCACCTCGTCCAG
>CAJUOD010000153.1:0-5153 GCA_910587875.1 uncultured Oscillibacter sp. | reverse complement strand
CTTTCCCTACACGACGCTCTTCCGATCTGAGGGAGATGGCCTTGCCGGTGCGCTTGGACATGCGCACCACCTCCCCGTCCCGCAGCAGCTTCACCAGCTGCATGAGGACGATGTCCAGGCGGTTCGTGCCGTCCAGGCCCAGGGCGTCCATGGCCCCCTTCAGCCGGGCCACGTGGCCGTGGTGGTCCGCGCCCCAGATGTTGATCACCCGGTCAAAGCCCCGGGTCTGGAACTTGTTCCGGTGATAGGCGATGTCGGCGGCGAAGTAGGTGTAGAAGCCGTTGGCCCGGCGGAGCACGTCGTCCTTCAGGTCCAGCTTCTCAATGTCCTTTTCCTTCTTCCCGGCCTTCAGCAGGTTCTCCCGCATGATTTGGGCGGTCTTCAGCCACAGGGCCCCGTCCTTCTCATAGGTCCAGCCCGCCCTGGTCAGCAAATCCGCCGTCTCCGCTACCGCGCCGCTGTTATGAAGCTCGGACTCGTAGAACCAGGTGTCGTACTCGATCTTATAGCGCCGGAGGTCCTCCTTCATCTTGGGCAGGTTCACGGACAGGCCGTACTCCGCCATGTCCGCCATCCAGAACTCCTCCCGGGTGGCACCGGGGAAGTCCTCCGTCTGGGCCAGGAAGCCCCGGGCCAGCTCCCGGATGTCGTCGCCCTGGTAGCCGTCCTCCGGGAAGGGGTGCTCCTCTTCCCCATAGGTCTGCTGCATGCAGCGGGCGTAGATGGACCGGGCGAACTTGTCAATCTGGTGCCCCGCGTCGTTGACGTAGAACTCCCGGCTGACCTCCGCCCCGCAGGCGGAGAGTACGGAGGCCAGGGTGTCCCCCAGCACGCCGCCCCGGGCGTTGCCCATGTGCATGGGGCCGGTGGGGTTGGCGGAGACGAACTCCACCATGATCTTCTGGCCCTTCAGCGCGTCGGAGCGTCCGTAGTCCGCCCCCTCGCTCTCCACGGCGGCGCAGACCTCCTGGTACCATTTCCGGCCCAGGCGGAAATTCAGAAAGCCCGGCCCGGCGATCTCGGCGGAGGCGAAGTAGCTCCCCTCCAGGTCCATGTGGTCCAGCAGGGCCTGGGCGATGGCCCGGGGGGGCTGGCGCAGGGCCTTGGAGGCCGCCAGGGCGAAGGTGGTGGTAAAGTCGCCGTTGGCGGCGTCCCGGGGGACCTCCACCGGGGCGGTATCGACCTCCGCCTGGGGCAGGGACCCGTCCCCGGCGGCGGCGCGGTAGGCGGCCATTGCCAGGGCGGCGGCCTGGTCCTTGGCGTTTTGTACCATGTTCGTCATATGAATACCTCTTTCTTTCCGGCGTCTTTTGTATCAGGATTGCCCGTTTGCCCGGGCCTCATGCTTCCGTTTCACACGAATCTTAAAGGCGTTTCGCCCGGTGACGGAGTGGTCCACGGAGATGGAATACCGTAAATCCATCAGTCCTCCCCGCTCCGTCAGGCTGTGGCGCAGGCGGCTGGTCTGGATGTCGATGGCCAGCTCGCCGAAGGGGGTCTCGTAAAGGGAGGTGTGCTGCTTCCCCTCCTCAAAGACCATCTGGGAGTTCACGCTGCCGGTCCGGCTCAAAATCACCTGGGGGCCCCGGACCTCAAAGGTGGTGGTGGTGCCCTCCAGCCCGGTGAGGGCGCTCTCCTGATAGGAGAGGACCAGGCCCTCCTCCCCCATGGGGGTCAGGGTGCCCTCGGTCATCAGCTCAATGCTGTCGGGCTCCATGTCCTCGAAGCGCTGCTCCGACCGGATGGTCAGCAGAACGGGCAGCGCCTTGGTCTCAATACTGGTCAATGTCAATCCTCCGTGCCATGTGATGGATGTCCTCCTGTAAAAACAGGGAGGCCGCGCCCTCGAAGTCCTCCGAGCGGTCGCTGACGTAAAACTCCGCCTCCCCCTTCCGGTCCGCCGGGGCCCGGAGACCCTGGGCGGTCAGCAGGCGCTTGAGCTCAAAGGCGGACTCCTCCCCGGCGGAGACCAGGGTCACCCCCGGGCCGCAGACCTGGGCGATGACCTCCTCCAGCAGCGGGTAGTGGGTGCAGCCCAGGATCAGGGCGTCCATGCCCCAGTCCAGCAGGGGGGCTAAGTACTCCCGGGCCACAGTCTCGATGACCGCGTCCCCGGGCCGGAACCGGCCGTTCTCCACCAGGGGCACGAACAGCGGGCAGGGCTGGCAGAAGACCTCCACCGACCGGTCCAGCCGCCGCAGCGCCGCCTCGTAGGCCCCGGAGCGGACGGAGGCCAGGGTGGCGATCATACCCACCCGGCAGTTTCTCGTTACCGCCAGGGCCCGCCGGCAGGTGGGCTCCACCACGCCGACAATGGGCAGGTCGTTCTCCGCCTGGAGCACGTCCAGGGAGGTGGTGGAGACGGTGCCGCAGGCGATGAGCACCGCCTTGAGGTCAAAGGACCGGAGAAAGCGCAGGTCCTGCCGGGCGTATCTTAAAATGGTCTCCCGGGACCGGCTGCCGTAGGGCAGCCGGGCGGTGTCGCCGAAGTAGACCAGGTCCTCCTCCGGGAGGATGCGCCGCAGGACCCGCACCGCCGTCAGGCCCCCCAGGCCGGAGTCGAACACGCCGATGGGGCGTGTATCCATTGCCGTCACTCCTCTCGTCCGGGACCGGGAAACCGGCCCCGCCGCAAATCACTCTTAAGTTATGTATTATACTATGAGACTCCCTTTGCCGCAAGACAGATTTTAGTCTTTCTGCCCTCTTTTTTATGTGGAATTTTTCCGAAGAGTCTGTTATAATCATGCCGTATGCTGAAATCAACCGCCGCCGGCGCTGTGAGGAGGGGCCTGACCATGAAAATCGAGTTGACGGAACGGCAATACCGCTATCTGCTGGACCTGGTCTACATAGGCAACTGGGTCCTCAATTCCACCCGTGAGGACGACCGCATCAAAGAGTACGACCAGGTGGAGAGCCTGATCTTCTCCCACTGCCTCCGCCACGGCATGGGAAAGCTGGTAGAGCTGTACCAGGGAGAGCTGATCCCCTCCCGGGCCTTCGCCAACGGCGGCATCCACGAGGCCATTGAGAATTACGAGGACGTGGTGTTCTACGAAATCCTCGCCGAGGAGCTGGCCCTGCGGGACCTGGACGGAGAGCCCCTGACCCGGGAGAATTACGGGGCCCTGATGGAGCGGATCGACACGTACCTGGACGAGTTCGACGAGCACGGGACGGAGCATATCTCGATTGATTTGGATGAATGAGGCCGGTTTCGGCCCTGGAAAAGAGGAGCGGCAGAGCCGCTCCTCTTTTGTCACGCCTCCGCCGCTTCCAGCATATTTTCAATCAAAATTCCATACCCTTTGGTCGGGTCGTTTAATAAAACATGTGTCACGGCTCCCACAATTCGGCCATTTTGCAAAATGGGCGAGCCCGACATCCCCTGCACGATGCCCCCCGTGGCCTCCAGCAGCGCCGGGTCTGTGACGGAGAGGACCAGGTCCCGCCCGTCCGCCGAGGAGGAGGCCACCTTCAAAATTTCAATATCATACTCCCGGATCTCGTCTCCCTGGACGTTGGCCAGGATCTTGGCCGGGCCCGGCAGGGCCGTCCCGGTGGGGACCGGGTCGCCCGCTTTGGGGGCCTGGTCCAGCTTTCCAAAAATGCCGCTTTTCGTGTTGGCGTACAGCGGCCCCAGGTCGCTTGTCAGGTCAAAGTCCCCCCGCAGCTCCCCGGCGGAGCCCGCCTCGCCCCGCTTCACCGCCTTGACGGTGGAGGGCAGGATGGAGCCGTTGGAGAAGGGCATCAGCAGTGCCGTGTCCGTGTCCGTGACGCCGTGGCCCAGGGCCCCGAAGACGCCCGTGGCCGGGTCGTACCAGGTCATGGTGCCGATGCCCGCCATGCTGTCCCGGACCCAGGCCCCGATGCAGTAGACGCCCTGGTCGTTTTGGGAGGGCTCCACCGACAAGGTCACCTGGTCCCCCGCCCGGTCCACCTGCAGATTGGAGGCGTTCCCGCCGCTCCTTTGCAGGAGGGATTGGAACTGCTCCGTGGAGGTCACGGCGTCCCCGCCGCATTTGACGATGACGTCCCCCGTCCGCAGGCCGCACTCCCTGGCGGGCGTGCCGCCGTCGGTGAGCTTCACCACCACCACGCCCCGGGAGAAGAGCTTGATGCCCACCGTGTGGCCCACCGGGACCAGCATCCGGGGCTCCACCGCCTTTACCCTTCCCCCGGCGCACAGCAAAAACGCAAGCGCCAGCGCCGCCCCGGCGCCCAGCGCCCGCTTCGCGTATCGTGAAGGTCCATACAAAAAAACCACCCCTTTCTGTCAAAAAGGTCTTTTTGACAGAAAGGCAAGTTTTCGACAAGTCGAAAACTTTTGATTAAAAACGAAAGACACCCTTCCTGGGTTTCTTTCGTAACTATCTTCCTTCCCGTCCCTAAAGATTCCACTTCTTGACAAACCGTTTTTTATCAAACGCCGTTTCCGGCCTGAGTATCATTTGCGGAAAGCCGCGAACCACCACAAGCAAAAAGCGGCAGCGCGTCCATGGCGGCGCTTACCTGTTCCGGCGCGCCAAGGCGCGAAAAAGACCCCGGAGGCAAACGCCTCCAGGGCCTTCCAATTTTTTCTGAAATTCGCGTCAGTCCCGCTTGTTGAAGATCTTGAAGATATCCTCGAAGGGGTCGTCCTCGGGGACCTCCGGCTTGGGCACGTCCTCCTCGCCCAGGGGCTCGGGGCCCGCCGGGGCCTCCTCTCCCGCCGCCTCGGGCTCCTCGGCAATCTTATTGGGCAGCTCTCCCGGCGCTTTCTCAAAGCCGGTGGCAATCACCGTGACCCGGATTTCGTCGTCCAGGTTTTCGTCGAAGGTCGCGCCGAAGATCACGTTGGCGTCCGGGTGGACGGCGTCCCGGATCAGCCCGGCGGCCTGGTCGATTTCCTCCAGCCCAATGTCCGGAGAACCGGCCACATTGATCAAAATGCCCCGGGCGCCGTTGATGCTGGTCTCCAGCAGCGGGCTGGAAATAGCCAGCTTGGCGGCCTCCTCGGCCTTCCCCTTTCCGGCGGAGCGGCCCACGCCCATGTGGGCCAGGCCCGCGTTTTTCATGATGGCGGTCACGTCGGCAAAGTCCAGGTTGATAAAGCCCGTGTCCCGGATCAGGTCGGAGATGGACTGCACCGCCTGGCGCAGCACGTCGTC
>CAJUOD010000152.1:1806-5933 GCA_910587875.1 uncultured Oscillibacter sp. | reverse complement strand
GCTCTTCCGATCTTCCTTTCTACATACTCATGCCCTGACTGTGTGTATCGCAGGTCAGCTTCTGGCCCATCGCCAGTTTCTTCAGCGCCTCCCGGCGGCGCTGCTTGTTGTCCGTCCATGTGGGTGGAGCGGGAAGTGGCGGTAAATCATCCAGGCGTTCCATCGACCTGCCCAACTGAATGATACCGTTTGCCATCTCACCCAGCCAGCCTTCGTCCGGTTCCATGCTGCCAGGACGGAAGCCAACGGCCTGCCGATAAATGAACAGTGCTTCCAGGTTCTCCTTGAGAAATGTCTCATCATGGAGACTCCTATCTCGGCACTTCCGACCATTGGGACAGACGAAGGTGATATGCTTCCGTGTGTCTGTCCAGATGACCTCGTAGCTTTCCTGCTCCATGTTGGCGATGAACGACTCCCGGCTGTCCGCGTATTCCAGCGCCTCGTTGATAGCGTAGATCAAATCCATTTTCCAACTGTCCTCTCGGAGTCCCGCCTGGTACTCGCCGGGCTTCATCCGCTTTTTCTTCGTACGCTTCTCCGGCTGCTCCAAAACGCTCAGGCCATGGGCGGCACAAATTTCGTCGTTGGCTTGACGGTGCTTGAGCAGGTCGTCCGCGCTCTGATGCAGTTTTCTGCCGGTTTCACAACTCACACTATTTACCACCAGATGGTTGTGGAGGTGATTGGTGTCCAAGTGTGTCGCCACCACCACCTCGAAGCCTGGGAACTCACGCTGAGCCAACTCCAGCCCAATGGCATTGGCTTCCTGCGGTGTGAGGGCGTCCGTTTCAGCGAAGGACTGAACGAAGTGGTAGAACTGCCTGCCGTCGGTTTTCTTGAATCGCTGCTTGGTGGTTATCATTTCGATATAGGCGGACTGCGGAACGCAGTTGTGGCCGGTAACGAACCGGAGTCCACCAGCACAAGTCTTCTTCTCCTGTTGGACGTATTTCAAAACGCCGCCCAGCACACCAGCCGTCTGCTTCTTGTTTTTGATTGCCGTGAACGTCGCCATTAGCCCACCTCCGTCAGTCGGCTGACCTGTTCGCAGAGGTCGGCGTACCTGTCGAGCAACTCGTCGCTCCTCAGAACCGTGAGCCGTCCCATATTCGCCAGCGTGGTGAGCTGATTGAGGTTGCGGCCCTGAGCTTTCAGCTCCGAGAGAACCGCGTCGAGGCCCTCCACTCGAACGATCTCCTGACCCAGACCGCAGATAATCAGGTACTGCGTGAGAGTCATGCCGGCATCCCGCGCACGCTTCTGGAGCCGCTGTTTGACCTCCGGCATCATTCGGGCTGTGACGATGGCTGACTTTTTATTTCGCTTCATCGTTCTCCTCGCTTTCCTATCTCCCCTTTAGGGGCAGGGGGTGCCGGGGCTTTGCCCCGGCGAATGTGCCCGGTGTATAGCCGGGTGCGATGCTTGCCCCACCCAAAGGTGGGTTTTCCGCCTCAGCGGGGTCTGTCTGCGTGTTTGGGAAGGCTCCCTTCCATACACTCCCACGCCGCAGAGAAAGCGCATACACCGCCCTCACTGCGCCGCATGCTCCGAAAATATCGACGCGCCCTCTATCCCTAGTGCGTCAAGCACTTGCGGCTTTGGAATCACGCTCTGCGACGGTTGCGTCGATATTTTCTCCGCCCGCAAAAATACCGTCATCACCGACGCAACCGACGCGCTCCAACTCAATCAGACGGCGGTCGTGCGTCCGGCGGAAGCGACAGACGAACCCGTAGCGTTCCAGTTCCTCCGCACAGCTCCGCATCTTTCGTGTCAGCACGTTTCCAGGATAGAGAACGCCGCACCTCTGTCGCAGCGTCGCTGAGAGTTCCTCGGCGGTCCCGCTGAATGAACCAGCTTCTCTGAGCCAGACCAGCAAATACTCTAGGACCTCCTCGGATGGAACAGGATCATCTACGGCGCTGTCCGAACGCAGCTCCCACACATGGCCATCTTGATTAAACTCCAGCGTCAGCTCCCTCGTCTGAATGTCCCGTCCAGTGCAGTGAAGGACCGCACCGCTCTCTGACCTCTTGGAACGGATTAACACCAGCGTCCCATCCGCCGCCCCGGAGATTCCGGTCGTGCCGCTGATCCGGTTCAGTGGGTCGTCGTCCTTCATCTTCCGGAGGTGGTGGATGACCAAAATCGTCAGACGGTGCTGGTCGGCAAAGCTCTTGAGCAGAGACAGGTCGTTGTAGTCACAGCCGTAGCTGACATCGGCGGCAGTTCTTACCTTTTGCAGTGTGTCGATGATGATCAGCCGGGTGTCTGGATGCTTGTCTGTAAACTCGTGGAGCTGCCGAAGCAGCCCCGTGTCCTGTCCTCTGTCCGGTAGCGTCAGCATTTGGGCCTCCGTTGAAAAATGCAGGGAAGAGAAATCGTCCGGCTCCCCTCCTACCATTTCCGAAAGCCGGTTTTGAATCCGCTGCCGGTTGTCTTCCAGGCAGAGGTAGAGGACTGTGGAGCAGCGAGCCGCAAATTTCCAGACGGGTTTGCCGGAAGCGATCCTCGTGCAGAGCCACAGCGCCAGCCAGGACTTCCCCACTTTTGGTGCTCCGGCCAGGATGTACAGTCCCGGTGCCAGCAGACCATCCACCAGGAATGGAACTTGGTGCATCGGCTGGCTCAACAGCGTTTCCGCATCTATTGTTTTCAAGTTCGTCATGAAATCACTCCCTTCGGGCATTGACAAAACATCCTTGTCTGTGTTAGCATTATGCCAATTACTGAATTGGACTTTTCTTATCGTAACATACGAACCACAGATTGTCAAGACACATCTTATTTTTCTATTTGGCATTTTGCGAAGGAGCAGTTTATCATGTGGACTTTCAAAATGTACTTTCAAGACGACGGGGAGTTTTTCGAGTACGACCCTTTTGGGATGACGGGCGCAGCCGGTACCGAGAAAGCCTTCCCCTATCTGGAAAGCCTTCTGAGCTTTCTGGAGCTGGACCCGGAGGACTGGGAGCCGTTAATCCAGCAGGCGGCCTCGGACCTGGAGCAGTCCTTCTCCACCGGAGGCCCCGCGCAAGCTGACCGCATGATGCAGGCATTGGGAGAACTCGGTGCGCGGCATATTTACTTCCAGCTCTTGTATCTGCGCTGCTTCGAACGCAAGGCCACAGGAAGTCTGGAGCCCCGGATGGTGGAAGAACTGCGCCTGCTCCCGGCACAACTCAAGGTGTACCAAGAACAGGCGCGGATATTTTTAGAACGCATTTTGGATATTGACCGTGTAGGCAGAGAGGTCCGGCAAAACACCAGAACGGCTTACTTCTTTGACAAGCCCCACGACCCTGATCTCTTTCACTTTGAGCCGGTCCCCGCCAGCTTTGGCGTAATCAGAAACGGCGAATGTGGGGAAATCCTATACCCAAACACGATCCGGGACCTGATAGACTTCTCTCTCCGGGAGTGCGTCAAACGGGAGATCCCGGTCCGGCGCTGCCGGAGCTGCGGGAGATACTTCCCCATTATCGGACGGATTACGGCGGAGTATTGCAGCCGCCCCAGTGCGTCCGGGAAGCTCTGCCGGAGCACCGCCCCCGTCCGGAAGTGGGCGGAGAGCCGCAGGAGCGACCAGGTATTCCAGGAGTACCGCCGGGAGTACAAGCGCCGCTTCGCCTGGATCAAGACCGGGAAGCTCACGGAAGAGCAATTCGCCGCCTGGCACAAAGCCGCCAAGGCCAGAAAGAAGGACTGCGACCGGGAGGTCATTTCCATGGACGAGTTCAAGGAGTGGTTGAAGAATTCGTGACTCTACTCCAGAAAAATTGAGGGAGACTGTCTCGTCAGGCAGTCTCCCTCAAATCAACTTGATATCAATTTCCGTTCAGCGTCAGCTTCTTTTCCGGCCTCAGAAGCAGGGACCCGCAGGCCCCGCCTGATAGGAGGTATATCCGCTCTCTTTCAAATATCAAAAGCCTCCGGCCAGACCATCCGGCAGACAGCGGCTACCCCACAGTCCCCCGAAGACGGGCATACCCGATCCGCCGCCGCCAAGGCGTCCGGCGCACCATCTTCCACGCAGAAGCTGAGCCCCGCCGCTTCCAGAATGCCAATATCATTGTTGCCGTCACCCACGCTGACACATGCGGCGGTTTCTACACCAATGTGCC
>CAJUOD010000152.1:0-1796 GCA_910587875.1 uncultured Oscillibacter sp. | reverse complement strand
CCTGCCCCGGACGCAGCACATCACAGGCGGTGCCGCTGTAATAGGGGAAGCGCAGCCCCAGTCCGCCATACTTCGCCTGGAACCGGGGCTCCGCCTCCTTGGGCATCAGGACCGCGGCGGAAAAGGGCATCTCCGACAAGTGGCGCATCCGTTCCGTTCCGTCGCGAACGAGTCCCAGGGCCGGCGCTGTCTGGCGGATCTGATCATAGCCGATGCAGGCATAAGGACCATCGGAGAAATGGAGAAGCAGCGGATATCCGTTTTCGGTACAGAAGGCCATTAAGGCATCCAGCTCCTCCCGGCGCATCCGGCTGCTGGAAATGACGTTTTCTCTCTGATCCAGCACCTGGGCTCCGGCCGCGCAGACCCAATAGTCCGGCTCCAGGCCGTTCAGCATCGGCTCAGGGATAACAGCCCGCCCCCGTCCGGTGGCGATGACGAATTTGACCCCATGCCGCTGGATGGCCTGGATCGCCTCCACATTGGCGCGGGGGATGTGGGTCAGGTTATTGGGACGCAGCGTCCCGTCAATATCAGAAAACAGCAGACGATACTTCATGGCAGTCTCTCCCTCACTGGCAACTCCGTCGGTCATGGATGGCAAAGCACCTGCCGGACCGCCTGCTTCCAAAGGGACAGCCGCTTCATCCGTTCCTCTGGAGACATTGTCTGCTCATAGCTGCGGCGGCGGATATGCCGGTAGACGGTTTCGCGGTCATACAGCCCGACGGCCATTCCGGCCGCGTAAGCCGCGCCCATTCCACTGAGCTCCTGAAGCTCCGGGACCTGAACACGGACGTCTGCAAGATCGCTCTGGAGCTGCATCAGATAGGCGCTGGCGGTCGGGCCGCCGTCCACCCGAAGCGTGTCTACCGGGAGGCCGGAGTCCTGCCGCATCAGCTCCACCAGGTCCGTGATCTGGAAGGCGATGCAGTCCAGACAGGCCCTGGCGATCTCCGCCCGGCCCGTCGTGCGGGTGACTCCGGTGAGCAGCCCTTCCGCCCGGCTGTCCCAGTAGGGAGCGCCCAGTCCGGTGAAGGCGGGGACGAAGCAGGTGTGGTCGTTTGGATTGGCTTTGTAAGCCAGCTCCGTGGCCTCGGCGTCGGTGCGGATGAGTCCCACGCTCTCCCGCAGCCAGGTCATGACCGCCCCCGTGTAATTCAAATTGCCCTCAAAGACATATTCGACGCTGCCGTTTATTCCCCAGGCGAGGCTGGTCACCAATCCGGAATCGGAAAATTTCGGCTGGCTTCCAATGTGCATCATAACGGATGAACCCGTACCGTAGGTGGCTTTGATCTGACCGGGTTGCCGGCAATCCTGGCCAAAGAGAGCCCCGTGGCTGTCGCCCAGGACGCCGTGGATGGGCGCCGGCCAGGGAAGCAGGCCCCGCAGGTCCGTTGTACCGAAATCGCCATCGGACATGCAGACCTCCGGCAGGCTGTCAAGGGGAACCGAGAACAGGGCGCACAGGTCTTCATCCCATTTCAGATCCGTAATGTTGAACAGCTGGGTCCGGCTGGCGTTGGAGTAATCGGTCCGGTGCTTGCCTGTCAGGTTGTAGACCAGCCAGCTGTCTACCGTCCCGCAGCGCAGGCGGCCCTTTTCCGCAAGAGTCCTCGCCTCCGGTACGTTCTCCATCAGCCAGAGCAGCTTGGCGGCGGGGAAATACGGGGAGAGGTTGATTCCGGTTTTGCGCCGGATCTCCTCCGCCCTCTCAGAGATTTCCGGCCTCTCGCAGATCTCCGCCGCCCGGGCGCACTGCCACACAACAGCGTTATAGACGGGCCGGCCGG
>CAJUOD010000151.1 GCA_910587875.1 uncultured Oscillibacter sp. | reverse complement strand
CTTTCTCTTCTCTGCGTTCGCCCTGCCTGCGATCATCAATCATGCCATATTCCTCTCTTATTACACGTCTTCATCAGGGAGTGGGATCCAATCGGGTGTGGGCAGAAACTCGGGATCTTTAAGGTCTTCAAGGTAATATGAGGCCAATGTAAAGATGTCCTCAGATATGAAGTAAATTCCAATCGGAGGATTATGGGCCGCCAGCAGCCGAGAGCAGAAGGTAAGCTCGAACGGTTGGCGAGATACGTTAGATACCTTCTGAGTGATGATTAGGTCAATTTTATTATCCATGCAGTCGTTTAAAAGACGGTTCCATTCAGGGGATTTACCCATGCTTGGAGCCGTTGAGCCGGTGTCAATATAGAAATCAACAAGAGTCCATTTGGGACACAGGGAGATTGTATCGATAAACATCTTCTTGTGATAATCAAGATAATTCTCATAGTTCGTCTGGTTGAAAAAGCGAATGTAGACGCCGATCCGATATGCCTTTTCGGTATTGGGACGCTCACGCCGGATTTCTCTCAACCATGTCCTGTGCCGTTGAATCATCCGTTCATGTTCCGTTAATGCCCGGATTTCTGAAGCGGAAGTTGGTGCCAGGCCAATTTCGCCCATTTTCTGAAAAACATCCAATTGTTCCATGCCACGACCTCCAGACATAGGGCTGATAATCGCATTGTATCTGCTGGGGCCACAGAAGGCAACAAACCCACGGTCAAGTCGCTGACTGTGGGTTAGAAAATTGAAAAATTGTTGAGGGAAGATGCATTTTCTCCTAGGGGACAGCAGGATTGTTTGCGGAATTAAGAGGTAAAAACAGACCTAGACATTTGGTTGGATGTGTGATATTGTGAAGTAAACCAAAGAGGAAGGGCGGTAAAAGATGGACGGTGTTCTGTATTTGATCTATGGAAGCGGGACATACGAAAGCGATGGTATCGACATTATTGGATATGCCAAGGATGAAGAGACCGCCAAATCAATTTGTAGTCGCTTAGATGAGAACAACAAGCTTCCAGGATATCGCCACACTTATATGGAAATAGACGATCTGGCAAAGAAAAGCCTGTGAACGTGCGAAAAGCACCCCGTCTCAGCAAACGCTGGGACGGGGTGCTCTTGTTTCCGAGTTACTTCAAATCTTGCTTCATGGTATCAAATGCTCCGCAGTCTTCGATCTGCCTAATTGCCGTGATTGCCTCATCATATGATAACGGCTGATTCTGAAAGTAGTTGGTGATGGTGTCATAGTCCTGCTTATAGATCCCTTTGCTGAGGATCTCTTCTAGCAAGGCGGGGATGTTCACCCCCGGCTGGGCGGAGGGGCAAATGGTCATCTTGGCCCGGTGCTTTCGTACCTCGCCAACAAGATGACAGAACGCATCATCCACCGTCACCCTGGGAAGGAGCATATAGATGTCATAGATGTGACGTGAGTGCCGCTTGATTTTCCCTTCCAGATAGTAGTCGCAGAGAGCAAAGACCTTGTCAATTAGGGTACGATCCAGAGTTTGGACTGTCATCGCAAAGGGTTGAAGCTGATATTCATCCACAACCTCGGCATTTTCTTTTACAAGAAACTGGTAGACCATGCTGTCAACCGGCTTCTGCTCTGTCGGGAAGGAGATAGAGCCCAGCGCCGTCTCCAGCATAACGCCAGAGGAAAGGCTGTCTGTGGGAACCCCGACAATGGGCACATAGGAAAAGGTGTACCGATTATAGTCCCTCCGGCTCCGGGCATCCTCCCAGTCTGAGATGGGTAGTCCCAGCTCCTGGCTGATGCCAAAGATAATCTCG
This sequence comes from uncultured Oscillibacter sp., assembly GCA_910587875.1. Classification (GTDB taxonomy): domain Bacteria; phylum Bacillota; class Clostridia; order Oscillospirales; family Oscillospiraceae; genus Oscillibacter. The sequence continues at coordinate 4,140 of CAJUOD010000151.1, read as the reverse complement.
TTCTTTAGGCGTTTGCGCTGCCCTTGGGAGAGATTTTCAGAGAAAGTGATGTCGATATCCTCAGAAAACCTGTTGATCGCATGATGACACTTAGATAGCGATGTGCCACCCTTAAAGACACAGTCCGGGGCGCGCTCAGCGAGAAGTTTAAGAATCATGGTAACATAGTAGTCCTTCTCCACAATGGGGACGGGCTGCCCCAATGAAGTGGCCGCAGACATCACTGCCTCTCGGAAGAGGTCTTTGTCCTCATGCAAGTACATCGTATAACCTCAAATCATAGAAGTTTTTGTATACCTTCTCAGGGAAGAGTGAGATATAGCAATCGACATCTTCCTTTGTGATCCCGGAGGACTCTACAAGCTTAGCAAGTCGAGCAGAGACCTTCTCGGGATCATCATCAACGTATTCCTCATAGTCTTTCAGAAAATCTAGGAACTGAAGAACACGCCGGTTCTTGCCTGTCACCTCGGCTCTAGGACGGCGAAGGGCGATTTTGCGTCCGGCTAGGGATACGACCCGGAAGTTTCCTCCAGCACTATTGGACACAATCTCCATTGTATAGGGGACCTGCATGGTCAGGCCAAGCATATTGGAGAATGTGAAGCCAGAGAAATAGCCTTCAATCTTCCCGCCACGCTCAATATATTTGTAGCTGGCAGCGACTTCGGGCGTCAAGCCCGTGCTTCCTTTAAGCCTGGATTGAGAAGGAAGATAGTAAATACCTGTATCAAAACGCTTGATTTTTTCTGCATCGCAGAGTTTTTTGAACATCTGTCGGAGCGTATTATCGTTTACATCAGGCAGCTTGATATCTGCGAGGAAAATAGGCTCATCAGGTTTGTAATTGCGTATCAAATACTCGTAAAGCATGGAGGGACACCTCCTCATAACAAAATTTGAGATAGAAAGTCAATCTCTGTTATCTGGATTGTAACACATATTGAACTCCTTTGTCAACATCCGTTATGGGAAATCTACGAGGTTATTTCTCCTTAGAAGTCTGTGCGTGAAGTGTCTGTTTCACTTGCTGAACAATGGCAAGCAAAGACTCTATCTCTTGGGGAGTACAGTCCTCAACAATTTTCAAGAACTCCCCCTCATAGACGGCTTTTCCCTCGCTTGTGTTAAGGCGAAGAAGATGGTCGGCGGAGACATCAAGAGCCTCTGCAATTTTGATAAAAGTTGGAATACGCATCACGACTTTCCCGAGTTCGATATTACTAACTCGAGGAAGATCGATGCCTGCCTTGGATGCCAGAGCTGCCTGACTCATGCCTTGCGCAATTCTAGTTGCACGGATTCGCTCCCCCAGCCTCTTAGCCTGGGCATCTCCAAGCTTCTCCATGTTAATCATCCTCTCATCGCATATAAGCTATATTGGAAACAGTATATAGCGGAAAGGCAAATTTTGATATAACGTATAAAGCAATTTCATAGCAAATACGCTATAATGGTACCGACTAAATTTTTTAGGAGGTACCATTATGACACTCAACAACGTGGCCATCGGCAAGAGGATCCAGACCATCCGAAAGAAGAGAGGGCTCTCACAGTTTACGCTTGCGGGAATTGTGGACCGAAGCCCAGGGTACATAAGCTATATCGAGACAGGGTTTAAGTCCATGAGTCTCGAAACCTTCGTGGCCTTGGCAAATGCCCTCCAGGTGTCTTCGGACGAGTTGCTGGTAGACTGCCTGGAAAATACGGTGAAGGCATCCAACCACAGCTTCGCCTCTATTCTAGCTGACTGCTCGGAATATGAGCGCCGCGTCCTAGAGGACATCGTTGTTGCCTCAAAAGCTTCGCTGAGAGCGAACAGGGGTTATGTCCGTACCCGCAGGTAGTTGCCTTTCGCACATATCTCACAGTATTTGCCGCAATTGTTCGTTCCATATGAATATCGACTATTCCCGCTAACCTTGGTATGTTTGTGAATGACAAAGGGCCAGGGCGATAAGTTATGCTCTGAAAGCTGGCTCCAGTATACCTTGGAGACGTGAAAAGGCAAGAAACCCACAGTCAGATACTTGACTGATGGTTTAGGACTCCACTCCTAGCATGTCCTCAGAGGTTTTTTATATGATTTTGGATTTTTCGATATGATTTTGAAAACGTCCTTTTATTGGACATTCAATATGCTACAATGGCTTCCACAGGAAGGTGAAAATATGATTTATTACACTGGTGATATTCATGGTCGCCCCCAAGGGCTCCAGGAATACTTCGAAAAACACAAGCCCTCCGCAGATGACATCCTTGTGATCCTTGGCGATGTCGGAGCCAACTTCTATGGCAATAAGACAGACAAGAAGGTCAAAAGGGTTCTTAATGACCTTGGCCTGACAGTCTTCTGCATCCATGGAAACCACGAAATGAGACCGGCCAGCATCCCGACCTACCAGCAAAAGGAGTGGAACGGCGGTTTGGTCTGGTTTGAACCAGAGTTTCCAAACCTCCTCTTTGCCAAAGATGGCGAGATATTTACCATGGAAGGGATCCGTCACCTGGTTATTGGCGGCGCCTACAGTGTGGACAAGTTCTATCGGATCGCAAGAGGGGTCGGCTGGTGGGAGGACGAACAGCCTGCTCTGGAAATCAAGGCTTATGTGGAGCAGCAGGTGGTAAGCAACTCCTTTGACATCATTCTCTCCCATACCTGCCCGGCTAAATTCAAGCCTGTTGAAGCCTTCCTTCCGGGAATCGACCAAAGCACAGTGGATGACAGCACGGAGGAATGGCTGGATAAGATTGAAGAGATGGCCTCCTATAAGCTCTGGCTATGTGGCCACTGGCATATCGACAAACGTGTGGGGAAGATGTGTTTCTACTACCATACCTTCGTTGAAAGTGAAGAGATCAAAGGGGAACTCCGAGTCTGCAAGTGAGGATGTGCTGAACAGTGGAGATTGAAGTGGATGAGGAGAGCAAAACAGTTGATTTCTGGCTGACTCGCCATGAGGGACAAAGCGGCCATATTTTCCAGAGCCTGACCCCGCTGTTTGGGTGGCTGAAGGAGCAGGGATACCTTTCGGTGGTATTCCTGTCCGGCAGGGAACCGCTGGTAGAGCTGACCGCTGACTTGCTCAGACGAAACCTTATTTCACACACTCCAGAGGAGGAACACTCAAATGACCTACGTTCTGTCCGACATCCACGGCAACATGAGGAGATTTCACTCCATCCTTCGCCAGATAGACCTCAAGAGTGAGGACACTCTCTACATCCTCGGCGATGTGATCGACCGGCATCCTCACGGCATCAAGATCCTTCGGGAAATCATGGCAATGCCTAATGCCAAAATGCTTCTGGGCAACCACGAATATATGATGCTTCGAGCCATTGGCGAACCTTATGACGGCCCAGAGGATATACGGGGCAGAGAACCCGATGAACTTCTGCGACTGTGGTATAGAAACGGAGGGGATGCCACACATCACTTCTGGAAGCATACCCGCCTTGTGGTTCGGGCCGAGATCCTTGACTATCTGAAGTCGCTGCCACTCAATATTGATGTTGTCGTAGATGGAACCCCTTACAAACTGGTACATGCGGCTGCTCTTGACCGCTATGAGGAATATGTCCCGGAAGGGCACGACCAAGAGACGCAGACCCATTTCGCAGTGTGGAACCGAGAAGCCTCACTGGACTATGCTCGACTGGATGGGTATACCTTGGTATTTGGCCATACCCCCACATGTTACATCACGATGGATAATCCGATGTGCATTTGGCGTGAGGGTCAACGGATTGGTATCGACTGTGGGGCCGGGTGGCCAGACGAGCAGAAAATCTCTTGGATGATGCCTACCAACGGGCGATTGGCTTGTCTGCGACTTGAAGATATGAAAGAGTTTTACTCGGAGGAGCCGGGGCTAGAGCTCATATAACGAGGTGACCTGACGTGACAAAGCTATATGCTCCCCAAGTGGAACGCTATGCCCATAGACTTGGGCGTTTCAATTATATGGGGGCAGACCGGAACACAGTATATGACGCTGAAACCTATCGGCTGTTGGATATGCTCTTCCAGAAGCTCGACCTCATTGAACAGCGGCCTGACTCCGATGGCATCTGGGATCTATGGCTTCAGGCAGACCGCGGTCCCATCGAGGCGTTCGGGAACTTCCAGGAAATGCT
>CAJUOD010000150.1:2472-6063 GCA_910587875.1 uncultured Oscillibacter sp. | reverse complement strand
CCGCCGAGGTCTGCTACGACACCGCCTACATGGCCAACATCTCCGAGGTGCAGGTGTTCTATCCCCAGTCCATCATGTATTTCGACGGCATTTAAGCAGGAGGGAATTTCATGTTTATCGCTTCCAAGAACCACATCCTGATTCCCGGTGCGGATGGCCGGGAGGCCGTGCGGATTCCCCGGGGCTTCGTGGGCAGTATTCCGGACTGGGTGGGCGGCACGGCCTATTTCAAGGCCCTGGTGCAGTGCGGCAAGATTACCCTTCCCGAAGACGGAGGGAAGGCCCCCCTTGTCCCCGTTCCTAAGCCTTCCAAGGAAAAGCGCGGCGCGTCCCAAAAAGGCAAAAAAAAGGATTCCCCCGCTCCCGCGCCGGGCCGGGAGGAGGCCCCGCCCAAGGACTCCGCCGGGGAGGAGGCCCCTCCCAAGGCTCCTGCCGGGGAACCCGGGGAGAGCGGCGTGGAAACGGGCGGGGGTATTTGATGGCCCGGCCGCTCAAGCCCCAGTTTCATGGCGTCCGGGAGGCCTCCGCCAACATCGGGCGGGGGCGCGGCTCTTACACATCGGAAATGTTTCAGGCGGACTTTCCCCAGTTTTTTACCAAGGGGACGGAGGAGGCTCCGGCGGTCCCCCTGCTTCCCCCGGCGATTCTGGAGGAGTTTATCCGCCAGGCAAACGCCTCTATCCAGCCGGATAAGTGGGTAGACGGCTGGCGCTACGCCTGCGGGCTCTACACAGCCCACAACGCCGCTTTGTTTCTCCGGACCTACGCGGAGGGCAGCGACAGCCCCGCCCAGGCGGCGGCCACCGGGGCGCTGGTGGGGGTCGTGACCTCCGCCAAGCTGGGCCAGGACAGCGTTACCTACGGCGCGGACGCCCTGACCAAGGCTACAGCGGACTGGGGGGACCTGAACGCCACTCAATACGGCCAGCTGCTGGCCACCCGGGCCCGGCTGGCGGGAATGGGAGGGACCTGCGTTTTATGAATTTCCAAGACTGGTACACCGACGCCATGGACATTTACCGCGCAGTTCCCGTTCAGGACGGAAGCCTGACCCGCCAGCAGCGGCAAAAAATCGCGGAGGGCGTGCGCTGCCGGGTCTACCATATGGGAGCCCCTGGCCTCCATATGGAGCAGACGGCGGCGCGGGTAACGCAGGGGGATTATGTTCAGTGCGGCAACGAAGTGGATATCCGGGCGGGGGACGAGCTGCGCATCCGGCGGAGCGGGCTTCCGGGAGCGGTGGAAGCCCGGTATTTCGCTGGGGACCCGGAACACTTCTATGAGCCATTCGGCGCGGTCCTGCCGGGGCTTGCCCATCAGGAGGTCCGCATCTTCCAGGAAGAGAGGGTGAGGTAAATGACCCTGCAGGAGCGGGCGCGGCAGTTGAACGCCGCCCGGCCCCAGGTTGAACAGAGAATCCGGATGGCCTGTAAAGATGCGGCCCTCCGAGCCGTGGAAAAGGCCGTGGATTTGACTCCGCCCTCCGGTGATCTCTCCGGGACCCACACCCGGGCCGGGGAGATGAAACAGGACTGGGTAGCGTCCAGTACGGTGGAGCCTATGAAAAAAGGCGATACTTATGAGACAGTGCTTGCCAACAGCAAAGAGTACGCATCTTATGTGAACGACGGGCACCGCATGGACCGGCATTTCGTTCCGGGCCTGTACATCAACGAGGAATCCGGCCTTTTAGAGTTCGATCCATCGAAAGAAGAGGGCATTGTGGTAGGGACCAAGACTCACTACGTACCGGGTATTTTCATGGCGGATGAGGCGAAGGAGGAGCACCGCCGGGTCCTTCGCGTAGAGCTGGCGGAGATTGGAGAGATTCTGGAATGACCTTCTCCCTCAATCACACCGCCCGGTCCCTGGCGGACTACCTGGCTCCCATCCTTCCCGGCGTCAATTTCTATGAGGGGCCCAACCAGCAGGGCAGCGGGACGCCCTGCGCATTTCTCCAGCGACGGTACAGCCGCATTAAAAGGCGGCAGGCGGGCCGCTGGCTCCGCGCCATTGGGCTGGCCTTGACTTATCTGGAGGACTGCAACCTCCCAAACCTCCAGGCGCTGTATGAGGCGGCGGCGGAGCGGTTGGACCAGGTGATGGAGACGCTTCCCTATTCTGATGGCGCGAAAACCACGCTGCTCCGAACCTATGACCGGGAGTGGAAAATCGACCGGGATGCCCTGCATTACAAATTTGAGTTGAAGGTTTGGGTGAGACTGCCAGAGAATGGAGCCAAGATGCGGACGCTTATTTTAAATCAGGAGGTTGTCAATGGCTAAAAAATACAGCCGTGAGGCGCTGCTAAAGGACAGCCGCTTTTCCAGCTATCAGCGGGACTTTCTCGCGGTGATTCTGCGGGAGCCCGAATATACCATTGCCGAGGCGGAAAAAGCCGTCAAGGCGTTTTTCGAAAGGAAGTGAACACATGGCAGGAGGAACCTGGAGCTCCCAGAACAAGGTCCGCCCCGGCGTCTATATCCGCTTTCGTTCCGAGGCTGCCGGGGGGCTGACTCCTGGCGACCGGGGCGTGGCGGCGATCTGCAAGCCCCTCTCCTGGGGGCCTGTTGGGGAGATGATGGAGGTGGAATCCGGCGCGGATATGACCCCCTTTACCGGCTATGGCATTACGGACGGGCGCAACCTCTTTCTCCGGGAGATTTTCAAGGGCACGGACCGGACCTCCGGCCCGAGGACCGTGCTGCTTTACCGTGCCGCCGCCGGAGCCGCCGCCGCTCAGGCGGCAATCCCCGGCCCGGCGGCACGGGAGGGGGACGGGACCCCGTCCGCTGGGCTGCTAGTAACCGCCAAGTACCCCGGAGTGCGGGGCAACGACATTTCCATTCTTTCCACCGAGCAGACGGACGGCGGCTTCCTGGTTTCCACCGTGGTGGACGGGGAGATTGTGGACCAGCAGGAGGTAACGGCGGCGGACGAATTGTCCGCCAACGCCTGGGTGGCCTTCTCCGGCGGGCCGCTGGCGGCCACGGCGGGCGTTACCCTCTCCGGCGGCGAGGACGGCACGGTGCAGGAGGCGGCATACGCGTCTTTCCTGACGGCCTTGGAGCCGCGCCCCTTCGACGTATTGATCTACGACGGCGCCGACGCCGCCGTCCAGGCCGCGCTGCTTGCCTTTGTCCAGCGCATGGCGGAGGAGAACGGGCAGTATTCCCAGCTGGTGGCGTCCGGCCTTCCGGACCCGGATTCCATGTTTGCCATCAACGTTCAAAGCGGCGTCACTCTCTCCGACGGGACCGTGCTGACGCCGGAGCAGACCACATGGTGGGCAGGCGGCGCGGAGGCCGGGGCCCGGTATAACGAGAGCCTGACCTACGCCCGGTATCCCGGGGCGGTCAGCGTCTCCCCGGTGTTGAGCAGCAGCGGCTATGCCGCCGCGCTGAAGGCGGGGCAGCTGGTGCTGTCGGCGGACGGCGGAAGGGTGAAGGTGGAGCAGGATATTAATTCCCTGGTGACCTACACCCAGGATTTCGGCAAGGCATTCCGAAAGAACCGGGTTCTGCGGCTGTGCTCCACCATTGCAAACGACATCCGCCGGCAGTTTTCCGACAATTTCATCGGCGTTGTGAA
>CAJUOD010000150.1:0-2462 GCA_910587875.1 uncultured Oscillibacter sp. | reverse complement strand
GGTCCCGCTTTCAGGCGGTCATTGTGGGCTATCTGCTGGATATCCAGGCCAACGGCGGCATTCAGGAATTTTCTGCCGAGGACGTGGAGGTCCTGCCCGGCGAGGAAATCGACGCCGTGGTGGTTAATCTTGCGCTGAAGGCGGTCGACGCGGTGGAAAAAATCTATCTGACCGTCGTGGTCGCGTAAAGGAGGGAGGATTATGGCCTATTTACTGGCAAAGGACACGGTAAACGGCGCGGAAGGCAAGATTTTCGTCACCCGGGACGGAAAAAACATCGAGGTTGCCGGGATGAAGAATATCAAGACCCTCGCGGGCATTCAAAGCCAGGATATGCGGGTCATCGGGACCCGCCGCATCCAGGACAAGCCCAACGGGGCCAAGCAGACCGGCACGGGAAACATTTACTATGGCACGGCCCTGTTTACCGACATGGTCCTTCAATACATCAACATTGGCGTTATGCCGGAGTTCGATCTCCAGATTACCAACCAGGACCCTACCACCAGCGTGGGGAGCCAGGTCATGGCCTATTACGGCTGTCACCTGACCGGCGAAATTCCCATTTCCATTCTGGACAGCGAGGAGTCCATGCTGAACTATGATTTTAATTTCGCCTGGACCCGGGCGGAGAAGCTCCAGGGCTTCAACGACCCGGTGAAGCTGGGCGTCGATTAAGGAGGAGCTGGAATGAGCAGATTATCCGCGTTTCTGCACCCTGTCACCACACAGATGGAAGAGGAGATTGTGGTCTCCAGCCGGTTTCTAGACGAGAAGGGAAATCCTGTTCCTTTCAAGGTCCGCTCCCTGACCCAGGAGGAGAACGACGCGCTTACAAAACAGTCCACCCGCCGGATCAAGATGGACGGCCTGATTCAGGATCGGCTGGACAATGTGGAATACACCCGGCGGCTGGTTGTTGCCGCTACGGTGGACCCGGATTTCTCCAGCAAGGAGTTGTGCGACGGCCTTGGGGTCGTGGACCCGCTGCTGGTCCCCGGGAAGCTGCTGCTCCCTGGGGAGTACCGGAAGCTCTGCAACAAAATTATGGAGCTCTCCGGTTTTGATGAAACCGGCGCGGAGGAGGCCGAGGCAAAAAACTGATCGGCGGGGCCGATCCGGACCCGGAGACACTGGCGGCATACTATTGCTTTGTCAATCTGGGTTGGCCCCCTTCCAAATATGAGCGGCTTCCCTTTCGGGAAAGGGTGCTGATTGTGGAATTCATACGGAAGGAAATCGCGTCAAGAAAACAGCAGTAAAGGAGGGGCGCCATGGCGGCTATTCAGGAAGTCCTAACACTGGTGGACCATTTCACCGCGCCGTTTACCAGCTATATCTCCATGGCGGAGCGGGCAGCTGGGGCCTCCTCGGCGGTCCGCCGGGCGGCGGAGCGGATGGGGAGCGCCGACTTCTCCGGCCTGCCGTCGGGAATGACGGAAACCTCCAGCGCGGCGCGGGAAGCCGCCGCCGCCATGCGCCAGGCATCCCAGGCGGCGGAAGCCGCGCGGGCCCATACGGCGGGCGCCTTTTCTGGAAATTCCGAGCAGGTCCGCGCCTACGCGCGGGAGCTTCTTTCTGTAAAAGCCCAGCTTCAGCGGGCCCATGTGGAATTGAACGTCCACCAGCGGATGCTCGCGGCCGTCTCGACGGCCCAGGGGGCCGCTTCCTCCAGCGCGGCGGAGCTGTCCGGGACGCTCTCGGGGCTTGCGTCGGAGGCGATAACCCTAAAGGACCGTCAGTCCGCCCTCCGCTCCGCGCTGGAACAAGCGGCGGGCGGAAGCCGGAAGGCGGATGCGGCAATCCGGCAGTACCAGCGTACCGCAGGCAGCGCTGCGTCTTCTACCAACGCGCTGGTAGGTGCGGTGAAGCGTCTGGCAGGGGCTTACCTTGGCATTCAGGGTACAAAAGCCCTGATTGGACAGGCGGATACCATGAGCCAGATCACTGCCCGGCTGAACATGATGAACGACGGAAATCAGAGCACCGAAGATTTAAGCGGCATGATTTTTGAATCTGCCCAGCGGTCCCGGGGCTCCTATGCGGACACCGCTTCCTTCGTAGCCAAACTGGGCACGCTGGCGGGGGAGGCTTTTCACTCCAACAAAGAGCTGATTGCCTTCTCGGAACAAATCAACAAGCAGATGAGGCTCTCCGGCACCTCCTCCGCCGAGGCCCAAGGCGCGATGCTCCAGCTGACCCAGGCCATGGCCTCCGGCGTACTCCGGGGCGAGGAGCTAAACTCCGTTATGGAGCAGACGCCTATGATTGCCCAGACCATCGCGAAGTACCTGGGCGTCAATACCGGCGAGATGCGGGAGCTGGCCTCCCAGGGGGCCATTACGGCCCAGGTAGTCAAAAACGCTATGCTCGGCGCGGCGGAGGAAACCAACGCCGCGTTTGCGGAGATGCCCATCACATGGACGAATCTGGCAACCGCCGCGCAGAATATCCTCCTGGAT
>CAJUOD010000149.1 GCA_910587875.1 uncultured Oscillibacter sp. | reverse complement strand
AAGAACCCCCGCGGCACCCGTATCTTTGGGCCCGTGGCCCGCGAGCTGCGGGACAAGGATTACATGAAGATCCTGTCCCTGGCGCCCGAAGTGATTTGAGGAGGGCAAGGAAATGTCTATGAACATCAAAAAGGGCGACACAGTCGTCCGTCTCTCCGGCGACGGCGGTAAGGACAAGGACCTGAAAACCCACCAGGGGAAGGTCATTGCCACCCTGCCGAAGGAAAACAAAGTCGTGGTAGAGGGCATGAACCTGGTCACCTGCCACATCAAGCCCCGCCGGCAGGGCGAAGAGGGCGGCATTGTCAAGCGGGAAGCCGCCATCGCCGCCTGCAAGGTCCAGGTGGTCTGCCCCAAGTGCGGCAAGCCTACCCGGGTGGGCCACAAGATTGAGAAAAAGACCGTGGCCGGCAAAGAGAAAAATGTCAGCGTCCGCATCTGCAAGAAGTGCGGCGCCGAGCTGTAAGGGAGGAGGAGTGAAACATGGCTGACAAGAAAGTGCCCAACCTCAAGGCGAAATACGAGGCCGAGGTCGCTCCCGCCCTGATGAAGCAGTTTGGCTACAAGAGCGTCATGCAGATCCCCAAAATCGACAAAGTGGTGGTCAACGTGGGCTGCGGCGAGGCCAAGGAAAACGCCAAAATCCTGGACAACGTGGTCCGGGACCTGGCCCAGATCACCGGCCAGAAGCCCATCATCACCCGCTCCCGGAAGAACATCGCGAACTTCAAGCTCCGTGAAAACATGCCCATCGGCGCGAAGGTCACCCTCCGCGGCGAGAAGATGTGGGAGTTCCTGGACCGCCTGTTCAACGTGGCCCTGCCCCGCGTCCGCGACTTCCAGGGCATCAGCCCCAACGCCTTCGACGGCCGGGGCAACTACGCCCTGGGCATCCGGGAGCAGTTGATCTTCCCCGAGATTGAGTACGATAAAATCGACAAGATCCGGGGCATGGATGTGGTCATCTGCACCACCGCTCACACCGACGAAGAGGCCCGCGCCCTGCTCACCCAGGTCGGCGCGCCCTTTGCCCGCTAAGGAGGGAGAGAAGAATGGCTAAGAAATCCATGATTCTGAAGCAGCAGCGCCCCGCCAAGTACTCCAGCCGGAAGTACAACCGCTGCAAGCTCTGCGGCCGTCCCCACGCCTATCTCCGGGACTACGGCGTCTGCCGTATCTGCTTCCGGGAACTGGCCTACAAGGGCGAGATCCCCGGCGTCCGCAAGGCCTCCTTCTGAGAGCCTCCGGATATCTAAGTTGTCGTCGCTCCGGCTTGGACAAATGCCCAAGCCTTAGAGCGTGATAAAGCTCTTTTTGCCTACTTTTTCCACTTCGTGGACGTACTCCACTAAGATTTTGCTTCACAAAATCAAGTGTCGTTACAGTCTCTCGAGAAAAAGTGGGGGACAGACGGCGAAAGGTCATGGCCAATCGGGCCGAGGAGCCCAATTGGTCATGATACCTCGCTGCTGAAGCGGCCAAAGGCCGCAACTCTAAAATAGGAGGATTACACCATGCATATCACCGATCCGGTTGCGGATATGCTCACCCGAATCCGCAACGCCGTCAGCGCGAAACACGACACAGTGGACGTCCCCGCCTCCAACATGAAAAAGAGCATCGCTCAGATTCTGCTGGACGAGGGCTATATCAAAAATTTCCAGATCGTGGACGACGGCACTCAGGGAAAGATTCACATCACCCTGAAGTACAACGCGGGCAAGGAAAAGGTCATCACCGGCCTGCGCCGCGTCTCCAAGCCGGGCCTCCGGGTCTACGTGGGCGCCGACGAGCTGCCCCGCGTGCTCCGCGGCCTGGGCATCGCTATCATCTCCACGTCCAAGGGCGTCATGACCGACAAAAAGGCCCGCGAGCTCCATGTCGGCGGCGAAGTCCTGGCGTTCGTCTGGTAAGGAGGGTATTGAACAATGTCTAGAATCGGCAGAATGCCCATTACCGTCCCCGCCGGCGTGACCGTGAACATCGCCGAGGGTAATGTGGTCACTGTGAAGGGACCCAAGGGCCAGCTGACCCGCGCGCTGCGCCCGGAGATGATCATTGAACAGGAAGGCACTGCGATCACCGTGAAGCGTCCTTCCGAGGATAAGCTGCACCGCAGCCTCCACGGCCTGACCCGCACGCTCCTGCACAACATGATCGTCGGAGTCACCGACGGCTATGCTAAGGAGCTGGAAGTCAACGGCGTGGGCTACCGTGTGGCGAAAGAGGGGAACAACCTGGTCATGAACCTGGGCTTCTCCCATCAGGTGATCGTTTCTGAGGTGGAGGGCATCACCATCGAAGTTCCCTCCCCCAATAAAATCATCGTCCGCGGCTGCGACAAAGAGGCCGTCGGCCAGTTTGCCGCCGAGATCCGCGAGAAGCGCCCGCCCGAGCCGTACAAGGGCAAGGGAATCAAGTATGCCAATGAAACCATCCGCCGCAAGGTCGGTAAGACCGGTGCCAAGAAGTAAGGAGGTGTGCCGAAATGATTAAAAGACCCAATACCAACGCCCAGCGCATGAAGCGCCACAAGAGGGTGCGCGCCAAAATCTCCGGCACTCCCGAGATGCCGCGTCTGAACGTGTTCCGCAGCGAGGCCAATATCTACGCCCAGATCATCGACGATGTGGCCGGCGTGACCCTGGTCTCCGCTTCCTCCCTGGATAAGGCCATTGAAGGCTACGGCGGAAATGTCGCCGCCGCCGAGGCCGTGGGCAAGCTGGTGGCTGAGCGCGCCAAGGCCAAGGGTATCGAGACCGTGGTCTTCGACCGCGGCGGCTACCTGTATCACGGCCGCGTGAAGGCCCTGGCCGAGGGCGCCCGCGAGGGCGGCCTGCAGTTCTAAGGAGGGAGGAACGTTCAATGCCTAGATTTGAAAGAGAGCAGAGCGAGTATATCGAGAAAGTCGTGTACCTGAACCGCGTTTCCAAGACCGTGAAGGGCGGCCGGGTCATGAAGTTCTCCGCCCTGGTGGTCGTGGGAGACGGCAAGGGCAAGGTCGGCTACGGCCTGGGCAAGGCCGCCGAAGTTCCCGAAGCCATCCGCAAGGGCATCGAGGCCGCTAAGAAAAACATGATCACCGTGACTCTGGCGGGCACCACGCTGCCCCATGAGACCATCGGTGAGGCCGGCGCGGGCCGGGTTCTGATGAAGCCCGCCGCCCCCGGTACCGGGGTCATCGCCGGCGGCGCGGTCCGCGCCGTCGTGGAGGCCGCAGGCATCAAGGACATCCGAGCCAAGAGCCTCCGGTCCAACAACCCCAACAATGTGGTCGCCGCCGCCTTCCAGGGCCTGAAGTCCATGCGTGGCCCCGAGGAAGTCGCCCGCATCCGCGGGAAGAGCGTCGAAGACATCGTGGGTTAAGGAGGCGCAAAACATGGCAAACTTAAGGATTGAGCTCGTCAAGAGCCTGAACGGCCGCCTGGAAAAGCAGGTTGCCACCGCGCATTCCCTGGGTCTGCGCAAGATCGGTGACGTTACCGTGCAGCCCGACAACGATCCCACCCGCGGAAAAGTGGCGAAGATCGGCTATCTGCTGCAAGTTACCGAAGAGAAGTAAGGAGGCGCCAATCATGAAATTAAGCGAACTGTCTCCCGCCGAGGGTTCCGTCCGTCAGGCTTACCGCAAGGGCCGGGGCGCCGGCTCCGGCAACGGCAAGACCGGCGGCCGGGGCCACAAGGGCCAGAAGGCCCGCTCCGGCGGCAAGGTCCGCGTGGGCTTTGAGGGCGGCCAGATGCCTCTGGCCCGCCGCATCCCCAAGCGGGGCTTCAACAACATTTTCGCCAAGCCCCTGGAGGTCGTGAACCTCAGTGCCCTGAATGCGTTCAACGACGGAGATACCGTCACCGCCGAGGCGCTGCTGGAAAAAGGCGTCCTCAGCAAGTGCGAGTACGGCTTCAAAGTCCTGGGCAACGGGAAGCTCACCAAAAAGGTCACTGTCAAGGCCAACGCTTTCTCCGCGTCTGCCAAGGAAGCCATCGAGGCAGCCGGCGGAAAGGCGGAGGTGAAGTAACGTGATCCAAACCATTCGCAAAGCCCGGGCCATCCCCGAGCTGAAGAAAAAGATTGTCTTCACGCTGCTGATCCTGCTGATCTTCCGCATCGGCAACGCCATCACCGTCCCCTATATCGACGTGGCCCAGCTGGAAGCCCAGCTCAAGGGCATGGGCGCGACGATTCTGGGACTGTACAACGTGATGAGCGGCGGCGCCTTTGCCACCGCCACGGTCTTTGCCCTGAGCATCCAGCCCTATATCAACAGCTCCATCATCATCCAGCTGCTGACCGTGGCCATCCCCTATCTGGAGCGGCTGGCCAAGGACGGCGGCGAAGAGGGCCGGAAGAAGATCCAGTCCATCACCCGCTACACCACCGTGGCCATCGCCATTCTCCAGGCCGTGGGCTACTACTTCATGATGAAGCGCTACGGCATCCTGGCCCCCGGGGCCGACGGCATCTGGCCCGCCCTGGTCATCATCGTGTCCTTCATCGCCGGTTCCTCCTTCGTTATGTGGATGGGCGAGCAGGTCACCGAGTTCGGCGTGGGCAACGGCATTTCCATCATCCTGTTCGCGGGCATTGTGTCCCGGGTTCCCAATATGGTCTCCAGCATGGTCCAGGGCGTGAGCCGGTGGTCCGCCATCAACAGCGGCGCCATGACCCAGGAGACCCTGGTAGAGGCCGGCTACACCGCCGAGCAGGCGGAGCAGGTGCTGAAGAGCGCCATGGCTCCCTGGGCGATTGTGCTGCTCCTGGTGGGCGGCCTGGCCCTGATTGCCTTCATCGTGTTCATCAACGACGCCGAGCGCCGCATTCCCGTGCAGTACGCCAAGCGCCAGGTGGGCCGGAAAATGTACGGCGGCCAGAGCAGCAACCTGCCCATGAAGGTGAGCATGGCCGGCGTCCTGCCCGTCATCTTCGCCCAGAGCATCGCCTCTCTGCCGATTACCATCTGGAGCTTCATCGGCATCCCCGCCGAGGGCACCGTGTCCCGGAGCATCTATGACGCCATCGACACGAAATCCGTGGTCTATATGGTGGTCTACTTCATTCTGATCATCGGCTTCGCCTATTTCTACTCCAGCATCCAGTTCAACCCCGTGGAAATCGCCAACAACATGAAAAAGCAGGGCGGCTTCATCCCCGGCTTCCGCCCCGGCAAGCCCACGGTGGACTTCATCCGCAAGGTGCTGAACAAGATCACCCTCTTCGGCGCCATCTACCTGGGCATCGTGGCCATCTGCCCCCTGATCATCGGCAAAATCCTGGGGAACAACTCCGTGGCCATCGGCGGCACCTCGGTCATCATCGTGGTGGGCGTGGCCCTGGAGACGGTCAAGGCCCTGGAATCCCAGATGCTGATGCGTCAGTACAAGGGCTTCCTGGAGTAAGAGACAACCAACGGCGGGCGCCCGGGCGGGGGGCTTCCCCTCCGCCCGCGCCCAGAATACAGGAGGCGTTTTGATGAAATTGATCCTGCTGGGCGCCCCGGGCGCCGGAAAGGGAACACAGGCCGACATCCTGTGTGAGAAGCTGGAGATTCCCACCATCTCCACCGGAAACATTCTCCGGGCCGCCGTGAAGAACGGCACCCCCACGGGCCTGAAAGCCAAGGCCTTCATGGACGCGGGGCAGCTGGTGCCCGATGAGGTCATCATCGGCATCATCTCCGAGCGGCTGGAGGAGCCGGACTGCGCCAAGGGCTACATCCTGGACGGCGTGCCCCGCACCATCGCCCAGGCCGAGGCCCTGGAGAAGGCCGGGATCGTCTTCGACTGCGTGGTCTCCCTGGAGGTCAGCGACGAGACGATCATGGAGCGCATGAGCGGCCGCCGGGTCTGCCCGGACTGCGGTGCCAGCTACCACGTGGTGGCGGTGCCCCCGAAGAGCGAGGGCGTCTGCGACAAGTGCGGCGGGAAGCTCATCCAGCGAAAGGATGATGCCCCCGAGACGGTGAAGTCCCGCCTCGAGGTCTATCATAAGGAGACGGAGCCCCTCAAGGCGTTCTACGCCGAGCGGGGCCTGCTGAAGACGGTGGAGAACCAGCCGACTGTGGAAGCCAATTCCCAGGCGATCCTCCGCGTTTTGGGGAGATGACGGGATGATCACCCTGAAATCCTCCCACGAGATCGACTTGATGCGCCGGAGTGGAAAAATTACCGCGGCTGCCCGTG
>CAJUOD010000148.1 GCA_910587875.1 uncultured Oscillibacter sp. | reverse complement strand
ATCAAGCGGCGGACCGTGGCCAACGAGGCCTGCGACAACGGGCTGGTTTCCGTCAACGGTCGCCCCGCCCGGGCCTCCTACGAGGTGAAGGTGGGGGACCAGATCGCCCTGCGCCTGGGGGCCCGGGAGGTGACGGTGGAGGTGCTGTCCGTCCAGGAGACGGTCCGCCAGGCCGACGCCGCCGCGCTGTACAAACAGCTGTCATAAACGCCGCCCTCCCGCCATATGCTTGGGACAGGGAGGGACGAACTATGAACGATTACGCTGTGCCCCAAGCCGCCGCCCACCGCCTGGAGCTGGACGGGCGGGAGAGCCTGACCGTCTCCGGCGTGGAGGACGTGGAGCGCTTCGACGAGACCGGCATCGTCATGACCACCGCCGTGGGCACTCTGGTGGTCACGGGGGAGGACCTGCATATCGGGAAGCTGTCCCTGGACGGAGGCGAGCTCCACGTGGACGGGAGGATCGACTCCCTGTCCTATGAGGACCAGGGCCCCGGGCGCGGGGGGCTCCTGGGCCGCCTGTTCGGTTGAATATGGGAAACCAGGCGGCCCAGCAGCTGCTGGTCTTCGGGCAGTCCATCCTCTTGGGGCTGTCCGCCGGTCTGCTGTACGACCTGCTGCGCCCCTTCCGGGTCCGGGCCCCCCGGTCCACCGGCCTTTTGGACGGGGCCTACTGCCTGGCGGTGGGCGGGGCCATGTTCCTCTTCCTGCTGCGCCGGGCCCAGGGCCAGCTCCGGGGCTTCGTGCTCCTGGGAGCGCTGGGGGGCGCGGTGCTGTATTTCTGCGCCTTTTCCGGGCCGCTGCGGCCCCTGTGGGCCTTTTGGGCGGATACGCTGGCCCTTTTGTGGCGCCTGGGCTGCCTGCCCCTGAGGTGGACGAAAAATTTTTATAAAAAAATGGTCCGCCGGGGAAAAAACCTCTTTTATTTTTGGCGCAAATGCTTTACAATAAAGAAAAGTGGGTACGGGCCCGGGAAAGGAGACGGCAGAAATGGCAAAGCAGCGAAAAACGCCAAAGGCGGTAAAGCTCCGCACGGGCCTTCTGACCAAGCTGTTGATCGTGATCCTGCTGGCCGCGCTGGTGTGCGAGGTGTACGCCCTGCGGGAAAAGGTGTCGGACGCCGAGGCGGAAAAGGCCCGGGTGGCCGCCGAGGTGGAGAGCCGGAAGCAGGAGAACGACGCCCTGGCGGCGGACATCGAGGAGGGCTGCACGCCTGAGAAGATGCAGGAGATCGCCCGCCGGGAGCTGGGCCTGCTGCTGCCGGGAGAGTACGTCTTTGAAGTGGGCAGCTGACCGTACCCCCAGCGAATCCGCGAATCAAGGGAAGGAGAAACTAGAAACCGTATGGAGCCTCAGGTTGGGAGCATTCTGGAAGGCAAAGTCACCAGCATCATGAAATTCGGCGCCTTTGTGGCGCTGGAGGGAGGCGGCTCCGGGCTGGTACATATCTCGGAGATCGCCAATACCTTTGTGGAGGACGTCCACGACCACCTCCAGACGGGCCAGGAGGTCAAGGTCCTGGTCCTGTCGGCGGAGAACGGGAGGGTGAACCTCTCCATCAAAAAGGCCCTGCCCCAGCAGGAGCGGCGGGCCCCCCGCCCGCCCCGTCCCGGCGCGGGCCCTCAGGCCGGAGGGGGACCCCGTTTGGTCGCGCCCAAGCCCGCGCCGTCCCAGTTCCAGAGCCGGGTCCGGCCGGAGCCCCTGCCGCCGTCGGGGGACCAGGCCTTTGAGGACAAGCTGAAGCGCTTCCTCTCCTCCTCCGAAGGGAAGATGGCGGACCTGAACCGCAGCATGGACGGCAAGCGGGGGAGAAGAAGGAGATAGAGAAAAGCGCGAAGGCCGCCCGTCACCGGGCGGCCTTTTCACGGGTATAAAAAGGAGCCGCACGGACAAACGCCATGCGGCCCAAGCGGGTGGGATATTGGAAAGCTTCCTATATCAAAGTACCATGCTTACCAGTTTTTGTCAATCAGAAGTTTTGTCGTTTCCCGTCTTCTTTTGCCGAAAACCGCCGCCCTGGAAAGTCGGCGGAAAATTTTTGTGATTCTTTTGAAAAAAAGCCGGTTTCCTCTTCCCATTTCAATACAAATATGTTATATTATACAAAAGGGCTTCCCGCAAAGGTCCCGACGGCCCTTTTTCACACGAAAGGAGCGATCTCGATGAAGTACACCTACGCTTGCAAGAAGGTCTCCCTCAATGATTCCATCAAGGCTTACACGGAAAAGAAAATCGCCAAGCTGGAAAAGTATTTCCGGGAGGACACCACCGCGTTTGTGACATTCTCGGTGGAGAAGGACCACCGCTGCACAGTGGAAATCACCGTTCGGAGCGGCGCCGCTCTGCTCCGGGCCCAGACGGAAGCGCCGGACGGCGATATGCGCGGCGCAGTGGATGCCGCCGTGGGCTATATCGAGCGCCAGATTTTGAAGAACAAGACCCGGCTCTCCAAGCGCCTGCGGAGCGAGGGCTTCCCGCCGCCCGCCCCGGCCACGGACTTCGACGTGGCGGAGGAGACGGAGTTCCCCGTGGTCCGCACCAAGCGCTTCGCCGTGAAGCCCATGAGCACGGAGGAGGCCATTCTGCAGATGAATCTGCTGGACCACAGCTTCTTCGTTTTCCGCAGCAGCGAGGACGACAGCCTCTGCATCGTCTACCGCCGGAAGAGCGGAGGCTACGGCCTCATTGTCACCGACGAGGAGGAATAAGAGAGGCCGGCCTGCGGCGGCGCTGAATTGAAAAGGATAAAAGCCGGGGGCGCGCAGTATTCTGCGCGCCCCCGGTTTTTTGCGCTTAGAAAATGGTTTCAAGCAGCTGGAGCAGAGCCGGTATATGTTCCTGCGCCAGCTGGAGCAGGAGGGGAGCGGCTGTGGAGAGGTTCGCGGCGTCCCCCAGGAACTCCCGGAGCATCCGGCACCTGGCGGTCCAGGGACGCCCCTTCATCTCGGCCCCGGCATCCCGCAGGGCGGGGGCGCCGCTTTGCTGGAAGGCGACGATCAGGGCCTCCGTGACCTCCTGGGGAAGGTCGGCCCTGCCGTCCCGGACGGCCTCCAGGAGCTCGTTGGACTGCCGGAGGGTCAGCGTGTTCTTCTGCAGGGCCTGGGTGTTTTCCTCCATCGCGGCGGCCTGCCGCGCCAGCAGGGTCAGCTCCTTCTCGTGGAGCTCGTTGCTGCGCTGCAGCCCGCGGAGGATTTGGTCAAGCTGTTCCTCAAAGGGCCTGTGCAGGTCCACGCCCGACGCCTCGGCGGCCTTGGCTGTGACGGCCTGGGGGAGCATCTCGGAGGAGATGAACAGCTGGTGCTGTTCGTGCTCGGTGACGATCGCGCGCTCTATGGCCGGAAGCTCCCGGCCGTAGATGAGATCCAGGAGGGACTGGATGGGGAAATAGCTTCTCTCGCCCTGCATACTTGGCGCGCCCTGCTTCTTCCAGTACCAGAGGCTGTCCAGGGAAAACCAGGACTCCTCAAGGTCGTTTTTTGCCAGGATGAAGGTCTCCGCTTTCAGGGAGAGGGTGTTGTTGATTTCCGCGATCTGCTGGCAGAGGGGCTGAAGCCAGATCCAGGCCTCGTAGGACTCTTTTTGGCTGTAGACGTCGATTTGCAGCTCGTTTTCCTCGCTGTCCCGCCCTGTGGTCCGGATGACCGCGCTGAGCCCCTGGGGCTCGCATTCCAGCCAGAAGCCCCTGCGCCAGCGCCTGCCCGGGCGGAGGTTGGCGAAGCAGTAAATCATCAGGCGGTGCAGCACGTTTTCCGGCAGGAAGGTATAGCGGAAGCGGCAGGCGGCGTGCTGGATGCAGCTCTGGGGCGTGGGGTCCAGCTTGGAGTCCGTCATGCAGAGGGTGGGCATGAACTCCGTGTGCCCGCCCGCCGGGTAGGAGATGCGGAATTTCCGCATGATGTCCAGCACGTAGCCGCACTCCTGCTTGTTGTAGGATACGTTTTCCAGGCAGGGAATGCCATCCTTTTTCATGGCGTCGCTGCCGGGCTTTTCCAGGATCCGGTGGATCTCGCCGAGGGAGATCAGGCCGTCGTCGGTCCGTTCTTTTTCCCAGATGATCTTGTAGACGGCGCTGGTCAGCCACATGGGGTCTAGAATTTTGTAATCCGAGGACTGCTCCTGGCCGTTTTTGCCCAGGTGGTAGCTGAAGCAGACGCCCAGGTCGTTGAACCAGGTCAGCAGCCACGCCCGGAGGCCGTCGTCTGGGGATACGCCGTATTGGCCGCAGAGATCGTGGAATGTCTGCCGGTCGATGTAATACGCTTTATCCTGCCCGGCGCTGCCGCGAAGGCTCAGGAGGTTCTGGCGGACGTTTTCCCAGCTTTCCGGAAACTCCATTTTACAGCTGTCCATGTCCAGGGCCTGCTGAAAAATCGGGCGCGCCACCTTTTCGCGGAACTCCTCCTCGCTGGCGTTCAGAGAGGAACAGTACTGCACTCCCGCCAGATTTGGAAATTCCCGTCTCAGGCCGCTGTAGTCCAGGTCGCGGTTCTGGACGCCGCTGATCTCGTTGACCAGCAGCAGCACGGGGGCCTCGGGTGCGATGCTCTGGACCGTACGGAGCCAATACCTGGCCCGCCCGGTCTGCTTGTCCGTCCGGGTGTCCACCATGACCACGTAACAGGTCCGGTCCGTCAGGAAGCAGCGGTGCATTTCGTGCATGATGTCCTGGCCGCCGAAGTCCCAGACGCGCACCTTGTAGGATTCCCCGTCCTTTTTGGGGTGCAGGTCCTCGATCAGGATGCCGTGGGTTTCCTTGGTGGGGTAATCTCCCTTTTGGCAGTCATGGAGCAGGCGCTGGATGGTGTAGGTCTTGCCCACCTTGCCGTCCCCCAGGAAGATGACCTTTGCCTCCCGGATGGGGACCTTGGGGGTTTCGAAGTAATCCTCGATCAGCTTGCGGGACTCCTGGAAATTGGGCGACTTGTCCCGGGACTGGTCGAACAGGCTGACGGGCTGGATAGACAGGGTGGTGTTTCCAATGAAAATTCCCCGGCGGTTTCTTTCAAAATAGAGATTGCGATCCGCCAATATGGGAATGTTCAGCTTGAGGAGGGAGCGCGGAAATTCCGTCAGCCGGAGGGAGGAGAGGTTCAGTGAGTAGAGGTTCGGCATATCCCCGAGCCAGTCCGGCAGTATTTTCAGCGGGTTTCCCGAAAGCCCCAGGGTCTTCAGCTTGGACAGGCGGCGGATGAAGGGCGGGACTTCGTGCAGCTCAAGCCCCGACAGGTCCAGAGAGGTCAGCTCGGAAAGCTTCCCGATGCTATCGGGGATGCTGGTCATGGGATTGTGCCCGATAAACAGGACGTGGAGGTGGGAGAGCTGGGTGATACTTTCCGGCAGCTCCTCCAGCTGGTCGTAGAATACGCCCAGACCCTCCAGCCGGGAGAGGCGGCCGATGTGCTCCGGCAGGCGCGTCAGGGGATTGTTGGTCACCGTCAGGTACCTGAGATTGGAAAGCTCACAGACGCAGTCCGGCAAAACCGTCAGCTGGTTGTGGGATATGTCCAGATGGGTGAGATTCGAGAGCCTTGCGATGCTCTTGGGCAGCGTTGTCAGCCCGGCCTCCGAGAGATCCACTTCCCGGATTCTGTCCAGTATGCGCTGCTCCTCGTCATCCGGCACGTAGCCGTCATCCATGCTCTGCAGGACCTCCAAAATCTCCTTATTGACTTTTGTTTGGTTTAGAAAATCCATATTGTCCTCCCGTCGGTTTGAGTTGTCTTTAAAAGTAATATCGGCCTTCTGCTGTGAAAGCTATAGCCCGCCGACATGAAGTTCTGCGAAATAACGGATAGACAGGGAGAAAACTGTGAAGTGTGTCAAAAGCTGGAAAACCGGAGGGCGTTGGAAAGCCGGACGGACGGAACCCCAATTCCGGGGTCCCGCCCGCCCTTTGCCCAGATTGCCGGAAATGACGCAATTGCGTCCATTTTGCCTGGATTATCCGTTTTGACGGTTATACAATATGTATGTTTTTTCCAAAAAATAAAAATGTAAAAAAACAGTTGCATTTTCCGAAAGGCTTGCTATAATGTAGATGTGGTAGGTTGATTTTCCAAAAGTGTAAAAAACCGGAAAAAGCAAGCCCTGTACAGGGCTTTGTGGTTTCTTTTAGAAACCACAAAGGTCCTTTGAAGAGGCTCGGAGAGGCTTTTCCGCAGGGGCAAAACAGTGAATTTGTCTTTTTTTGGAAAACCTTGACCATACTATATGTAGATCGGAAGAGCGTCGTGAGGGAAAGAGTGTAGATC
>CAJUOD010000147.1:3538-6359 GCA_910587875.1 uncultured Oscillibacter sp. | reverse complement strand
GAGATCTTGCTGTGTGACTGGAGTTCAGACGTGTGCTCTTCCGATCTCCCGGCGGCCCGGGAAGCCTTTCCCCGTGGGATGTTCCGCCCAACGATGCTTTATTATCAAAAATTCACAACGGCCCTTGGAAATTGTTGTTTGAAATGATGATTGCCAAAAACTTCACGTTGTGATACCATTATCTTTGGAAAAGACCCAAACAAATCGTTTGCGCAATCGTTTATATGGCATTCCGGTACAATTTGTACCCAAAAATCGAAAGGAGTTCCTGTATTATGAAAGCGAAAATCGGTATCAATGGTTTTGGCCGCATCGGCCGCATCGTGTTCCGCGCCGCCCTGAAGCGGGATGACGTGGAGGTCGTCGCCCTGAACGATCCCTTTATGAGCCCCGAGTATATGGCCTATATGCTGAAATATGACTCCGTTCACGGCAAGTTCCCCGGCGAGGTCAGCTTCGGCGCGGACTGCCTGATCGTGGACGGCAAGGAGTTCAAGGTCTTCACCGCCAAGGAAGTCGGCGATATCCCCTGGGCCTCTGTGGGCGCCGAGTATATCTGCGAGTGCACCGGCCAGCACCTGAGCAAAGATAAGTGCGAAGGCCACATCAAAGCCGGAGCCAAGCACGTCATCATGGGCGCCCCCTCCAAGGACGACACCCCGATGTTTGTCATGGGCGTAAACAACAAAAAATACACCTCCGACATGACCTATGTCTCCAACGCCTCCTGCACCACCAACTGCCTGGCCCCCATCGCCAAGGTCCTGAATGAGAAATTCGGCATCGTCGAGGGTCTGATGACCACCGTGCACTCCGTCACCCCCACCCAGAAGCTGCTGGACGGCGCTTCCATGAAGGACTGGCGCGGCGGCCGCGCGGCCACGGGCAACATCATCCCCTCCTCCACCGGCGCGGCCAAGGCCGTGGGCAAGGTCATCCCCGAGCTGAACGGCAAGCTGACCGGCATCTCCATGCGCGTCCCCACCCTGGACGTGTCTGTGGTGGACCTGACCGCCCGTCTGGAGAAGCCCGCCTCCTATGAGGACATCTGCAAGGCCATGAAGGAAGCCAGCGAGGGCGAGCTGAAGGGCGTTCTGGGCTACACCGACGAGGACGTGGTCTCCAGCGACTTCCTGGGCGATCCCCGGACCTCCATCTTCGACAAAAAGGCCGGCCTGTCCCTGACCGAGAACTTTGTCAAGGTCGTCTCCTGGTACGACAACGAGTGCGGCTACGCCAACAAGATGGTGGAGCTGATTGCCTATATGTTCTCTGTGGACAACAAGTAAGATTCTTCCCCAAATGGTACTCAAAGCCCCGCCGCTCTAGGAGCGGCGGGGCTTTTTCCCGGGCCCGAAAATTTTTTGTTGCCATTTGGGAAAGAATATAGTAGAATAACAAAAGCAGTCCTCCGCAGGCAGCTGCGGAGCCGGTCTCGCGCAATGAAGCTCTGCGAACCATGTCAGGCGGGGAACCGAGCAGCATTAAGCGGAATGTTTCATGTGCCGCGAGGCAACCGGCTCCGCAGCTGCATACGGAGGACTTCCTTTTCTTTCGAGAAAGAAAAGGAAGCAAAAGAAAGCTTTAAACTGCGCACCCTGGCAGTCTGATAAGACTGCGCTCCATACGAAAGCCCCCAGGGTGAAGAAGGAGGGGAACATGTACCAAGCCCTCTACCGCAAGTGGCGGCCCAAGACCTTCGCCGACGTCATCGGACAGGAGCACATCACCGAGACCCTCCGCCGCCAGGTGGCCGAGGGCCGGACCTCCCACGCCTACCTCTTCACCGGCACCCGGGGCACCGGGAAGACCACCTGCGCCAAGATCCTGGCCAAGGCCGTGAACTGCGAGAGCCCCGTGGACGGGGACCCCTGCGGGAAGTGCCCGGCCTGCGTGGGGCTGGACAGTGGCGGCTTTCTGGACGTGCTGGAGCTGGACGCCGCCTCCAACAACGGCGTGGATCAGGTCCGCGCCCTCCGGGACGAGGCGGTCTACTCCCCCGCCAATGTGAAAAAGCGGGTCTACATCGTGGACGAGGTCCACATGCTCTCCACCGCCGCCTTCAACGCCCTGCTGAAGATTTTGGAGGAGCCCCCCGAGCACCTGATGTTTATCCTGGCCACCACGGAGCTCCACAAGGTCCCGGCTACCATTCTCTCCCGCTGCCAGCGGTTCTCCTTCCGGCGCATCCGGCCGGAGGACGTGGCGAAGCGGCTGGCTTTCGTGGCGGAACAGGAGCACATCGACCTCCGGCCCGACGGGGCGGAGCTCTTGAGCCGCCTGGCCGACGGGGCCCTGCGGGACGGCTTGAGCCTCCTGGACCAGTGCGCCGCCGCCGGGGGGACCATCGACGCCGCCGCCGTGCTGGACGTGCTGGGCCTGGCGGGGAATCTCCAGACGGCCCGGATGATGGAATTGATTCTAAACCGGGACGCCCAGGGGGCTCTCCTTCTGCTGGACGAGCTCTACAAGGGCGGCAAGGACATGGGGGCCGTGCTCTCGGAGCTGTCCACCCTCACCCGGGATCTGCTCCTCCAGAAGACCGCCCCCAAGGGGGGCGCGGCCCTGCTCTCCGGCGGCTATGATGCCGCCGCCCTGGACCGCCTGGGCAAGGGCGTGCCCGCCGGGCGCTTCCTGCACCTGGCCTCCACCCTGCAAAAAGCCTCGGCGGAGCTGTACGCCAGCGTCAACCGCCGGCTGGACGCGGAGCTGTGCCTGCTGCGCCTCTGCGACGAAAGCCTCTCCGGGGACCTGACGGCCCTGGAGGCCCGGATTGCCCGCCTGGAGGACAGCCAGTCCGCCCGGGCGGAGCTGGCCCGGC
>CAJUOD010000147.1:0-3528 GCA_910587875.1 uncultured Oscillibacter sp. | reverse complement strand
CCGCCGCCGCGCAGCCGGCGGAACAGGCCCCGCCGCCCCGGGAGAATCCCCCCGCCCCGCGGAAAGCCCCGGACCCGCCCCCCTGGGACGAGCCCCCTCTGCCGGAGGAGCCCCCCATGATGGAGGAGCCGGGACAGCGGGTCTACGATATTCCGGAGGACGTTCCCCCGCCGCCGGAAGCCCCGAAAGCGCCCCCGGCGGCTCCCGCCCCTGAAAAGGTCCCCGCTCCCGTGAAAGCGGTGGACGGCGGCTGGTGGCGGACCCTGGCGGAAAACTGCAAGGGCCGCCTGCCGGGCATGTACCGGCCCTTCCTGGGCATGTGCTCCGGCTTCTTGGAGGGGGACCTGCTGACGGTCTGCGCCCCGGACGATCTGACCCTGGGCCGCCTGGACAACGACCGGGTCCGGGAGGCCCTGGAACAGGAGGCGGAGGCCCTGACGGGCAGCCCGGTGCGGCTGGCCCTGCGCACGGGGGAGCCGCCCAAGGCTTCCCCGGAGGAGAATTTGAAAAACCTGGTGGCCTTCGGCCGTCAGTTTGACAACATCGAAATCAAAGAGTAAAGGAGAAGATCACCATGGGATACAGCGCCCGCCGCGGATTCACCAGCGGCAATATGAAGGCTACCGGCGCCCAGCGCCAGGCCGCCGTCCAGCAGCAGATCGCCCAGATGCAGGAGGCCATGAACGCCGCCCAGACGGAGGTGGAAAACCGCTCCTTCACCGCCAGCGTGGGCGGCGGGGCCGTGGAGGCCGTGGCCAGCGGCAAGAAGGAATTGACCTCCCTCACCATCAAGCCCGAGGCCGTGGACCCGGAGGACGTGGAGATGCTCCAGGACCTGGTGGTCTCCGCCGTCAACGAGGCCCTGCGCCAGGCCGGGGACGCCATGGACAAGGCCATGGACAGCATCACCGGCGGGCTGAATCTGGGGGGCCTGGGACTTTGAGCGAAAGGCGGGGCCGTCACGGCCCCGCCTTTTTTCTAAGGAGGTTTTATGAAACAAGCAACACGCCTCTGGGCGGCTCTGCTGGTCCTGGTTCTGCTGACCGGGTGCGGCCCTCAGCGGACGGAGCCCCTGCCCTACCCGGAGCCCGCCGCCCCGGAGTCTGGGAAGACGATTGCCTACGTGCCCCTGGACGACCGGCCCGACAACGTGGAGCGGGTGGTCTATCTGGCGGAGTCCTTGGGCTATACTCTGGCCATGCCGGACCGGGATTTGTACCGGACGGCCCTGGACGGCCAGCCCCTCAACAGCAACGGGACTCAGCACGGGGACATGGGACGGCTGTACCAATGGGTGCTGGAGCAGGAGGAAGCCGGATGTGACCGCTATGTCCTCTCTCTGGACCAGCTGCTCTCCGGGGGGCTGGTGGCCTCCCGGTCCGCCAGGGGGTACGAGCTTCCCGGCGGCGGGACCGCCCACTCCCTGCTGGAAGAGCTGATGGCGGCCCTCTCCGCCGACGAGCACAACATGGTCTGGCTGCTGGATTCCGTCATGCGGCTGGCCCCCACTGTGGGCTATGAGGGGGGAACACTGGAGGAGTACAACGCCATCCGGGCCTTCGGGGCCCTGCCCCGGCGGACCCTGGAGGGAGACGCGCTGAATCTGGAGAACATCGACGAGAGCTACTGGTGGGGCCCCGACGGGGAGGACCTCCGGGCCTGGACCAAGGCGGAGGGCACGTACGAGGCCGCCCTCCGGAGCCTGCGGTCCCGGGAGCGGAAGCTGGTCCTCTCCTACGTGGTTCAGGACACGCTGGCGAAACCGGGCTATGAGAACTTCCGGTTGCTCATCGGCATCGACGACTCCTCCCTGGAGGACTGCATCCAGAAAAACGAGATTGCCTTCCTCCGGCAGGGCCTCCGGACCGTGAAGGTAGAGGACGGGGAGCGGCAGAGCAACCGCGGGGAGTGGCAGATCGACTGGCTTCTCTCCGGAGTGGACGACCTGGCCTTCAAGGCCGTGGCCCGGATGTATCTGGACGAGACGGGCTGGGGAGCAGGGTACAGCACGAAGCTCCAGTACATCGGCGGCACGGAGGACCGGCCCGCCTGTGAGTACGACTTCCAGCCCCTGACGGAGATCATGGCGGAGCACCTGGCCTTCTTCGATTTGCGGGAGGCCGATATCGCGGACCTGCAGATCCTGGTGCTGACCCAGCCGGAGGACGGGGCGAAAAAGGACGTTTACCGCAAGCAGCTCATCGGGGCCCTCCAGGACTGCCGAAAGGCCCGGTGGCCCGCAATTCTCATCGACGCCAGCAACGGGACCTACGGCACGGAGATCTACGAGGCCCTGACCAAACAGGCGGAGCTGGGCTACCTCCTGGCCTACTCCGGGATGCTGGACATGGCCATTGTCACCGGCACGGCATTGAGTCACGGCGTGGCCCGGCTCGCCGTCTTGAAAAATGAGGCCAGCACCGACGCCTGTGACCGGGCCTGGGCCCGGACTTTGGCGGACAGCATCCTGAAGGACTTCTGTTACAAGGGCGTGGTCCGGAACGACCTCCTGGCCTATATCCGAAATGAGCTTGGCGGGGATCCCAACAACTTCTATTCCCCGGAGCTGGACCGGGAGGACCTGCTCCGCCGTCTGGAAGAGGGCATGGAGAAGGAAACCGCCCCCGTCATCCGCAATCTGGAGCGGAGCTCCTTCCTCTCCTCTTATGGTTGGGAAGCCGGGGAAGTCGAGGAGCGCCGCTGGGGCGGCGTGGCCCTGGAGAACTACCGCTTCCCCTGGGGCCGGGCCTTCGAGATCGGCATGGACATCCGCCTGGGGGAGTTTACGGACTAGCCTGAACGAAATAAAAAAGCCCCGCCGTCCGGAGAGACGGCGGGGCTTTCACATATCAAGGGGGAAGGCCTTACAGCTGCTTCACGGTGTAGTACACCGCCAGGACGAAGACCACGATGCCCAGGGCCCACATGGCGTAATAGGCCACGGCGGAGCTGAACAGGCCCAGCACCACGGCCACGGCGGACAGGCCCGTGGCCCCATAGATGGGCAGCAGGTCCGCGTCCGGGGGCAGGAGCTTCCCGAGCTTCTGATTCTTCGCCAGCCAGCACAGGCCCGCCAGCAGCAGCACGTACACCACGGCCAGCGCCTTTACGGGCAGGCCCAGGGTCAGGTGGTTGAACAGGCGCCGGCACATCCACAGGAGGATCATCGTCCCGCTCAGGGCCGTCATAGCCACGGAGCACTCCCGGTCGTAGAAAGCCCAGATGACCGTCAGCACCATCACCACCGGCACCACCACGCACAGGAGGGTCACGGCGGACTCGAAGTACAGGCGGATCAGCATGCTGCCGCCGCCGAAGAACACGCCCAGGCTGATGAGGCACCAGCCGATGAGCCGCTTGCGCTGGTCGGCCTTCCACAGCACGCTCAGCGCCACGCCCAGGACCAGCGCCGCCGCACCCAGGCCCGCAAAGACCAGCAGCCGGTTATGCCAGGGCAGGGCCTCGGTCACCACGTCGCCGTGGATGTAGTACCGGCGGAGCACCAGCAGATAGATTTCCGCCAGGCAG
>CAJUOD010000146.1 GCA_910587875.1 uncultured Oscillibacter sp. | reverse complement strand
TGAACGGGCACATCTCCAAGCCCATTGACATCGCCAAGCTTCTGGAGACCCTGGAGAACGTCATCAGGAACCGCTAACATAAGAAAAAACGGGAGAGAGACCTTTGGTCTCTCTCCCGTTCTTCGTCCTTCTTTATTCGGCGGTCAGCACGCCCGCCAGGTCCAGGGGCTTCCCGTCGGACCAGAGGCGCTCCAGGTCGTAGAACTCCCGGGCCTCCTGGGAGAACACGTGGACCGCCACACAGCCGTAGTCCAGCAGCACCCAGGTGCCGTCCCGGTGGCCCTCCCGGTGGAGGGGGGCCTCCCCGGCCTGCTCCTTCATGGCCTTTTCCACCGCGTCGCACAGGGCGTTGATCTGGGTGTTGGATCCGCCGGTGGCGATGACAAAGTAGTCCGCCAGGGTGGTCAGGTCCGTGATTTCAATGGCGGAGATCTCCTTGCCCTTCTTTTCGTCCAGGGCTTTGGCGGCGATGATGGCCAGCTCTTTCGGTGTCATAGACATTCCTCTCTTTCCAGAAAATATGTGAATGGTTTCTCACAGGTTCAGGCGGCGGGGTCCGGCCCGATGAGGGCGAAGCCCGGGTCCGCCGGGGGCTGGGGGTCCGCCGGGACCTCCGGCACGGGAGCGGGCTCCACGGGGACCGGGGGCGTCTCCGGCGCCGGAACGGGGTCCGCCGTGCCCGGGGTCTCCGGGGGCGTTTCCGTGCCGCCGGAGGCCGGGTTGGAGGGCGCGGGGGGATTGGGAGCGGCAGTCGTCCCATTGGGGTCCGGGGCTCCGGCGTTTCCGCCCTCGCCGGGCTCCGTGGACGTGTCCGGCGGCGCGATGACCAGGGGCTCTCCCGTCTCCGGGTCGATGGGGACGATGGGCTCCCCGGTCTCCGGGTCCACGGTGATGGGCAGGCCCGTCTCCGGGTCGATGGGATAGCCGTTCTCATCCACTTCGGGCGTCTCCTCCTCCGGCTCCGGGCTGGGGGGCGGAGAGGCCGCCGGTTTGTCCTCCACGTAGCCCGTGGAGGAGCTGATGGACCCGTCGGCGTTGACGGACATGATGTCCAGATCCTTCAGGGTGAAGACCTCCGTGAAGGGGCTCAGCTCGTTGTTCACCAGGTCCAGCAGCTGCCGGGCGTTGGGGACCACGTAGGACTGATTCCTCTGCCGTCCGTTGGTCATTTTGTCCACACTGCGGCTGTAGGCGTATTTCCCCGTGTTGGGCATGGTGACGAAGTTCACGTCCTCCATCTTCAGGCCCCCCAGGACCGCCGACTGGGCGAACCACAGGATATTCTGGAAGCTCAAATCCGTCTCCACGTTTTTGTTGAAGGCCTCGATGAGGGGCCCAGCCTTGGTCATGTTTTTGGGCTTCAGCACCTGCTCCACCATGGCCTTCAAAAAGGCCTGCTGGGTCTTGATGCGCCCCAGGTCTCCCTCGGCGTAGCCGTGCTTCATGTTGTTGTCGTGCCGGTAGCGCAGGACCTGCATGGCGTCGCTTCCGCTCAGGAGCCGGTAGCCCGCCTTTTGGGAGATGACCAGGTCCTGATAGGGGTCTTTATAGTTCATATCCATGGGCACGTCGAAGTACACGCCCCCGATGGCGTCCACGATGGCGCCCACGGCGTCCCATTCCACCACCACCTGGAAGTCCGGCTCGAAGCCCACCAGCTGGGCAATTTCCTTGTAGAGGTGCTGGATGCCCTTCTCTCCCCCGCCGTAGTAATTATAGACGGAGTTAATCCGCTTGATGTCCCAGGGGACGTTGACCATGGTGTCCCGGGGGATGGACATCACCGTGGCCTTTTGGTTCGTCACGTCGTAGCTGGCCAGGAGCATGGTGTCCGTATTGCCCCCGCCTCCGGTGTCCCGGCCCAGAATGAGGACCGTCCAGTAGTCCTTGCTCTTCCGCTCGCCGTCGCCGCCCCGGGGGCGGATTCCGTCCCCGTAGTCGATGCCCTCCGGCTCGTCGGGCACGCCGTCCCCGTCCAGGTCCACGGCGTTTTGGGGGTCGTTTCGCTTGGGCAGCTCCGGCCGGACGAAGAGGCTCCGGACCGCCAGCACGCCCACCAGCAGCAGAGCCAAAATCACGGCCGCCACAACCAAGATGATCTGCCGGCGGGTCAGCTTTCCCTTCCGTTTTTTCTCGCTGGGCGCCAGCCGCTTTCCAACATTCCTCATATCTTTTATCTCTGTCCTTTCAGCGCGTCCCTGGCTTCCAGGGTCTTGGGGTGGATGGGCGCGTTCCGGCTCTCCATCTCCCCGATGGTCATCTCCAGGCCCAGCAGCAGCCCGGCGTCCAGGTCCTCGTAGCAGGTCCGCCGCAGCTCCTCCACGCCGGGAAAGTCCCGGTTGGGCTCGATGTAGTCCGCAAGATAAATAACCTTCTCCAGCAGCGTCATGTTCCCCCGGCCGGTGGTGTGCCAGCGGATGGCGCTGGTAATCTCTTCGTCCGTGCCGAAGACCGCTTCCGCGATGCCCGCCCCGGTCTTGGCGTGGAGGAGCTTGATCTCCCGGCGCTCCATGTCGTCCAGGGGGACGCGGAAGCGCTCCGCCACCGCCAGCTGTTCCTCCAGGCTCAGCTTCTTCGTGCAGTCGTGGAGCAGCGCGGCCCGCCGGGCCTTGTCCACGTCCGCCCCCCAGCGCTCCGCCAGGCGGACGGCCTCCTGCTCCGTGCCCAGCACGTGGGGAATCCGCCGGTGGTTCAGGCAGCTCAGAGCCACGGGCCGGAGCTGTTCCAGGGTCAGGTTCTTCAAGTCCGCCGCCGTGCCGTACAGGCCCTCCCGCAGGATATAGCCGTACACCGCCGGAGCCAGCAGCCCGCCGCCCTCTCCCCGGGCCAGCCGCTCCCGCAGCTCCGTGGAGCTGACGTCCACCACGCCGGGAATGCTGAGGGTGAAGATCCGGGCCTGGGGCCAGGCGCGGGACAGGTAGTCCCGCTGGACAGCGAACAGCTCCTCCGTGTCCGCCTCGCTGCGCCCGAAGGCGGCAACCCCCGCCAGGGAGAGGATCCGCCCCGGCTCGTGCCAGGTGTGCAGGGTCAGGAACATATCCGTCCCCATCAGCAGCCACAGCTCGTCCTCCGGATACTGTTCCTTCAAATAGGCCAGGGTGTCCGAGGTGTAGCTGTTCCCCTCCCGCCGGACCTCCAGGTCTAAGATCTCAACTCGGTCTCCCAGGCCCGCCTGCTCCATAGCCAGGCGGGTCATCTCCAGCCGCTGGTCCGCCGTGGGGCTCCCCGGGGGAAGCGTCTTGTGGGGCGGATGCCCGGTGGGGATCACCAAGAGTTTATCCAGCTTCAAAAGCCCGGATACCGCCCGGGCGGCGGTAATATGTCCCAGGTGCGGCGGGTTGAAGGCCCCGCCGTATACGCCGATCTTCAAGGTTGAAGCCTCCTCGCAGTCAGGATCAGGGTTTTCTCTTTCGCTCTTTTACCAGCTGAATGCGCTTTTCCTTGGGTTTGGAATGGGTCTCCCGGTAGAGAACAAATTTCGTGCCGATGACCTGGACCACCTCGCTGCGGGTGGCCTTAGCCAGCTCCTCCGCCGCCGTCCGGGCGTCGTAGTCGATGTTGTTGTCCAATACCTTGCCCTTGATGAGCTCCCGGGCCTCCAGGGCGTCGTCCGCCTGCTTGATGAGGTTTTCCCCGATGCCCTCCTTACCGATTTGGAGGATGGTATCCAGCCCGTTTGCCAGGCCCCGCAGCTGGGCCCGCTGCTTGCTTGTCAAGTCCATATATTCTCCTTAAACGTCAGACGCTTATTTTCCGAGATACGTTCCCAGCTTCTCCGCGAAGGCCGCCAGGGCCCTGCCCCGGTGGGAGATCTTGCTCTTCTCCTCCGGGCCGATCTGCCCGAAGGTCTTCCCCTTCTCTGGGATCAGGAACACCGGGTCGTAGCCGAAGCCGCCCTCTCCCAGAGGGGCGAAGGCGATGGCCCCGTCGCAGCGGCCCTCCGCCGTCAGCGTGTCCCCGTTGGGGAAGGCACAGGCCACGGCGCAGGTGAAGTGGGCGATCCGGGAGCCCTGGCCCCGCATGGACCGGAGGAGCAGCATGCACCGCCCCCGGTCGTCCAGGCCCTCCCCGCCGTAGCGGGCGGAGTAGACCCCGGGGCCGCCGTTCAGCGCGTCCACGCAGAGGCCGGAGTCGTCGGCGATGGCAGGCAAGCCCGCCGCGGCGCAAATCGCTTTCGCTTTCAGCATGGCGTTCTCCGCGAAGGTGGTCCCGGTCTCCTCCACGTCCACCTCCACGCCCGCCTCAGAGGGGCTCATGACCTCCACGCCCAGGCCGGACAAAATCGCCTTCATCTCCGCCAGCTTCCCGGGGTTGTGGGTAGCCAGCACAAATTTCTCCGCCATCAGAATTTCCCTCCCAACGCTTCCTTCTGGGCCGCCAGCAGCTCCCTGCAGCCCTTGGCGCACAGGCGCACCAGCTCCTGCTGTTCCGCGGGGCTGAAGGCCCGGCCCTCGCCGGTGCCCTGGATTTCGATGAGCTCCCCCAGCTCATTCATCACGCAGTTCAAATCCACCTGGGCCCGGCTGTCCTCGCTGTAGCGGAGGTCCAGCAGGGGCGTGTCCTCCACAATGCCGGCAGAGACGCCGGTGACAGCGTGCAGGATGGGACTGGAGGCCAGATCCCCGTCCTCCACCAGCTTCCGGCAGGCCAGGGCCAGCGCCACGAATCCCCCGGTGACGGAGGCGGTCCGGGTTCCGCCGTCACCCTGGAGCACGTCGCAATCAACGGTAATGGTCCGCTCCCCCAGCTTCCGCATGTCCACGGCGGACCGGAGGGACCGGCCCACCAGGCGCTGGATCTCGGCGCTCCGGGGGGAGAGCTTCAGCTTGGAGACATCCCGGCGGCTCCGCTCCCGGTTGGCCCGGGGCAGCATGGAGTATTCCGCCGTCACCCAGCCCTCTCCGTAGGGGACGTGGGGCGGGGTCTTCTCCTCCACGCTGGCGCAGCAGAGGACCATGGTGTCCCCGCACTGGATGAGGCAGCTGCCCTCTGCGAATTTCACGAAGTCCGTGGTCATGGTCACAGGCCGCAGCTCGTTAAACGCCCGGCCGTCCTCTCTGGTCATATGCTCTCTCTCCTTTAAATAATTGCTTCCGCGTACTCCTCGGAGTCGAAGGGCCGCAGGTCGTCGATGCCCTCCCCCACCCCGGCGAACTTCACAGGGACGCCCAGCTCCTGGGCGATGGCCACGGCGATGCCGCCCTTGGCGGTGCCGTCCAGCTTGGTCAGGATGATGCCCGTCAGCCCCGCCGCCTCCTTGAAGGTCTTGGCCTGAATCAAACCGTTCTGGCCCGTGGTGGCGTCCAGCACCAGCAGGGTCTCCCGGGCCGCGCCGGGGCACTCCCGGTCGATGATCTTGGAGAGCTTGGCCAGCTCTGCCATGAGGTTGGCCTTATTGTGGAGCCGCCCCGCCGTGTCGCAGAGCACCACGTCCACATTCCGGGCCTTGGCGGCCTGGAGGGCGTCGAAGAGCACCGCGCCGGGGTCCGCCCCCTCGTGCTGGCGGATCAGGTCCGCCTTGGCCCGCTGGGACCAGATTTCCAATTGGTCTGCCGCCGCCGCCCGGAAGGTGTCCGCCGCGCAGAGGAGGCACTTCTTCCCGCCGTAGCGCAGGAGGTTCGCCATCTTGCCGATGGAGGTGGTCTTGCCCACGCCGTTGACCCCGATGAAGAGGAAGACGCAGGGGGAGGTGGAGACGTTCACCTCCGTGGTGCCCACGTTCAGGGCCTCCACGATGATCTCCCGCAGGGCAGAGCGGACCTCCTCCTGGCTGGAGAGCTTTTCCTTCCGGACCTTCTCCCGGAGCTTCTCCACGGTGTCCACGGCGACCTCCATGCCGAAGTCGGAGAGAATCAGGGTCTCCTCCAGCTCCTCGAAGAAGGCCTCGTCGGCCTCGGTGTAGGTTGCGAACATGTTGGTGGTGATTTTTTTCAGCTTGTCAAAGAAACCCATGGTATCCTCCTATTAGGATTTTTTTGCGTCGTAATCAATTTCCTTCCCGCAGTGAGGACAGTACTGCCCTTTGGTCCTGCCCAAAAACTGGCCGCAGCTTGGACAGCGCCACCACCGCTTCCACAAGACCACCGACCCCAAGCTCACTGCCAGGCCCGGCAGCAGGACCCATATGGATTCGCCGCCAATCAGCATCAGCAGCAATCCCGCGATAAGGACCCCGGCAGATACAAGCTCCTTCTGTTTCAGCGTCATGGCGCGCCTCCTTACTGAATGTCCAACTCCTTCGCCATATCATTCAGATTGATAGTCAGGATCTTGCTGACGCCTTTTTCCTGCATGGTCACGCCGTACAGCACGTCGGCCTCCTCCATGGTGCCCCGGCGGTGGGTGATGACGATGAACTGGGTCTTCCCTGTCAGCGCCCGCATGTAC
>CAJUOD010000145.1 GCA_910587875.1 uncultured Oscillibacter sp. | reverse complement strand
TTTACTGATTGCAAAAGTTACACGCGGCTTTTCCGTCGGCATCCTGAGTTCACCTCCTTATTTTTTACGAGTTCAATTATATCATCAGTTCATAACCAATGCAACAGAAAGTTCATAACAATCTGCACAAAAATGCAACCTCTCACTTTGTTCATATTTTCATAAAATCTATAGTTGATTTTTCATAAGTTCTTATTTATAATGCAATTAAGAACTTTGGTTCATATTTTAAGAAACGGAGGCAAGAGCATGACTGACATGAGGCGCGTAACTGTATCACTTCCAGATGACCTGGACAGGCGGATTTTAGAAATGAAAAAATCTAATCAATTTGTCCGCTGTTCCTATTCTGAAATTGTCCGGCGATTTTTAGACAAGGGCTTCGAGGCGTTTGAGGCAGAGACGAGGAAGAACGAGGTAAAGAGAGTTGATTCTTAAACTTGGATGCCCGAATGAGGAGCAGGTACTTAAGCATAGGAAGCCGCCCGAGGAGCGGAAATCCACGGGCGGCAGCGAGGGTGATTTACTTTTCCTCAATTTGAGAAAGCATATCGGCGAGAGCGGAAATCTCGTCAACAGCTCTTTGCGGGGACGGAATGACCGCGTCCACGCTAAAATTAGGGCTTGCGGCAAGTGTTGCGGTAGCTTGAAGCAGAGCAGTCCATACTTGGACAGCCAATTCTTTGTTCGTCACGTTGTTCACCTCCCTTCCTGCCTCATTCTATCACGGGAGAATTTGGGGAGCAAGGTAGGAGGCAGAAAGGAGGTAAGGCAGATGAAGTTAGAAATCAGTGGCTCCGAAAAGGAGATCGCCGCCCTTGTAGTTGCGATACAAGGACGGCGAGAGGTATCGGCGATTAACACCCAGGCTCTTTCTGAATCCATTCTTGGTATTCTCTTAGAATTTGCAGGGAAACCCGAAGCAAATCGCTACACTGCTCCTTCGTGAGAGTATGGGTCTGTTCTTACTTACGCCTTGATTCTATCACAGACGAACAGGAGATGGTAAGGCGTTGAGTTTCCCACCGCTTGATTTCAATTTCCCCAGCCTTGGTTGCAACAAGGCTTCCTTTTGGATGGCCTTTGTAATCTAATTCTGGCGGTGAAAGATGTATGCGTATTTTGCAAAGAAAGGAATCACAACTATGCAGAGGACAATCAGAATCAAGACCCACGACGTCGGAGAGCGACTGGTGGGCAATGTGAAAATCACTCCCGAAGCCGAGCAGGTCCTCCGCCAGCTCTGTCGGCAGTCTGGCTTATCAATTCGATACCTCGTTTCGGAGATCGTCTGCCAGGGCGCGGACTTAGTGGAGTTCGTTGACGCAGACCACTCCGAAGAAGGAGGTGGCGTATGAACATCATTCGAGGCATTCATTTCACCTGTGGCCTTTGGCGCGTTGTGGCGCAAACCCCCAGCGGTGATTTCCTGGTCATCTCACGGCCAAACCGGCAGGAAGCCCTGGAGGAAGCACAACTGGCCTCGCCGGAACCAGCATAAAAAGAAGCGCCCCGCTTAGTAAGCCAACACTAAGCGGGGCAAGAACCCAAATCACCACATAAAGGTCCTTTTTTACATTTTACAACGTTTCAACTTAAAAAGTAAGGAGATATTTATGGATAACACCGTATTTTTTACCTCCAGCGAGGTAGCCAAACGCTACCGTATCAAAGAATCCACTGTGCGCCGTTGGATTCAAAATGGCCAGATGCCCGCTCTGGACCTGTCCATCGGGGGCCGCCCCGGACCCTATCGTATCAGTGCCGAGCATCTGAGAGAATTTGAAGCCGGGCTCATTCAAAAGAGTTCCGGTGGAGAACGGAGGGGCGGGAGCACTCAATGAGTCAAAAAAAGAGAGGAGTGTTTTTGTATGCCTGCACAATGGACAGCGGATTTAATTGGTGAAATGCACCTACATAATGTGACAGCCAAGCAACTTGCGGCAGAAGTTGGATGGAATCGGCATTATTTGAGCACGGTTTTAAATGGTCACCGTACTCCTAAGTACGCCGAACAAACCTTAAAAGCGGGTTTAGGCCGACTCCTTGCGAAACACGAGGCCACATGAACGAGCTCGTTTTCATTGATCCAGCCAAGCTGGATGCGGTCCCGTTCACTACATCGGAGGTCATTGCAGAGTTTGCTGGTGTTCAGCATCACACAGTAACCCGGCTCATCCAGCAACATAATTCCGACTTTGCGGAGTTCGGAATACTTCGATTTAAAATCGAAGAAATCAAAGGGCGTGGCCAGCCAAGGAGGAACTACCTCCTAAATGAGGAACAGGCTACCTTACTCATGACCTACTTGAAAAACACAGAGCGGGTTCGAGCCTTCAAAAAAGAGCTTGTCCGTCAGTTTTTCAAAATGCGCCAAGAGCTGACCCGTAGGATCATTGCCCGTGAATCTCGCAAGCCTGTCCGCCGGGAGATGACCGACGCCATTCGAGACTACATCCCGGATGGACCTCACAAGAACATGATGTACAAGCACTATACAGACCTGGCCTACAAAGTCGCCCTTGGTGGAACCGCCGCCCAGCTCCGCAAGGATCGGAAGGCTCCAAAACGCGCCAACCTTGCGGAATACCTCACTCCAGAGGAAACCGATGCTGTAAAGAGGATTGAAGGCCGCATTTCAGTTCTGATTGAAAGCGGCATGGACTATCAGACAATCAAAGCTATCTTGCTACACCGCCTGAAAGCCAGCGCTTGAACATGGGCACCACAACAAAAAAGCCCCGTCAGGTGCCGCTAACACCTGACGGGAGAAGATCAGAGACCATAACACATAATCAAGCCTCTTTATTTGCATTTTACTCCCTAAAGAGGCAAAAGTCAAGAAAGGAGGCCCCAAATGCGAGGCCGTTATGATTACTTAGCCGGACGCCTCCGGCAGCTCGGCATTCGCCAGAGCGATCTGGGCGATATACTTGGCATCTGCCATCAGGCGGTCAGCCACCGTTTCCGCGACCGGACCCCGTGGACTCTTGATGAGATGTACCGCGTGCTGGAGCTCTGCCGGGCAACTCCAGAAGAGCTGCACGTCTACTTCCCTCCTGCTCCACAAGCAGCGAAGAAAGCGAGGCCCGCCGCATGAGCCAAAAACATAGTAAACCTACCCGCCGCCAAGCCGTCGGCGCAGACCAGCCAACAGCCGTCTGGCGCATGGTGGCCCTCTCTCTCACCGCATTGGTACTCCTCCTGGTCCTTCGCTCCTCGCAACCCGCCCCGGAACCTCCCCTCCTCGTCCCGGAACCAGCAGAACCCCTGCCCACAGTGCAGGTCCTGGCCCCGCTGGAGGTCCCTGCGGAGGACCGGGAGGCCCAAGTCATGCCTTGGGCGCAGAAGCTGGAGGACTGCACCGTCACCTATTATGACGTCTGCCTGGAGTGCTGCGGCAAAACCGACGGTATCACGTTCAGCGGGGCCCTGGCCGTCCCTTATGAGACGTGCGCCGTGGACCCTGATGTAATCCCCCTGGGTTCCACCGTCGTGGTGGACTACGGCGACGGCCTCTTGCTCCACTACCGCGCCGAGGATGTGGGCGGCATGGTTAAGGGCGCTCATGTGGATATCTGCGTCGCGTCTCACGAGGAGGCCGTGGAGCTGGGGACCCGGATGGCGACAGTGTATTGGACTCCACCCGCCTGATGATGGCCAGCCGGGCACTGGCCGAAACGCCTCTCCAGAGGCGTCGCGGGAACCCAAAGGGCTCCTCCCGTACCTTGACAATTCAATCCATGTTCTCCGACCTTCTGCCGGGTGTCCCCAGCACCCGGAACGTCCTCCTTTACCGGGGCCGCCGCTTTCCTGGAGCGGCGGCATCCGGCAGAGGGCCGGAAGCTCTCAAATCATCAAAGAAAGGAGGAGCCCTATGGACCCCAACATCCAGAAGTCGATCCTGCAAATGGCCCGCGGCGCCATCCAGGAGCGGGCGGATTATGAGATGTCCGGCATCCTGGCCAACATACTGGACCCCAACACGTCCGCCACAGCCAAGCGCAAGCTGACGATCACCCTGGAACTCAAGCCGGACGACACCCGCCAGAACATCGCGGTCAGCGTGACCGCCAAGTCCGCCCTAGCCGCCACCAGCCCCGTAGTCACATCCCTGTACGTGGCCGACGAGGATACGGTGGTGGAGATGGTCCCCCAGGTCCCCGGCCAGTTCTCCCTCGGCGGCGGAGAGCAGGAAGCCCCGCCCCAGCTCAAGCTCATTAAGACGTCTTAAAAAAGGAGAAGCATTATGCTGAAGGAATTCATCAAGCATATCCAGGCCACCACCCAGCCCCTGCTCACGACCCTCGACGGCCATACCTTTATCGTTACTGCGGATGGAAACGCGGAAGAGCTCCGCCCCACCATCGACCACCCCGACACCCTGCCCCTTAACTCCCTGGACGCCCTGGTGAAGCTGGTCTGTTCCGAGGCTGTCCACGCTGAGAAGCCCCTGTACATCACCGTACCCGACCATCTGACCGTCCGCTGCTTCGGGCAGCCCATGGCAAAGGAGCGGTTCTACCGCCAAGCCTACTATGAAGCCGGCGCCACGGACGTTCCCGGCTGGGAGGCCAAGACCCAGATGGGCTTTGAGGAGGCTCAAATCGCCCTGCGGACCCGCTTCCAGGAGACGGACGACACCCTGTACGCCATGAAGCTGCTCTCGGATATCAGCTGCGGCGCCAAGGTCGTCTACAACGACAACGGCATTGCCACCACCGTAACCACCCAGAAGGGAGTCGCCCTGCAGACGAACGAGCAGATTCGTCCTCTGATTAAGCTCCGCCCCTACCGCACCTTCCAGGAGGTGGAGCAGCCGGAGAGCATCTTCCTGATCCGGCTGAATGACCGCGGCATCAGCTTCACGGAGGCTGACGGCGGCATGTGGAAGCTGAAGGCCAGGGAGACCATTAAGGCGTTTCTGGAGGAGAAGCTGGCCAAAGAAGCCGAGGAAGGTTCCGTCATCATCGCCTTGTAAGCGTGAAAAGGCCCTGGCGGGTCTCCTACACCCGCCAGGGCGCGACCGGCGCACAGCCAATCATTTTCTACCGTCATCTTAACAACGAAAGCGAGGTTTGTCAACCATGAAAACCAGCAGAATCAAAATCAAAAACATGTTTGGTATCCGGGAAATCACCCTGAACGGCAAATCCGTGGAGATTTCCGGGCCGAAGGGCTGCGGGAAAACCTCTGTCCTGGACTCCATCCGCTACGCCCTGACCAACCGCGCGGACCGGCGATGCATTGTCCATCAGGGCGCGGACAAGGGAGAAATCATCATTGAGACGGATTCCGGCGTTACCATTGACCGCCAGGCCCTTCCCGCCAAATCCGCCGGCAGCGTCAAGGTCCGGGACGGATCTATGGTCCAGTCCCGCCCGGCAGAGTTCCTTGCCAGCATTTTCACCCCGCTCCAGCTGAACCCGGTAGCCTTCTGCCAGTTCTCCGACGCGGAGAAAAACCGGGTCATCCTGTCCCTGATTTCGTTTACCTGGGACATGAATTGGATTCGCGCCCAGTTCGGCGAGATACCCCAGGGCGTTGATTATTCCAAGCACATCCTTGAGGTGCTGCACGACATTCAGGCGGAAAACGGCGTCTATTTTCAATCCCGTCAGGCTCTCAACCGGGACATCCGCAACAAACAGGCCTTTATTTCCGACATCGCCAAGGATATCCCAGCGGACTACGACTACGCTCGATGGGAGGCCTACCCCCTGGGAGAGAAGTACCGGGAGCTGGAACGCATCCGGGAGGCCAACAGCCTCATTGAACGGTCCAAGGGTTTCCAAGAGGGCTACGCCTCTAAGCTCCGGGGCCTGGAGGCAAGCCGGGACATGGACATTGCCGCCATTGACAGGGAGATCGCCAAGGAGCGGTCGAACCTGACCGGAACCATTGAGCGCCTGCGCGCGGAGATTCGGGCGGCGGAAGAAAAACTGGCCGGACTGGACCAACGCCGGGACGAGCGTGTCGCCACCGCCTCCGCCAACTTCGACACCGCCGTGGCCAAGCTGGAGCGGGATATGGGTACTGCCAGCCAGTACGCGGACCAGGAGCCCCAGGATACCGCCGCCCTCTCCGCCGAGCTGGAGGAGGCGGAGGCCATGCGGAGCCACCTTAACGAGTACCAGCGGATGGTCGCCATGCAGGACGACGTGCGGAAGCTGTCCGATCAGTCGGACGAGCTGACGCGGAAGATTGAGCTGGCCCGGGAACTGCCCGCCAAGATTCTGGAGACGGCGACCATCCCCGTGTCCGGCCTGACGGTGGAGGACGGTATTCCCCTGGTCAACGGCCTTCCCGTGTCTAACCTAAGCGACGGGGAACTGCTGGAGCTGTGCGTGGACATCACCGTCAGCAATCCGGGACAGCTTCAGATTATCCTTATCGACGGCGCCGAAC
>CAJUOD010000144.1 GCA_910587875.1 uncultured Oscillibacter sp. | reverse complement strand
AACCAATCCACAGCATCCCTTACAGTGTAGCACAGCCCTTGGAGAGGGGCTTTAATAACTACTACTTTATAATACAAGGGATGAACTATGACCAAACTACTCTCCATTCTCAATAAGTTTGACGGCCTCCTCTACGCCGTGCAGAAAGTCATGCTCCTGGCCGGCGTGGTGGCTATGGTTACCATCAACGGCGCGCAGGTCTTCTGCCGCTACGTCGTCAAATCCAGTCTCGCCTGGTCGGAGCAGACCAGCGTCCTGCTGTTCTTCATCTTGATTATGCTGGGGGCAAACCTGGCGGTGAAGAGCGACTCGGAGACGAAGATCGACATCCTGCGCTTTAAAAACTCCAAGGCAAACGCGGCCCTGCACTTGGTAACAGATGTTTTGAGCATTGTGGCCGTGGCCGTGTTCCTGGCTTCCACCCTGGCGCTTCTGGACCACGCCCGGCATTTTCCTCAGTACCTCTCTTCCATCAAGCTGGATTATTTCTACATTTATATCTGGTTGCTGGTGGGCTTTGTCCTGGTGCTGATCGACAAAGTCGTCAACGTCCTGAAAAATATCTGCCGCATCGCGGGGATCGCCCTCCCGGACGAACCGCAGACCGCCGTGGCGCAAGGTGAAAAGGAGGACCAGTTATGAATGCGACGCTCGTACTTGCGCTCTGCTTTGTCGTCACGCTGGTCATCGGCGTTCCGGTGGTGTGGTCCCTGGCCCTCTCCAGCATGGTGGCCTGCCTCTCCGTCCCCGGCATCTCGCTGTCCTTCCTGGCTCAGAAGATGGAGCTGGGCAGCGAGCAATACTCCCTGCTTGCCATCTTTTTCTTCCTGCTGGCCGGGTCCATCATGCAGCACGGAGGCATCGCCACCCGGCTGATTGCCTTTGCCAAGACGGCGACGGGTTCCCTGCGGGGAGGGCTCTCCATCGTGGCAATCGTTGCCTGTATGTTTTTTGCGGCCCTGTCCGGCTCCTCTGTCGCCACCACCGCCGCCATCGGGGCCATCCTGTATCCCGAGCTGGTGCGTTCCGGCTACGACAAGGGCTACGCCGCCGCCCTGCCCGTTGTGGGCGGGACGCTGGGCATCGTGATCCCGCCCAGTATTGTGTTCGTTGTCTACGGCACCACCACCAACACGTCTGTCGCGAAACTGTTGATGTCCGGCGTCATGCCCGGCGTGCTGGCGGGCGTTGCCATGTGCGTCTATTGCTGGTGGTACGCTCTGCGCCACGACATCCGCAGCGACGGCCATTTTGAGCTCCGGGCCTTTCTTTCCGCCACGCGGGAGGCTATTTGGGCGCTGCTGATGCCCCTCATCGTCCTGGGTGGAATCTATGCCGGCGTGTTCACGCCCACCGAGTCCGCCGCCGTGGCCTGTATCTACGGTCTGCTGGTCTCCTGCGTCATCTACCGGGAACTCAAGCTCAAAAAGCTTATTCAGATCGCCATCGACAGCGTAAAATCCACGGCCAACGTCATGCTGATCATCATGGCCGCTAAGCTTTTCTCCTACATCCTGACGAGAAACGGCATCCCGGCCATGCTGTCCAACGCCATCACTGAGGCCATCTCCACCAAGATCGCTTTCCTGCTGGCGCTGAACCTGCTGCTTTTGTTCCTGGGCATGATCATGGATGCGGGTCCCATCATCCTGATCATCGCCCCCATTCTCTATCCCGTAGCCATGAGCTTCGGCATCGACCCGGTGCAGCTAGGCTGCATCATCGTGTTCAATCTCTCCGTGGGCCAGGCGACGCCGCCCTTCGGTTTGTGCCTCTTCGCGGCGCAGCCTGTAACAGGGCAGAGCATCGCCACGCTGAGCCGGAAGTCCCTTCCTTTCGTACTGATTCTCTACGCCATGGTGCTTGCGACCTCGTTTATCCCCGCTCTTTCCCTGGCGATTCCAAACCTCATGTAAAGGCAGGTGCGGCAAATGAACTGCGACTATCTTATCAAAAACGGTACGGTCGTCGACTTCCGGACGATGCGGACCTCCATCCGGGACGTCTGCATCAAGGACGGGCTTTTCGTAGAGGGCTCGGAGGACATGAACGCCCAGTTTACGCTTGACGCCGCGGGCAAGTACGTCCTCCCGGGCCTGATTGACGAACATGTCCACCTGAACGTTTCCAACAGCAACATCGGGAGCAACGCAG
The DNA here is from genome assembly GCA_910587875.1 of uncultured Oscillibacter sp. Lineage (GTDB taxonomy): Bacteria > Bacillota > Clostridia > Oscillospirales > Oscillospiraceae > Oscillibacter. The sequence continues at coordinate 4,304 of CAJUOD010000144.1, read as the reverse complement.
ACCTTCTCTGCATCCCCATGGGCGTGACCACGGCGGTGGACGCGGGAACCTCCGGCTGGACCAACTTCGAGGGCTTTTATAACTACAACATCGTGCGCTATGTTCCCAACGTCCTGGCGTACCTCCATGTTTCCCCCTACGGCGTCCACAGCGGCTGCATCCACGAGGAAAACCATGACCCTGCGGATTTCAACGAGCGGGAGATTATCAGGCGGCTGGTGAAATACCGGGACACCATCGTCGGGCTGAAGGTGCGCATGTGCAAGGCCACCCTGGGGGACCACGGAATTGCGCCGCTGCGGCGGGCGGTGGAAATCGCCGAGGAGGCCTGCAGGGAGACGGGCAAGTTCTGCATCGTGGACGTCCACTACGACAATCTCCCCGAGAATGTCACGGTTCAGGAAATCCTGGATACCCTGCGCCCCGGCGACGTGATTTCCCACATCATGCAGGTCCACGGCGAGACCATGTTCGAGCCCGACGGCCGCATTCGGGAGGCGCTGAAGCAGGCCCGGGACAAGGGCGTCTGGATGGACGACTGCCATGGCCGCGTTCACTGGTCCTTTGAGAATCTTCGCCGGGCCTACGCCGATGGCTTCTATCCCGATATCATCAGCTCCGACGTGGTGCGGATCAGCACCTTCGTCAAACCCGGCGCCTCCCTGGTCCACGCCATGAACGTCTGCTCCGCCGCCGGGATGGACGAGCTGGAGATCTTCAAGGCTGTCACCTATACCCCTGCCAAAGCACTGGGAATCCTGGATTCCGCTGGAACCCTGGAACCCGGCCGCCCTGCAGACCTCTGCATCATGGAGGCTCGGGACACGGAAGAGGAGTACCTGGACTGGTGGGGCGGCTCCTGCCAGGGCCAGAAGTGCTTCGTCCCACTGGCCACCTTCAAGGACGGCGTGATCGTCTACCGGCAGACCTTCTTCTGATCGCCCGCGTGAGGGCGGGAGTATCGAGCAGCAAACCGGAGGCAGGCGGAAGGCTCAGTCGGGTCCTTCGCCTGCCTCCGGTTTTTTCACAGCCGTTTTACAGACCTCTCGGGTCTGTTCACATAAACCAAATATGCGGCTATCCGAGTATATTCTCTCCGGATGCGCGGCAAGAATTTTCGCGTTCCCTTCCTAACGCCTTCAGCTATTTGCCAGCCACTGGGTAAATTCTTCAAAGGAGGTCTTACCTTCCTCGCACTCCGCCTTTTTCTCTCTGGCCTTTTCGCTCCAGGCGTAAAACTCCTCCTGCGTCAGCCGCCCGGACCTGATCCACGCGAAACGCTTCTTGTACTCCCGACGGTAAACCTTGAAGATCTCATCGCCGCTCTTGCTCTTCTCCCACACCCGGAACGCGCCGATCTCTTTGCAGGTGCGCCCCTTCTCGTCAAAAGGCCGGTCACAATACTCGGTGCCGCCGTGTCCCGTCACCGCAAACAAGCGCCCGCAGTTTTTGCACGCCCGCATTTTAATCTCTCGCTTCAGGCACTCGCGAAGATGATAGTCGATCAAATCATATACCGTCTCCGGGCACAGAATCTCCGCGAAGGTTTCCCGATATAACAGCTCGTAGCTCATCCGCTGTGGCTGAAAACGAAACAGTTCCTTCTCCGCCTGCTCCGCCGCAAGGTAGCAGGCGGTCATTTTTTCGTCTACAGAACGCTCGTCGGTGTCCGTGACCCAAATCTGAGTGAGCAGCTCCAGCGCCTGCTGTTGAAGCGTCAGGATCTTATCCGGCATCTCGTCCAGGTACTCCACCTGCAAAAAGTTCTGCGGAAACTCGTAGCTCATGTACCACGCCCGGTCCAAGCGAAGTTTCCAGTCCAGGCGAAGCAGTTCAAAGTAGACATGAGCGTCCACCAAATCGCAAAAGAGTTTGTAGGTCCGCTCTGATTCCTCTCTGCTTTTTTCTGCGATGACTCTGCGCACCCCGTCAGACAAGCGTTGAAAGGCCGGCCTCATCTGCTCAATGTCCAAGTACAAAAAAGAGAGCAAGCTCTCTGGAAATGCTGCGGTCCTCGTGGACATCAGCTGGTCGTTCAGCTCCTCCTCTATAAACGCATAGAGCTCCCTGCCATTTGTGATACAGGTCTTGAATTGGTAAGAAAGCATAGCGGCCTCCGCTTTAGACTTAATTAAATTATTTTTCAAATCGGACTTGATGCGTGCTCAAGACTGTGTTACACTGCCAGCAAGAAAGACCTATCGTCTATATTTTTTTATTCAGTCTACATTATGGCAATCGAAAAGTCAAGCATTGTTTGGAGGAAGTGAAAATGAAAGAATCCGTCTACAAGACCTACGAGGAACTGCTACTGTTCCTCAACGCAAAGATGGTGGGACAGGTGTTGGGTATCGCTCCGTCCAGCACCTACGAGTTGATGCACGAATCAAGTTTTCCTGTTCTGAAAATCGGCAGCAGGATGGTGGTGCCCAAGGAGAAGTTCATTGAGTGGGTGGAGAGAAACACAGGAGGCGATAGCTGATGCTCTGGGCATACACGAAGCCAGCGGCGGCAAGCAGATTCTTTCCTCTGCCCAATGAGATTTTTTCTCTGAGGCTGTTACCTGGTGCACTGGCAGTCTACTCCTACCTGCTTTACTGCGAAGACCGCAGAACCTATCAGTGCTATCCAGGCTATAGGTCCATCGGCAAAGCCGTCCGCATGAGCATCAACACAGTACGGAAGTACGTTGCGGAGCTGGAGGAGCAGGGACTGATCGTCACAGAGCCAACGTCCGTCATCACAAGAGATGGCCGCAAGCACAACGGTACTCTGCGCTACACCATCCTGCCAATCCAAAACGCGGTAGACCTCTACAACCAACGACAACTCCGGCGGCTGGAGGAGACAGTAGAACGGATGCACATCCGCAAGAAGCTGGAGGGTAACGAGGAACACCCCGCATGAGCACCTGTGAGCCCTCGTGTGCGATTTTTCTATTGAGGGCAGGACCCAGTGAAACGGTCTGCACCGAAATGCGGCGGTTTACGAGGGACGAAAGGAAAGCGGGCGACGAAAGAAAAGCAGGAGAAAGCCCTGGCGCTTTCCGCGCGCCAGGGCGGGTACTTCTGCCCGCAGTGCGGGCAGTTGCGGGGACAGGAGTCGACGCTTTTATGACGGAGGGGAAAACCGATTGACGCTGATATTTCCAAAGCTCCTCTTAAGCCCCACCATTGAAGGGTTTCGCATGACGCTAATTTGAAATAAGGGGGGAAATTCCGGCATGAACGAAGATAAAAAGCGACACACGGTTTGGCTCACGTCAGATGCATGGAGCCAGGTAGAAACCAGCTATACAAAAGACAACTGTACCACGAAAAACGAGTACATCGAAAAGGCGATCCGGTTCTATACCGGCTACCTGAACACGCAAAACGCCGCCAGCTATCTCCCGCGCGTCCTTGTGGATGTGCTGGACGGCAAGCTGGGGACGCTGGGTACTCGGATCGGCAAACTGCTGTTCAAGCTGGCCGTGGAGCAGGACATGATCGCAAACATCACGGCGGCGGTGAATGAGGTCCACCTGGATGACGTGGAGCGGCTGAGAGCACGGTGCATCAAGGAGATATGGCAGGCCAATGGGGTGATCAGTCTAGAAGACACCGTCAGGTACCAGAATGGATGGGAGGATCAATGGTTAGGCTGATTCAAAAGAGCGGTTACATCAAGGCTGGCGGTGCCTCCGGGTATATGAAGTACATCGCCACACGCGAACGAGTAGAGAAGCTGGAGGGAAGCAGCTCGGAGACGAAGGGCCAGCGGCAGCTCATCGAAAATCTGCTCCGGGATTTTCCTGACGCCGCTGAGTTGGAAGAGTACAATGACTATCGTTCAGCACCGACCACCGGCAGCGCCTCCTCGTTGATCTCTGCTGTGCTGGACGCCAACGCCCACAGACTCACCGACAGGGACGGCTACATGCGGTACATCGCCACCCGGCCTCGAGTGGAGCGTCATGGTGAGCACGGCCTGTTCAGCAGCCGACCGGTATCACTGGACGCCGCACTCAAAGAAGTCGAGAAGCACACCGGAAACGTGTGGACGTTCATCTGGTCCCTGCGGAGGGAGGACGCGGCCAGGCTTGGCTACGACTGCGCGGAGAGTTGGCGAAAGCTGATCAAAGCTCATCAGGTGGAGCTGGCAGAGGCCATGAAGATTCCGCCGGACCGGCTTCGCTGGTGCGCCGCATTCCATGACGAAGGCCATCATCCTCATGTCCACGCTATGGTCTGGTCTGCCGATCCGAGTCAGGGCCGATTGACCAAGGAGGGTGTCAAGATGATTCGCTCCAAACTCACGAATGA
>CAJUOD010000143.1 GCA_910587875.1 uncultured Oscillibacter sp. | reverse complement strand
TTTTTTACGCTTGCGCAGGAATATCCAAAGTACAGCCCCCAGCGCCGCCGCGGCCAGGAGCGCTAAGGCGGCGATCCCGGCGGGGGTGGTGGAGACAAAAATCGCGGTGGGGCCGTCCGGCCCTCCGATAATGCCCAACTTACAGCGCCTCGTTCATCCGGCGCATGACCTCGGCGTAGGCGTCCTCCACGCCGCCCAGGTCCCGGCGGAAGCGGTCCTTGTCCAGCTTCTCGTGCGTCTGCGAGTCCCAAAGGCGGCAGGTGTCCGGGCTGATCTCGTCCGCCAGGACGATGGTTCCGTCCTCCAGACGGCCGAACTCCAGCTTGAAGTCCACCAGGGTCACGCCGCAGGAGGCCCAGAAGGCCTTGAGGAAGTCGTTGACCTGGAAGGCGTATTTCTTAATTGTCTCGATCTCCTCTTTGGTGGCCAGCTTCAGGGCCAGGGCGTGATACTCGTTCAGCAGGGGGTCGCCCAGGTCGTCGTTTTTATAGGAAAACTCAATGGTGGGCGCGTCGAAGACGATGCCCTCCTCCACGCCGTAGTGTTTGGCGAAGGACCCGGCGGAGATGTTGCGGATGATGACCTCCAGTGGGACGATGGAGACCTTTTTGACAACGGTTTCCCGCTCGCTGAGCTCCTCCACAAAGTGGGTGGGGACCCCGGCCTTCTCCAGCTTCGCCATGAAGCGGTTGGTCATTTGGTTGTTGATGACGCCTTTTCCCACGATGGTGCCTTTTTTCAGCCCGTTGAAGGCCGTGGCGTCGTCCTTGTAGTCCACGATGTACAGGTTCGGATCGTCGGTTTTGAAGACCTTTTTGGCCTTGCCCTCGTAGAGCTGCTCCAGCTTCTGCATAATTAAATTCCTCCGTCAAGTAAAATGGTGGTTGGTGAAAAACGGGTCAGATCTCCGCCTGGAGGGCGGCGTCCTTTTCCTCAATCTGGGCGGCCATGTCCCGGCGGGCGGCGTCCAGCCAGGAGGCCAGGTTCTTGTCCTCCACCGCCAGGATCTGGGCGGCCAGGATGGCGGCGTTCTTGGCCCCGTTCAGGGCCACGGTGGCCACGGGGATGCCGCTGGGCATCTGGACGGTGGCCAATAAAGCGTCCAGCCCGTCCATAGCGCCCCCCTTCATGGGGATGCCGATGACGGGCAGGGTGGTATTGGCGGCCACGGCCCCCGCCAGGTGGGCGGCCAGGCCGGCGGCGCAGATGATGACGCCGAAGCCGTTTTTGCGGGCGTAGGAGGCGAACTCCGCCACCTGGGCGGGGCTGCGGTGGGCGCTCATGATGTGGGCCTCATAGGGGATGCCGAAGGCGTCCAGCTGGGCGCAGGCGGACCGGACCACCGGCCAGTCGGAGTCGGAACCCATGAGCACGGCTACTCTTTTCATGGTGAAGTCTCCCTTCCAATTACAATTTCTTTCTCAAAACCGTGTGGCGGAAAATGCCGTCGGCGAAGTACTCGGCGGAGCAGAACACCGGCTTGCCGTCGATGTCGAAGTCTACCTCCTCCATGTACAGCAGGGGCGCGCCCACGCCGACCTGGAGAATCTCCGCCAGCTTCTCGTCCGCCGGGACGGCCCGGAGGTCCGTCAGGTCCAGGTAGGGATACACGCCGCAGGACTGCTGGAGGAAGTGGAAAATGGGGGGCTTCAAATCCTCCTCCGTGTAGTCCTCCCGGATGAGGGCCTTCTCGAAGATGTCCTCGCAGTAAATGGCGGGGCGCCCGTCGGCGGTGCAGAGGCGGGAGACCCGGAGCATGGGCGTGCCCGCCGGGAGCTGGAGCTGGGCGGCGGTCTTCTCGTCTGCGGGCTCCTCCCAGAAGCGGATGGAGGCCACCGCCGGTTCATAGCCGTTCTGCCGGATCATGTCCAGGAACTCCACCTCGATGTCCATCCGGGTGTGGACGTCCAGCACGTGGCGGTTGATGATGGTGCCCACGCCGTGGCGGCGGGTGATGAAGCCCTCCCGCTCCAGGGAGGCCAGGATGTCCCGCAGCTGGGTGCGGCTGATGCCCAGCTTGACGCAGAGCACGCTCTCCCGGGGCAGACGCTCCCGCTGGGCGTACTCGCCGGTGCGCATGGCGGCCAGCAGCTGGGCGCGGATGGCCTTGGTATGGGATGTGTGTGTGTTCATTCCGTGCACCTCGTTATGAAGAAGATTCCGGGAAGGACGCCGCCCCTCGGCGGATAGGTCATACCTATTGTATCGGTTTCCGGGCCGGACCGCAATTGACAAAATTGACAGTTCACAGGGGGTTTCCGCCCCCGGTTTGTGATGGATTCGCAAAGCGGCCCCAAAAACAGGAAGGGCCCCCGGCGAAAAGGCCGGGAGCCCTCGAAAAGGTCACTCCAGAATATAGACGGTGCAGTTCCGCCTGCCGAATTGGATGCACTCCTCGTAGGTGTCGTAATAGAGGTCGATCTTGTTGCCCTTGACTCCCGTGTCCTCCGCCACGGCCAGGCCATAGACCACGTTTCCGCCCGCGACGATATACATCCGGGTACCCAGGGGGATGACGCTCTTGTCCACAGCCACAGTGCCCACGTGGACTGCCGTTCCGCTGGCGGTGCGGGTGCCCACGCCGCCGTGTCCCGTGGTGTAGGCCGTAGCCGTCATGGAGCGGACGCCGGAGAAGTTCAGCACCGTGCCGTCCTTCAGGGTCAGGACGCCGCTGCCGTCGGCGTGCTCGGAGACGTTGGCGATGCCGCCCCCGGTCTCTCCGTGCTCCGCCAGGATGTCGTCCGGCTCCTGCTTGGTCTCGGAGGGCTTCGGCTTGGGCTTGGCGGTGCCGTACTCCACGATTTTGTCCACGACCGTGGTGTTCAGCTCCTCCACAAACTGGCGGGAGAGCTGGGCGCCGTTGGACCAGACCACCTCGTAGACGGAGGAGCGCACGCCGTCGGCCCCCTCCTGGACCACCTTCTCCTCGCCCTCCAGCATCTCGGGGTTGGCCACCCGCTGGGTGGAGAAGGGGGCGGTCTCGGTGACGTATTCATAATAGGTCAGCTCGGAGGCGACATTGACGTCCACGCCGTTTTCCAGCAGCTTTACGCCGATCATCTCCAGAGGGCTGGGGGTGATGTGGAGCCGGGCGATGAGGGAGGAGACGCTCTCCTTCCGGGACTGGACGGTGATGGAGGAGCCCTCGTGCCGGACGGTGACGGTGGTGTCCTCCTGCAGGGTGATGTCATAGCCCCGGGCGCCGCTGGAGATATAGACCATCTTGGAGGACAGGTCCGGGGGATCCTTCTGCTTGGGGTCCAGGATGATGGCGGCCTCGTCCTCCACTCCGGTGATGAGGAACAGGGAGTCGGCCCAGCCGGTGGCCGAGAGGCCGGTGACGGCGGCGACGAGCAGGCAGAACAGCATCATCCCGCCGCGCCTGCACAGGCTGTATAACAGGCTTGGTCGTTGGTCGGTGTTCACGTGAATACCCTCCTAATAAGGTGATTTCACGGCACTGGCCCGCGCCCGAAATGGGCGGGGGAGCGCCGGTCCCCGCGGGGGAGTATTGGGCGGCCGCCTCCTGTAAAAAGGCGGCTTGTAACTTTTGTTACCGGTGGAAAACTGCGCTCAGTATACACCGCGCCCCCACTTTTGTCAAGCCTTTTGGGCTCTGGAGGCATGATTATCCCCACTTTAGACCCAATTGGACAAGAATTGACTGGAAAAGATTCGGGAAAGGAACGGGAAAAGGTTACAAAAGAGTAACAGAGGAGGGGGCTGGAACGTCGTTTTTTGTGGGATTTCCCACTGAGAAAAGCCGGAAGTGGACTTTTTTCGGAAGCTGTGCTATGATGCAAGGGCCAAAACACTTTTCCAGGAGAGAGGAGTCCGGCTTTATGAACATTGGAAACGTGTCCATCCCCTCCAAGCTGGCGCTGGCCCCCATGGCCGGCGTCACCGACGCGGCGTTCCGCCAGCTCTGCGCGGAGCTGGGGGCGGGCTATACCTGCACGGAGCTGATCTCCTCCAAGGCCCTTTGTTATCAGGATAAGAAGACCTTTTCCCTCCTGCGGCAGTTCCCGGGGGAGCACCCCGCCGCCGTCCAGATCTTCGGCAGCGACCCGGCGTGCATGGCGGAGGCCGCCCAGATCGCCATGGAGCGCACCGGGGCGGATATCCTGGACATCAACATGGGCTGCCCCATGGGGAAAATCGTGAACAACGGCGACGGGGCGGCGCTGATGAAGGACCCGGAGAAGGCGGGGCGCATCGTGGAGGCCGTGGTGAAGGCCCTGCCCGGCGTCCCGGTGACGGCGAAATTCCGCCGGGGCTGGGATTTGGGGAGCTGCAACTGCGTGGAGTTCGCCCGGGTCCTGGAGCAGGCGGGGGCCTCCGCCGTGGCGGTCCACGGGCGGACCCGGGCCCAGGTCTACGGGGGCCAGGCGGATTGGAACTGCATCCGGGCCGTCAAGGAGGCCGTGGCTATCCCCGTTATCGCCAACGGGGACATCTGGAAGCCGGAGGACGCGGCCCGGATTCTCCAGCACACCAAGGCGGACATGGCCATGATCGGACGGGGCTGCTTTGGGAATCCGTGGATTTTCCAGCAGGCGAAGGCCCTGCTGGCGGGGGAGTCCGTCCCGCCCCTGCCGCCCCTGGCGGAGCGGTGCGACCTGGCGGTGCGGCAGTTTGAGCTGGCGGCGGAATACAAAGGAGAGCGGCTGGCCGTCCTGGAGGCCCGGCGGCATTACTGCTGGTATCTCAAGGGTGTGCCCTACGCCAATTATTATAAGGAGCAGATCGTCCGGATGAACACATTAGAAGATGTGTACCGGGTGACCCAAGGGATCAGGCGGGACCTGCGGGATGGAGAGGGGGGACGCCTGTGACGGATGAACAGAAGTGGGTTGCCGCCGCGCGGGAGGGGGACCAGGGGGCCTTCGAGGAGCTGGTCCGGCTCTACGAGAAGCGGGTCCTGGCCCTGACCCAGCGGATGTGCAAAAACCCAGAGGACGCCGCCGAGGCGGCCCAGGAGGCGTTTTTCGCGGCCTGGCAGGGCCTGAAAAGCTTCCGGGGGGACAGCAGTTTTTCCACGTGGCTCTACCGGCTGGCCTCCAACGCCTGTGTGGACCTGCTCCGGCGGGAGGGGAAGCGGCGGGCGGACGCGTCCCTGGACGACGAGGATTTGAATTTGGATGTCCCGGCGTCCATCCCCTCCCCCCAGGAGGAGGCGGAGCGCCGGGAGCTGCGGGAGCAGATCGAGGAGGGCCTCCGGGCCCTGCCGCCGGACTACCGGGCGGCGCTGGTGCTGCGGGAGATTCAGCAGCTGCGCTACGACGAGATCGGCGAGGCCCTGGGGCTGGACATCGGGACGGTGAAGTCCCGGATCAGCCGGGGGCGGAAAAAGCTGAGGAGTTTTTTGCTGGCGAGGGGGAACTTTTCTCCGCCGCCTCCGTCTAAAGAGACAGGAAAGGAGGGCCGTTCATGAAATACTGTGAGGAATACGCGGCCCTGTTGGACCTGTTCGTGGACGGCGAGCTGTCGGGGCCCGAGATGGCGCAGGTGGGGGACCACCTGGCGAAGTGCCCCGGCTGCCGGGCCTATGTGGACGACGCGCTGGCTATCCGGGCGGGCTTCCCGGATGTGGAGGAGACCGCCGTGCCGGAGGGCTTCGCCGAGAGCGTGATGGAGCGTATCCGGGAGGACGCCGCCAAGGATCAGAAGATTGTGGAGCTGAAGCGGCGGGGCGTCCGGCGCTGGCTGGGCACGGCGGCGGCCCTGGCGGCGTGCTGTGCCCTGGTGATCCTGGTGAGGACCGGCAATGACGCCGCCGCGCCCGCCGGGGGAAACGCTTATGATACGGCCGCCATCATGGAAAGCGGAGCGGAAGCGGCCCCCCAGGCGGCGCCGGAATTCAAGGAAGAGCCGGTGGAGGGCACGCCGGAGGAAGAGGCCCGGATCGCGCTGACGGCGCGGATGAAGGCGGCGGAGCCCTATCACGACGAACAGGCGTCGAAGTCGGCGACGACGGCGGGGACGGATACAGCGGCCCCGGCGGAAGCGGCCCCGGAGATGGCGATGGACGATGAGCAGCTCCTCGCCTGCCCCCCTGCCCCGGAGAAACAGGCGGCGCTGTATCTGACGGCGGAAGAGGCCGGGGACCTGCTGGACGGGTTTGCCGCGGTTTGGGAAAACGGCGTGGAATGGCGCTATGAGCTGAACGCGGAAGAGTACCGCGCGCTGCTGGAGGCCCTGGGCCGTCAGGAGGAACTGGCGGAGACAAAAGAGGGGCCCTTCCTGGTAGTGGTGTCGGGGCCTTTGGAATAGGAATGACCGCCGACAGGCCGGTTTTCCGGGAGGAAACCGGCCTGCTGCCTTGGTTGGAGGGGGGCGGCATTGTAGGAACTGCACAGAGGTCATACCGGGTTATAAGCGTTTCGCCGGTATTTTACAAAAAGGGAGAAAAAAGGTAAAAATCCTCTTGACAAACCGGGAAGCATCTGGTATTCTAACAAAGCTGTCAGGC
>CAJUOD010000142.1 GCA_910587875.1 uncultured Oscillibacter sp. | reverse complement strand
TCTGGAGCTGACCACTGGCCTCAGGAGGGGAGAACTGCTGGCCCTGCTCTGGACAGATTTGGATGCAGAATCCAAAACGATCTCCGTCACAAAGCGGCTGAATCCCTATCACGGGAGCGGTCGCTTTTATTTCCTTTGAAATGATTTCAAATTATGGGAACTCATGGTGCCTCTAAAAGGGATATCCATATGCGAGACTTTCCTTTTTTGCTAAAATATGACCATTATTTTGTACAAGGAGGGATAGGCGTGGAAGAGACAATCTATGGATATGTCCGGGTTTCCACCCAGGAGCAGAATGAGGCGCGCCAGCTGGCAGCCATGAGGGACTTTGGCATTCACGAGAAAAACATCGTGGTGGAAAAGCTGTCCGGAAAGGACTTCAACAGGCCGCGATACCGGCGGCTGGTGCGGGCTCTTCAGCCAGAGGACGTACTGGTGGTCAAGAGCATCGACCGTCTTGGGCGCAACTACACAGAAATTCTGGACCAGTGGTCTTTTATCACTAAAAAGCGCGAAGCCGCCATTGTGGTGCTGGACATGCCCCTGCTGGATACCCGGCAGAGCCGGGACTTGACAGGGACCTTGATTTCAGACATTGTTCTCCAGCTTCTCAGCTATGTGGCGCAGACAGAGCGGGAAAACATCCGCCAGCGTCAGGCGGAGGGCATTGCGGCGGCAAAGGCCAGAGGCGTCCATTTTGGACCGGAGGCCCAGGCTCCGCCGAAGGATTTTGCGGCCTTTCATCAGGCGTGGAGGGCAAGGCGAATGACGCTGCGGGAAGCTGCGGACGCCTGTGGAATGCCCAAATCCACCTTTTATGACGCCGCCTTACGGGCGGAAACAGCTGCTGGGCGTATATAAAAAGACTGTCCGGAGTTGTGTACAACTCCGTCCAGCCGTTTCCGGTTTTCCCAACCGCTTTCATAACTACATATCGGCGGCATTTCGCCGAAAATAATAGTCTGAATAAAAATTTTTTTCTGTCCGGAGTTGTACGCAACTCCGGACAGATTGCTTCTCCTCAGCCGGGAATCTAGGCGCAGGGGAGGGACGGATATGGCGGACATCAAACAGTTCACAACTATCAAGGCCCGCCTCTATCCCAACGAGGCCCAGGCGGAGCTGTTTGAGAAGACCTTTGGCTGCTGCCGCTACATCTGGAACCGGATGTTGGCGGATCAGCAGAGGTTCTACATCGAGACCAACGCCCATTTCATCCCCACTCCGGCCAAATACAAGAAGGAAGCTCCGTTCCTCACCGAGGTGGATAATCAGGCGCTGATCCAGGAGCACAACAAGCTCTCCCAGGCGTTCCGGGTGTTCTTCAAAAACCCCGAGTGCTTCGGCTATCCCAACTTCAAGCGGAAAAAGAATGACCGGGATTCCTTCACGGCCTGCAACCATGAGTTCACCTCCGGGCCGACCATCTATATCACAAAGGACGGTCTTCGCATGACCAAGGCCGGAATCATCAAGGCGAAGTTTCCCCGCCGCCCCCGGAACGGCTGGAAGCTGAAACGGGTGACGGTGGACCGGACCAAGTCCGGCAAATATTACGCCTATATTTTATATGAGTACGCCGTGAAAGAACCGGAATCCGTCATTCCCACGCCGGAAACCACCCTGGGGCTGAAATACTCCATGCGGCATTTCTATGCGTCAGACAACGGCACGTTTGCCGACCCGCCTCAGTGGCTGAAGCAGTCCCAGGAAAAGCTGGCAAACATCCAGCAGCGGCTTTCTCGGATGGAGCCCGGCTCCAAAAATTATCAGGAAATGGTCCAGAAGTACCGGCTGCTTCACGAGCATATCGCCAACCAGCGGCGCGACTTCATTCACAAGGAATCCCGGCGGATAGCCAACGCCTGGGATGCTGTGTGTGTGCGGGGCGACGACTTGGCGGAGCTGTCTCAGAACCCGAACTGCGGGAACGCCGCGATGGAGGGGTACGGTGCCTTTCGGGAGTTTCTTCGCTACAAGCTGGAGCAGCAAGGTAAGGCGTTGATTGTGGTTGACCGCTACACTCCCACCAGCAGGACCTGTTCCGAGTGTGGAATGGTTCTGGACAGCGCAGTCAGCTATAAGCGGAGGCTCTGGACCTGCCCCAAATGCGGCGCGGTCCATGACCGGGAGATCAACGCCGCGAGGAACATCAAGGACGAGGGCTTGGCCCAGTATCAACGGACGCAAAAGCGGAAAGCCGCTTAATATACCAATCTCCAAGCTATACCGGTCGGGACGCCGGTGAAAGCCCATGCTTCCGGCTGTGGGAAGCGTTGAGCAAAGCAGAATAGAAGCTGTTCCGTTTTGCTCAGCGTTTTCCAGGCCGTCGAGTGGGAAACGAGAAGCCGTCTTTCTCTTTCAGAATCGCGGCTGAAGCCCCTTGGGGCGTCCAAAATATTATGACAATGAGCAAATGGCGAAAGGAGTCCGCCATGCTGTCGTTACAGTTGAAAACAGGAGATTATATGACCATCGGAGAGGACGTGGTGGTACAGCTGGATCACATTTCCGGCGACCGCTGCAAGCTGATGGTGCAGGCCCCCAAGGATATGGCCATCCTCCGGGGCGAGGTTCTGGAGCGGACCGGCGGGGAACGCCCGGACTGCGTGTTCGACGGCCCTCGCCGCCACCGGCAGGAGGTCGTTTGGAACCGCGGCAAGACCCAGGCGCTGAATTCCATTCGTCTTATCCTTCGCCAAATGGACAGCGAGAACCCGGACGTGAGAACGCTGAAACGACAGCTCGATTTTATCTTCCCGCCGGAGTTCGCGTCCAACGGAACCTTGCGTGCCCCCAAAGAATAGGGTTTCAACCGGCTGACGAGCCGGATGAAATACGGTACCGTACCGGAAGGGCCGTTTGCCGCGCGCGAGCGGACGGCTTGAAAGGTACTCCACCCCAGCCGAGGGACAGGATGTCCCGAAGCGCCGGATTACCCCAGCAATCATTTTATTTATAGGAGGACTATAAAATGAGGATCCAACACAACATAATGGCTATGAACGCCTACCGGAACTACAACACCAACACCTCCGCCCTGGCGAAGAACCTGGAAAAGCTGAGCTCCGGCTACAAGATCAACCGGGCGGGCGACGACGCCGCCGGCCTGGCCATTTCCGAGAAGATGCGGGCCCAGATCACCGGCCTGAACGCCGCCCAGAAAAACGTCAAGGACGGCATCTCCCTGGTGAAGACCGCCGAGGGCGCCATGCAGGAGATCCAGGACATGCTCAACCGCATGGACTACCTGGCCACCCAGTCCGCCAACGGCACCTATGACAACGAGGTCGACCGGGCCAACCTCCAGAAAGAGGTCGAGGCTCTGAAGTCCGAAATCAACCGTATCGCGGACTCCGCCAACTTCAACGGCATCAAGCTGCTGGACGGCTCCCTGGCCGGCTCCGCCTCCACCGTCGGCGGTGCGAACGGCGCGGCTCTGGATATGGTGGCGGTAAATAACTCCGACAGCGCTACCAGCGCTTCCAAGGACGGCGCAAAGCCCACCGAAGCTACCGGAGCGGAGTTTGTTGTCACGCTGAAAACCGGCGGTACTCTGGGCGGCCTGGGCAGCGAGAGCATTAGCCAGCTGGGCAGCGGTACAGTTGCGGATCTCTTTACCGCTTATGACGAAGACGGAAATGAAGTTGACCTGACGGATACGGCCAATGCGGTCAAAACTGGAGACAGCATGACCATTACGCTGGTAGCGAACAAGAAGGGTGAACTCTCCTCTACTGATTTGGCTGATATCAAATCCACTCTGGAGGGCATCACGGAAGTCGGCGCTGGAAATGTTGCCGAGACCAACGGTACCAACATCGGAGATGATACCGCTGGCGGAACCCGTGCTATCTATACGGTAAACTTCAAGGACCTGGCTACGCTTCACGGCGGCGACAAGTTCGAAATCGGCAATAAGGTCTTCCAGTTCGTCACGGACGGTTCCACCGCTGGCGGTGGCTCCGCTACGGATGCGGATGCAGTTATTGATATCTCTAACTTCAACCCGGACGACCCGGATCAGATCAAGGATCTGAAAAAGGATATTGTTGACGCGGTCACGGCCCAGTGCGGTACGGACTTTATGATCAGCAGCAAAAACAGCGGAAGCACCAATGCGAACGATTTTGTGCTGAAAATCACCTCTAAGGACAAGGGTTGGGACGCCAACGGCTTTAAAGATCCCAAAGACTTCCACCACAACGGCAACTTCACCGTGGACTTTAAGCCCGCTGAGGTAAGCGCGACTACCGGCGCTGGCCAGCACGCCAAAGCCGTCTACACTCTGGGCTCTGTCTCTGTGGGAGACAAGATCACCATCGGGGACAAAACCATCGAAATCATCGACAAATACGATGACGATCCCAAGAAGGCGGAATTTGAAAAGTCTCAGGGCAAGCTGACCCTGGCGGACTTCAAGAATGAGGACGTTCTGAACCAGTCCCTCCAGTCCATGGGCTACAAGGACGGCCGTGTCAGCTTCATCGGAAGCTCCAAGATCGCCGTGGAAAAGGCGGTTGCCGACAACACCACCGCCGATGCGTGGTCCAAGGGCCTGGGCAAGGTTTCCTTCACCAAGGCCGCGGACTCCGCCGCCGCCGAGGAAGTTGTCAGCGACGGCAAGGGCCTGACCCTGCAGATCGGCGACACGGCCGACACCTTCAACCAGCTGAAGGTCGCCATCGGCGATATGCACGTCGCGGCTCTGGGAATCGGCGGAGTGGACATCAGCAATCCCGAGGGAGCCTCTGCTGCGATCCAGACCATCAAGGACGCCATCAACAACGTGTCCTCCATCCGCGGCGACCTGGGCGCTATCCAGAACCGTCTGGAGCACACCCAGAAGAACCTGAGCGTCATGGCGGAAAACATCCAGGACGCCGAGTCCACCATCCGGGATACCGACGTGGCCGAGGAAATGATGGCTTACACCAAGAACAACATCCTGATCCAGTCCGCCCAGGCGATGCTGGCCCAGGCCAACGCTGTTCCCCAGGGCGTGCTCCAGCTGCTGGGCTAATCCTGAAAAAACAGCTGAACGTTGTTCCGCAAAGACGAGTGAAGGGGGGCCGGGCGCTTTGCCCGGCCCCCTTTTCCGAAGAAAGGACGGCTGTATGGACGCGATGGAGCTGGCCCGGCGGCTGGCCGGGCTGGGACAGACCCAGGAGGCCCAAAGGGCCTATGCCCTTGCCATGGAGCAGGGGGCGGACCCCGCCGGGAAATTGGAGGCGGCGGTCTATCTCTTTCAATCCGGCGGCGATTACCGGATTTCCTATACCTGCTTCCGGGACCTCTACAACCAAGGGCAGTTCCGGGAGGAGACCCTGGCGATCATGACCCAGGCGTTTTACGAGCCCAATGTGAAGGCGCTGAAAAAACGCTATGAGAAGAATTGTAAGCTTCTGGCGAAATACCCTTATCTGTTCCGGAAGGATTTTCCGCCCTTCCAGGACCTCCCCTTTCGTTTTTACCCCTACGACGACCAGGGCTATGTGCCCTTTTTCGTGGAGGAGGAGCGCTTCGGGGATTATGTGAATTTGAAGAATCCCGTCATAGGCCGGAACTTTTTCAAGGACCTGGAAAAGCCCGTTCTGGCCTCTGACGTTACTTCCCAATATGAGCTGGAATATCTGCGGGACAACGTCCGGGACAGCGAGCGTGTCGGGCGTGAAAACCATGTCTACCTGCATTACAGGGATTGGGGGACCTTCTGCGCGTATTTGCAGGTCTGGAACCTCCGCCCCCTGCTGGAGGGAAAGAAGTTCGTCTTTCTCATCGGAGACGAGATTTCTCAATACCCCATCGACTTCAAGGAGCGCTTCGGCATTGATTACAGCCAATATAAGCCCCAGCCCTTGGCGATCCGGGAGGTCAGCCGCCTAATCTGGCACACCCAGCTCTCCGCCCACAACGGCGGCGACTTTTTCAACGAGATATTCGACGGCCACCCGAATCTGCTGGCCCTGCCGTCCATCCTGTTCCGGGAGATTGAGGGGACCGTGTCCTCTATCCGGCAGCTGCTGAAGGAGGCGAAGAGCGAGGAGGAGCTCATGGCCCGCTGGGAACACGGGGGCCGAAAGCGCCTGCTGGAGCTCTACCGCATGGGGAATCCCACGGACAAGGACATTCTGGTGGGGGTGTACCTGGCCAACAAAATTGCGAAATCCGGCCTGGACCCCCATGCCCGCATCACCCCGGCGCTGTTTTTCCAGCCCCACTTTGAGGACATCGTCTACAAGCTGGAGGAGGACGGAGCGGGCCGGGCCTCCATCGGCGCGGAGGCCGCGAAGGAGCTGCGCCGCTGCCGGTTTTTGAAGGAGTTTCCCTATATCAAGACCTTCACGCCCATGCGCCGCCTGACCAGCAGCTACGGGGCCACGGTGCACTATATGTATCAGATGTCCAAGCGCATGGAAGCGGCGGAGGCGGCGGACCCGACGCGGAAAAAGACCGTGGTAGGGGATGAGATTTCGGACCGGATTTTAAACAGGAGCTTCATGGCGGACCCGGAGGAGCGGCTGTTTCAGGACAGCATCCTGGTCCGCTTTGAGGACGGGAAGCTGAACCCGAGGGCTACCTTTACCGCGCTGG
>CAJUOD010000141.1 GCA_910587875.1 uncultured Oscillibacter sp. | reverse complement strand
GCCGGGTGGTGATTCCCAAGGAAATCCGCCGCACCATGCGCATCCGGGAGGGCGACCCCCTGGAGATTTACACCAGCCGGGACGGCGAGGTGATTTTCAAAAAATACTCCCTTCTGGGCGGCGTGGAGGACTTCGCCGGACAGCTCTGCGAGACCATGAGCCGCTCCACCGGCTGCATCTGCGCCGTGACCGACCGGGACACCGTCATCTCCGTGGCCGGAGGCGGCAAGCGGGAGCTGCTGGGCAAGCGCATCACCTCCGAGCTGGAGCAGATCATGGAGAGCCGCCGCATCTACCAGTACGGCGGCGAGGGGGACCCCATCCCCGTCTGCGACGGCACGGACAAGCTGGTGACCAACGTGGCGGCCCCCATTCTCTCCGAGGGGGACCTGCTGGGCATGGTGCTCTTCGTGGGCACCACCCCCGGCGTCGCCACCGGGGACGCAGAATACAAGCTGGCCCAGACCATCGCCGCCTTCCTGGGGCGGCACATGGAGGCATAAAAAAGCAAGGCCGGAGCCCTGGGGGCTCCGGCCTTGTTTTTCAGGCGTAGGTGTCGATATAATCCCCGATGCCGGGGGTGGGAGGCAGCATCGCCAGCTCTCCCATCGCCTGCTGCTCCATGTCCGACATCACATTCTTCTGCAGGGACATGGCATACTGAGTCGCCAGCCGGGCGGAGCTCATTTCCATTGCCATCATGGCGATATCATCCATTATCGCGTGTCTCTCCTTTCTCTTGCTTTCTGGAAACAGGTATACCGCCCAGCAGCCCCAGCAGCTCCGCGGGGGCCGCCTCTTCAACGGCGGAATCCTGATTGACCAGCTTTGCGTCCAGCAGCTCGCTGCGGAGGATGGGCACCTCCGCCGGGGCCGAGATGGCCAAGCGGACCCGGCCTCCGTCAATGGACACCACGGAGATCCGGATGTCCTCTCCAATTACCAGGGACTCGCCGGTCCTGCGCTGTAGAATCAGCAAGGCGCGGCCTCCTCCCTGCGGCTGAACTCGGCCAGGGGGTGCCGCATCTCATACCGCTCCATGATGACCTGCCGGGCCTCCCGGGTCTCAGGGTGGATCACCAGGGGGCATTTCAGGTTGACCGTGCTGTCGGACACCGGGTTCTTCACCGCGCAGAGCACGTAGAAGCCCAGGTCGCCCGCCTCCTTCACGCCGAAGGCCTCCAGCTCCGAGGGCTCCAGCTCCGGCGCGTAGTCCGGCTTCAGCGTGAAGGGGTCCAGCACCACGAAGGCCAGGGCAGGGGTTTTCATGCTCTGGAGGCAGAGCATCCCGCCGCCGCCGTCGAAGGGCAGGAGGAGAAAGCTCTGCTCCTCCTCGAAGCCGAAGAGGCCCTCGGGGAAGCGGATCGCGTCCCCGGCCTCGTATTCGATCTCCCCGAAGTACTTGGTCTGAAGCTTTAACATCTCCGTCATGCCTTCACATCCACCGGCTCATAGTTGGGATCGGCAGAGGGAGGCACGTAGAGCGGCCCGCCGATATACTTGATGATGACCTCCGCCTTCTGCTTTACGGAGATCTCGATGTCTCCGGGAACAAACTCAAACTCCGTCTGGTTGATCCGCCAGTCGAAATTCAGCTTATCCATCTCATAGCGGATATTCATCTCTCCGGGGTTCCAGTCGATCTCCGGGCCCTCTTTGGGAATAAAGTCCATGGCGGGCTGGCTGAACATCTGCTCACTGATGGCCGTCTTGGACAGCTGGGCCTGCACATCCTCTCCAAGCTGGGCTTTCAAGTAGAGTTCTCCTTCCTGCGCGCGGGCGGCGGTGGCGCTGTAAGCGGCCTCCCGCCCCTTCTGGGCGCTCTGCTCGATGCTGCGGGCAGGGGTCGGGGAAATGGACTGGCGCATCTCGAAGGTATCCATGTTCAGCTGGATAGGCCTGCTTTTGATGCTCAGTCCCTTCTTGTCCCGAGAAATCTCCAATTCCGCCGTGCCCCGGGTGTACTGCAGCTGCGCCCGGGAAGTCCGCATCTCGATCTCAATGGGGACGCTGGTGATTTCAAGAAGCTGTCTCATAAGTCATGGCGCACTCCTTCCTCTGAAAAAATAGATTGTATCTCTTAGAAATTCATATAATCCATCAGGCTCTGGGACAGGACGCTGTTGCCCACCTTCAGTGCCGCGTCGTAGCAGTACCGGGCGAACATGAAGTCGGAAATCGCCGCCGCGGGGTCCGCGTCCTCCAGCTCCATGTACTGCTGCTGCAGGGAGTCCTTCGTGTCCGTGAGGAGCTCGCTGTTGTCCCGGAGGAAGCCGCTCTGCGTATCCATCTCCGTCCAGCGCTCCCGGAAGGCGCTGCACCCGTCCTCAAACTGGTCCACCAGGGCCTTGAAGCGGAACTGGTCCTCCTCGCTGGCCCAGGCGCCGTCGTCCTTTCCGCAGCGCTGGAGAATCTGTCCCATCTCGTTGACGACGGAGATCAGGTTCGTGGGGATATTGTCCACCGTCATGGTCTTCGTTCCGCCGTCTGGCCTGGGGAGCTCCACCTCCACGCCGTTTTTGGTCCCGTAGCCGCCCACGAAGTAGAGGCCCTGGAGGGAGCTGTCGAAGACGGTGGAGGAAACGACCCCCTCTTCCGTCTCCTTGTGGCCCAGGCCCACGTCGATATACTTGGACTCGCCCTTCAGGAAGTATTCCATCTTCTCCACGTCCGCCTGGTCGTTGGAGTCCACAGCCACGCCCCGGTAGTGGAGGGCCTTGGCGGCCTCGTTTTCGTCGTTCGTCCCGGTGCCGTCCGTCTTCAGGTATTTGAAGGCGGCGGTTTCGTCATAATCCTTGTTTTTCTTGGGGACCAGGTTGGCAATTTGGTCGTTCGTGGTCCCCTTCCCGTCCGGCTTCAGATACTGGCCGTAGCGCGGGTCATTTACGTCCTCCGGTTTGGCGTTCAGCGTAAACTGCTCGTCATAATTGGGGTTTTCCTCGGGCACCTGAACGGCGTTGCCCGGGGTGTTGGTGTACAGCTCTCCGGGCAGCTTCGCCGTGTCGGCCACATAGAGGAAGGCCCCGGCGTGGTCCGGATTCGTGGAATCGGGGGTCCCGTCGATATACGCCGGGTTCTCCCTGGGCTCCCAGGTAAAGGGGGCGTTCAGGGTGTCCGCCCCGGAGAAAACGTAGTTCTCGCCATAGCGCCCGTTCATGATCTGGGCCAGGTCCTTGGCCTTGGCCTCCAGGGACTGGCCCAGGGCGGTGCGGCCCGGGCCGGTGGGGTCGCTCAGGGCGCGGATGACGCTGGTGTAGGACGTGTCCTCCGCCATGGCGTACAGGTCCGTGGACATGTTCTCCAGAGCCGACCAGGCCACGTCGTACTTGTGGCGCAGGGACTCGTTCACGTTCAGCTGGCTGCTGGCCTTCCAGTAGGAGTTGCGGATCTGGAAGCACCGGGTGGCCAGGGCGGGGTCCTCGGCGTAGGAGTTGAAAAGCCGCCGGGTGAGAACCGTGTTCATGGCCTTGGTCATGGTGTTGTTGGACCCGTTCAGGCTGTAGCGGTAGTTTTTCAGCGTGCCCACGGTGGTCATTCTTGGAATCATAGGGCTTCTTCCTCCTTATCAGGTCGTCACGCCGGTGCCGTTGATGAGCTTATCCAGCACGCTGTCGATGGTGGTCATCAGCCGGCAGGCCGCGTTATAGGATTTTGAGTACATCATCAGGTTCATGGCCTCGTCGTTGAAGTCCACGGAGGACACGGAGTCCCGGTTTGTATCCACGGACAGGAGATTTTTGTAGCTGGCGTCCAGCATGGTGCCGGTGTATTTCTGGTCCTCGCCCAGCGTCGTCCCGATGCCGTTCCACATCTCGAAGAAGGAGCCGTTTATCATGGGCACGCCGCTGGCGTTCTCATAGCCGTCCAGATCCGTGGGGATGAAGTCGAACTTCTGGTCCGTCACCAGGTACTCGAAGTGCCGGATGTTGTCGCTGGCGCCGGAGGCGGGCTCCGTCATGCCGGGGGGACAGGTGTAGTCGCACACCAGGAGGTGGGTCGTGTCCCAGGTGTTGGAGATGGAGATGTTGGCCGCCGTGATCCCGGAGGGGTCGTCGTTTCCGGGGTTGTTGCTGAAGAGCACGCCGCCCACAAAGATGCCTTGGGCGGTTCCGGCGCCCGGCTCAAACTTGCCGTCGGCCGCGTTCCAGCCCTCTCCCTTGAGGTAGGCCTCCAGAACCTGCTTGCCGGTGAGCTTTTCGTCCTCCATGGTCTTCCGGTCAAGCTTCAGCTGATTGAGGATTTCGTCCTGCACGGCCGTGCTGTTTTTCTCCCAGCTGCTGTTGATTTTTTCGTCCTTGCCGCCCACGGGGATGGTAATCGCCACGCCGACTTCCTTGCCCGCGTCGTTTTTCCCGGTGGTGATGTAGTTCCCCTCCGGGTCCATCAAGAAGCCCTGGTTGGCCTCGTTCATGACCTTGGCGAACTGGTTGGCCAGCAGGTCCAGGGTTCTCTGGTAGTAGAGGATGCCCCGCTTTCCGCCGGCGTTTTCGTCGATGTTCGCAATCACGTCCCGGTCCGTGAACTCGCCCTGCTCCGTGAGCATTTCCCGGTGGGCCTGGATTTTGCCGCTCAGGTCGTTGTCGTCCAGCTGGACCTTATGGGAGACCTCCTTGGTAATCATCTGCGCGGTGTAGGCATAGGTCCCGTTGGACAGCAGCACCCGCTTGTAAACCATCAGCGTGGTGTCTCCCGGATTCGGCAGGTCCGGCGTCGTCACCGAGATCCGGTTCTTGGTGGGGTCGTTGACCATTTGGGCGTCGGCCAGGTCCGCCGTGGGTTTTCCGGCCGCGTCCAAATAGGGCGCGTAGCCGGTGTTCATCATCGGCCGTTCGGCGGCGTGGGCCTCATCCGTGGGATTTCCGTCCGCGTTCAGATACTGCGTATTAGGATCTACGCCATCCCAGTTCAGGTTTGGAACCTTCTCCTTGGTGGCCGCCGAAGACGTGGCCACCGCCACCTTGTTCACATCGTCCCAAAACGGCAGCGTCGTCGGGTCCTTGGGGTCCACCGTCCGCGTCACCGGCACCTTGAACAGGTCCTTGATGGACACCTGATTGCCCTGGCCGTCGTCTACCAGGCGCTCTCCCGAGACCGCGACAGGGGTCCCCTTGTTCAGGGCCTCGTATACCTCGCCGAGCTTGTTTTTCAGCTCGGTGATGGTCAGGTTGTAATTGGGATCGGTAACTTTCTGGGCCTCTTTGATATCCGCCGTGGGATTTCCGTTCAAATCCAAATAGGGTTTGTAATCGGGGTTCGCCACCGGCTTCTCGGCGGCGTTGGCCTCGTCCGTGGGATTCCCGTTCGCGTCCAGATACCGCAGGGCCGGATCGTCGCCCTGGGTCCAATTCGGGTTTTCCACCTTCACCTTGGCGGCCTGCGAAAGAGCAGATGTCGGCTTGCCGGTATCTTTATGCAGGTAAGGCCAGGTGGTCCGGTCATTCGGGTCATACGCCGCATCCGGGTTCTCCACGGGCAGCTTATCCAGCTTGATCTGGGCGCCGAAGATGCCGTCGATCAGCAGCGACTCGTCGGTGCGGACCTCCGAGTCCGGGTTGGCGTTGGCCAGGCGGATGGTCAGCTTTTCCACCTTCAGCCCGCCGGCGATTTCCTCCTCGCTGTAGGTCACGTTGATGTCAATCAGCTCGGAGAGCTTGTCGATCTGGAGGTTCCGCTCGTCCCGGAGCTCCAGGGAGGGGTCCCCGTGGATCTCGTTTTTGCGGATCTCCTCGTTCAGGGAGCGGATGGTGGTCAGGTAGTTGTTGACCTCTTCCAGATTCTGCTCCAGCTTTTTGACGGTGTTCTGCCGGACCTCTTCCAGCTTGTTGGCGTATTTGTTCATCATGGTGACCAGGTTTTTGGCAATCTGCCGGACGGTGTTGTCGTACTCCTGGTGCCCCGTCTGGTCTACCAGATTCTTAAAGGCCTCGCCCAGCTTCTTGAACTCCAGGCCCAGGATGCCGTGGCCTCCCTCGCCCTTGCTCTCGTCGCCCGCGCCCACCTCGTCCAGGATCTGCTGGATCTCGTTCAGGGTCTCCAGGCGGCCGTCGGCGTAGCCAAACTGGGCGTTCAGCGTCCGGTAGCGGATATCCAGGTAGGGGCTGCGGATCTGGGAGAGGCTCTTCACCAGCGCACCCTGGCCCGTGCGGATGTCGCCCGCAGAGTAATAGCGGTCCGCTCCCGCGGTGTAAAGGCTCACCTGGTTCAGCCGCTGGCGGGTGTAGCCCTCGGTATTGATGTTGGAAATATTGTTTCCCGTCACCGTGATGCCCGTCTGGGCGGCGTAGATCGCCAGCCGGGCCTGGGTGAAGGAACCAAAAGTGCCAATGCCCATATCAAAATACTCCTTATCTCGTCTTCGCGTGTCAGGCGCGGAAATCCGTTTTCATGGACGGGGGCGGGGCGCTGCCCTCCGGCTCCCTGCCGTAGCCCGGGCCGGCCGGCCCGGCGGCGGGAGGTCCCCCCAGCTGCGTGATGATGCCGTCCACCTCGTGGAGGGTCTGCTCCAGGAGGGTCCGCGTCTTCCCGGAGGCCTGCCGGTAGGCGGCGTAGCGCTGCTTCAGCTCCGCCACGGCCTGCCGGGCCTCCTCCTGCATGGCGGGGGGGAAGCGGCCCGGGACCTCGCCCATGGGCACGCCCTCCAGCCCCAGCTGGGGCAGCAGCTTATCCCGGGTCAGCTCCAGGCCCCGGAAATTCAGGGCCTGGGCCTGCTCCTGGTTCAAAAGCTCGTTCAGCACCGTCAGGTCATCCGCCTGGGCGGCGGCCAGCTTTTTTTCATTCAAGCCCGTGAGGCTTTCCAGCCCCCGGCTCATGGAATTCAGGAATCCTAGATAGGAACGGTAAATTTCCTCCATGCCTCACTCCTCCACCATCAAGAGCATC
>CAJUOD010000140.1 GCA_910587875.1 uncultured Oscillibacter sp. | reverse complement strand
TATCAAAAATTCGTGGTTTTTCTGGAAGCAGAACCTCCCCACATGACCTACCACAAATTGATCCTTAGATCGTCGTCGGCCATGTCGGTGCCTACAATAATGCGGCTGGGGTAAAGGTTATCCAGTAAGGCCCTGCCCTCCCGCAGAAATTCCGGGCTGAACATAATTTTCCGGTTTCCCGTTCTTTTCCAAAGCTCCCTTGTATAGCCCAGCGGAAGCGTAGATTTAATCACAATCACCGCATCCGGAGCATACCTCATCGCCTGTTCAAGCACCGCCTCCACTTCGGACGTATCAAAGTAGTTTTTCTCCGAGTCGAAATCCGTAGGTACGGCAATCACCACATAATCCGCGCCTATGTACGCCTCTTTTTCATCCATTGTTGCGACAAGGCGCAACGGCTTCTCCTTTAGATATTTTTGGATTTCCGGGTCTTCAAAGGGAGCCCGTTTCTCCCGAATCAAATCAATTTTTTTCGCCGCGACGTCTACCGCGTAGACAGTCTCTTTTTGTGACAGCAGCGTCGCTATGCTTAGCCCCACATATCCCATTCCAATCACTGCAATTTTCAAGCCTTTTTCACCTCTTTCTTTATCCGAGTTCTTTCGGTTCTTTTACAAGCTCAAAAAAAGTATCGACGACCAGTTCTCTCAAAGCGTCCTCATCTGCGTAAAATTCCATATACCGCTCTCCCATGACGGCCTCGCCCGCCAGGGAGGCCTGCCCGGCCTCATACGTCCGGGCCTTTTCCGCCAGCGCGGACAGCTGCTCCGCCGTGCAGTCGGAATCCATATAATCGTTCAGCGCCGCCAGCGCCGAGAGGGCAAACCCCTCGTCCGCCTTCATCCGCTCGTTCAGCTTCTTCCACAGCGCATCCAGATACTCGCTTTGCCGCTCCATGCGTTCCAGGTTGGAGCTGTCGCCCACCCACCAACGGGCGCGAACATAATTCAAGGCGTGCTCGCCCAGCAGGGTGACCGTCTCCCCCTGAACCAGGGTCTTGTCAACGGCGGAAAAGTCATCCTGAACTTCCACCTCCACCCCGCCCGCCAGGTCGTTCAGGCAGGCCACGCCGTCCAGCGTCAAAGTGACATAGTGATCGATCTCCACCCCGTACAGCAGCTGTGAAACCGCCTTTTTCGCGCTCTCGCAGGCGGTTCTCTCGCTGCCGGTATACGCCTGGGCGTGAGCGTAGGCCAGCGCAAGCTGGCCTGTGTACGTTCCCAAGGGCCTGCCGGAGGCGTCGAAATCCGGGATATCCGTCATGGTGTCCCGGTTAATATGAATCAGCTTCCCGCTTTCCGTCCCGGGGTCCAGTACCAGCAGCGCCACAAAATCGGCCTGGGCGTAGTCCCCGGAGACGGGAATCGAGTCATCCAGGGCGGCCTTATCCAGTCCCAGAAACAACACGGTCTCCAGGTCCTCCCTGGGGGCGTACCAGGCGCCGCCGTAAGAAACCAGCTCCCGCTGGTCCTCCGGTTCCTCCTCCAGGGGGACCGGAGGACCGGGGCGGGCCTCCTCCCAGCGGCGCAAAACCAACCCGCCCGCCAGGAGGAGGACCAAAAGAACCAGGAAAGTCGCCCCGGCTTTCAGCGCCCGGACGTTGAGCCGCAGACGCATCTCAGGGTTCTTCCGCCTTCCGGCCTTTTCTCAGCGCCAGCACGCCTCCGGCGGCCAGCGCGGCGGCCAGCGCCAGGCCCGCGCCATAGGTCTCGCCGGTCTGGGGAGAGTTCTCCCCGGGAAGATCGCCCAGGGGAACCTCTTCATCCAGAATGTATTCATACTCTTCTTTTTCCGGGTTCCAAACCTTGATGAAGGTCAGGGGGACGTCGCCGTCCATGATAACCACGGTATCAGGGGCTTCGGGGTTGTTGGGGTCGGGGAGCTGGTCCCGGGGGTTAGAAGGCGCCGTAGGCGCGGGGGGCTCCGTGACGGACTCCACGGGAACGGCCATAGCTGGTACGGCCAGTCCCGCCGTCAGCAAAAGGGCGGTCAAAATTCCACAGAGTTTCTTCATGGTGATGCTTCCTTTCTCAGTAAATTGATGTCTCCGTTCTATCATCCATCCTCCTGGCGAGGACGAGATAACGCCGCTTGTTATTGCCCTGGAGGCAGGTGGACAGGATCAGCAGCTGATCCCCCGGAGCCGCCCCGGCGTCCTGACGGACGTTGGCGCTCAGCTCCCGGGCCGAACAGGCCTGATCTAAAAACGCCTCATACACCACGGGAATGGTGAAGTCGTAGTAGCGCAGGATATGAATGCCGCTGTAGGGCACCCCCGCGAACGCCTGATAGTGAATTTCCTCCTCCGGCAGATAGACAATGATCTCCCAGAGCTCCTCTAGGGAGCCCGCCGCGGAATAATCCCTCTGCAAATTTCCAAACATGGCCCCGGAGCGCATGTGATGCCCGTAAATGATCGTGACCGGGTCTGAAAAGTCCCTGGCGTTATAGGCGCTCTCAGTGAAAAGAGAGCCGTTTTTATCCGGCTGGCCCTGGCTGTTCCGCTGGAGATAATAGCTGTCGTCCCCCTCCCGTTGAAGGATGGGGTAATTGATCTCCGTGCCGGGAACGTACAGCCACGCGTAAATATCGGGATTCTCGGCTTGCAGGGACTCGAAATCCACGGGACTGACGTAGGGCTCCGGCGGTTCCTTTTGGAGCGGAGCAGGCTCTTCTTCCTTCTCCCGCTCCTGGGCGGAAACGGCGGCCTGTACGGCCTTTTCCGCCTCCGGGAGCTCCCGAACGGGCCAAGCCTCCGCCAGCAGGAGGAGAAGCGCCAGCGCAAGCAGCACGCCGCCCGTGATGTACCAACGGTTTTTCAAAATGTCACACCTCCAAAGCGGGCAAAAGCTCCCGGACATTCTCCTCCAGCCGCCCCCGCAGATCTCCGACGGCCTCCAGCGCCTCTCCCAGCCGGGGCGGGCGGGTGGAGGGGTTGTGACAGTCCGAGGCAATGAAGTGAATCCGGCCCCGCTCCAGCATGCGAAGGGCCTTCCACCGGGTGCGCCAGCGGAGGAAGAAGCCCGCATTGCACTGGTTCAGCGCCCCGGCCTTCCAAAGGCGGTCCCAGAGCTCCGGAGGCTGGCGGTCAAAATAGCGCTCAATATGGGCCAGGACAATTTGGATGCCGGGCCTCCGGCAGAGCTCCGAGACCTCTCCTATCAGCCGGTCCGGCCAAACGGAAAAAGGCAGCTCCAGCAGCAGAAGCTCTGAGCCCTCTATGCGCAGGGCCTCCAGCCCCTCTGTGCGGCTCATCCCCTCAAAATATCGTACCTCCGCCCCCAGCAGTAGCTTAGGCAGGCCCGCGCGCCGGCAGTACCGCCTCAACTCCGCCGCCGCTGCGGCCCGCCGGTCTAGAAAGATCTCCAGCCCGTTTTCCCCAGCGTAAAAATGCGGCGTGGCCGCGACGTGGGAAATTCTCTGAGCGGCGATGGCCTCCAGCATTTCCAGGCTCTCCGCCACGCTCCCGCTGCCGTCGTCCATGCCCGGAAGAACGTGGGTATGGAGGTCGATCATAACGGCTCCGCATTCCGGCCATACCGATATCCATAGCCGGACTTGTAGCTTTTGTAATTTCCCTCCTGGCTGTCCGTCCGATTCATCACAAAGCCCAGCACCTTGGCCTCCGCATACTGCAGCTGCCGCATAGCCTCCGCCACGGCGGACCGGCTGGCGTAGCCCGAGCGAACCACCAGGATCATTCCATCGGCCAGGCGTGACGCTACCAGGGCGTCCGACACCTCGTTTACCGGAGGCAGGTCCAGCAGAAGAAAGTCGTAGCTCTCTTTTAATTTCTCCAGCGCCTCTTTCATCTGTCCGGAGTCCAAAAGCTCCGACGGATTGGGCGGAATGTTTCCCGACGGCGTTACCCACAGCCGTTCGTGAATCCCCGAGTCCCGTACCGCCTCCTCCCCGCCGCACAGGCCCGCCAGCAGATTGGAAAGCCCCGGCTCACTGGGCAGGCCCAGCTTCCGGCTCACCGTAGGGAGCCTCATGTCCGCCTCAATCAGCAGTGTTTTCCGGCCGCTCTCCGCCAGCATATAGGCCAGGTTCAGCGCCGTCGTGCTCTTTCCCTCGCCGCTGAGAGCACTGGTCACGCCGATCACCCGGCAGCTTCCCTTATCCGGCAGGGCGAACAGGATGTTGGCCCGCAGGAGCCGGTAGGCCTCCGACGCCCCGAAGCCCAGTCCCGGCCCGAAGGCCGCTTCCTCTTCGGCGCGGGCTAAGTGCTTTCCCCCGGTTCGTTTTCTCATGTCCCGCGCCCTCCATTTTTCTTCGCGTAATATGAGCCGTATCTCCTATCCGCCTGGGGCGCGAACATGTCGGGCACCGCCGCCAGCACCGGCAGGCGATAGGTCTGAAGCAGATAGGTTTCGCTGCGAATCTGCTCGTCCTGCAGCTCCAGCAGAACTACCAGCCCGCAGCTGAGCGCCAGTCCCACCAGCGCCCCGATCACTGTAAACATCGTGATGCTGGGGCTGTGCCGTTTCTCCGGCGTCACTGCAAAATCCACCGTGCGCACGGAGCTGCCATCCACGATCTGCGCGATTTTATCCGGCAGAACCTCCACAATGGTGTTGGCGATCCGCTTCGATTCCTGCGGGTCTTTGCTGGTCACGGTGATTTCAAAGATTTCCGTGTGGTTCACCGCCTCGGCCTCGATCATTTCCTCCAGGTCCTCGTAGTCGTAGTCCAACTCCGCCCTCTCAATGACCTCGTTCAGCGTCAGGCGGGTCATCAGAATAGCGATGTAAGTGTCCACCAGCGTCTGGGAGGCCGACAGGTCCGACAGGCTGATGGAGGTGCTGCCGACGGAAAAGGAGCTGTTGTTTACGTACAGCAGGGCGCTGGCCTGATACTTGGGCGGAATGACGCAAAAAGCCAGCAAAAACCCGGCCAGGGTAAGGGCAAGCACGGACAGGGCGATCATGAGCGCCCTGCGCCGCAGCGCGCCCAGCAACCGCAGCAGATCGATTTCTATATATTCCTCATTATGCTGTTCCATAGGTCTCTCCTGATGCAAGTCTTTCGCCGTTTTCACGGCCCGCCGTCCGCTGTATCCTGTGGGGCTTTCGCGGCAAATTCCGCCAGAAAGGGCTCGAAAAACTCCTCCTCCCCCCGCTTCCTGGCCTTGACCGCCTCCTGCTTCTCGGCGTAGGCCCCCAGGTAATGGGTCTTCCCTTTGAAGGTGATCTGCGCTACCCATTTCCCCCGCCGTTTGTCCAGATACACCCCGGTGTGTCCGCTGGTGTTGCTGGCGATCAGCCGGTCCATAGTGGCTTCCAGAATCGTCACGGAGGTGCCGTCCACCAACTTCAGGTTCTCCCGGTAGATCTCGGACTGGAGGCAGCCGCAGCTTTTTGTCTTTCCTGTCTGGAGCGGCGTCTGGCCCACCACGGTCTCGTTCCCGCAGTCACACCGGCACCGCCAGCGGTGCATCCCATCCCGCTTCCCGGCATAGGCCGTCACCGTCAGCCGCCCGAAGCGCCTTCCGATGAATTCCTTTCTGGCCGGGCGGCTCAGGCAGCCGCAGCTCTTCCGGTAGCCAGCCGTCAGCTGATGAAGGGGGGCCAGGACCTCCCCGCCGCAGCTGCAGGAGCAGCGCCAGACCGCGCTGCCCCCCACAGTCTCCCCCGTGGGCTCTATGGCGGTCAGTCTGCCGAAACGCATTCCGGTGATGTCCCGCCGGCCCGGCCTTACCTTGGAAACGCAGCCGCAGTCCGCCGCCGTCCCCCGCTGGAGGCGACGGGTGTCCAGCAGGATTTCTCCGCCGCAGTCACACCGGCAGAGCCAGACGGTGTAGCCGTTTTTCCGCTGTTCCGTGGGCCCGGCCACGGTGAGTTTCCCGTACCGGCGGCCCGTCAAATCCGACACTTGGCTCCCCTCCCCTTACCGCCGGGGGCAGGGGCGGCCTGCAAGGTGTACTTTATAAGCCATATTCTCTATTGCATTTTCGAGAGGGTTGTGATAGAGTAACCTCATAGAAAATGACAAAGTGGAATATATGGTTATGTAAAAAAGACAAATCCCGCCGGAAGCCCCGGTTTACTCCAGGTGGCCTGCAAAGCACACTTTATTCGCCGATTTCTCTACACCATCGCTGAAAGGTCCCGTGGGTCACGTTCAAGACCCTTGCGGCCGCCCTGCCGGAAAGTTCTCCCCGACGCCAGGCCGCAAGGACTTCTTCATATCGTTCTCCCCGATCTTTGAAGCTGCGCCCGAAGTGGACTCCCCTGGCCTTGGCGGCGGCGATCCCCTCCGCCTGCCTTTGGTGGATAAATTCCCGCTCCGTCTGGGCCACGTAGCTCAGAAGCTGGAGCACAATGTCCGCGATCAGGACCCCCGTCAGGTCCCGCCCCTGGCGGGTATCCAGCAAGGGCATGTCCAGCACCACGACGGCCACCTGCTTTTCCTTGGTCAGGAGCCGCCACTGCTCCAGAATCTCGTCGTAGTTCCGTCCCAGCCGGTCGATGCTCTTGATGACAAGGGTGTCCCCGGCTTTCAGTTTGCGTATCAGCCGCTGGTATCCGGGCCGCTGGAAATCCTTTCCGCTTTGTTTATCCAGAACGATGTAGCTGTCTTTTATGCCAAATTCCCGCATGGCAACCATCTGCCGCTCTTCGTTTTGCTCTTTGGTAGAGACTCGAACATATCCGTATTCCATATGGCTCCTCCTTTTTTTGATAGCTTTATTTTAGAGGAGCCAAAGGTTTCCGCAATTTGAAATTATCTCAGAGGATGCAAAAGCGGCTGTTCCCGCCATGGAGAAACAGCCGCTTTGGATGTATTCTGTTGGAGTTCCTCTGACACTTCATAGTTTCGCCTCCCAGCGATACACCATACCTGTATCGAGGGTGAACGTCCAGAAAATCATAGGTATGAGTTGGACTCCTGAGATTCTCTCTTTTTGTCAGCCTTTTCTTTGGATGTACCAGCGCACACGTTGCTCTGAGGATAAGGGCTGATTTATGGTCATGAAAAT
>CAJUOD010000139.1 GCA_910587875.1 uncultured Oscillibacter sp. | reverse complement strand
GCCGTTCCGCCCCGCGCCGGGGCGGGCGGGCTGGTCCTCCGGAGCCAGTAAGACCTCCTCAATCCGCCGGGCGGAGGCCACGCCCTTGCTGAACTTGACGAAGAGCTTGGCCAGGCCCAGGGTGGCGGTTTGGATCAATGTAAAATAGGAGAGGAAGGCCACAATCTGCCCGGAGGCCATCCGACCCCGGTTCACCAGCGCCGCTCCCGCCAGAACCACCAGCACCAGGCCCAGGTTCAGCAGGAAGTCCGACAGGGGATTGGCGGCGGCCATGACGCAGCCCGCGGTCTCCTCCGCCTCCTTGGAGGCCCGGCTGGCGGCGGTGAAGCGGTCCCGCTCCCGCCCCTGGCAGGCCAGGGCCTTGATGACGCGGACCCCGGCGGCGTTCTCCCGGAGGATGCGGACCACAGTGTCCACCGCCTCCTGGGCTCGGGTGTACCGGGGGATGCCCCGGCGGGTCACCAGCCAGATGGCGAAAAACGTGGCGGAGCAGACCGCCAGCTGCACCAGGGCCAGGGGCGGGGCCTGGAAGAAGGTCAGCACCAGCCCGCCCAGCACCAGCATGGGGGCCCGGATGCCGCCCCGCTGGATTTTGTCAAACATTTGATGGACGTTATAAGTGTCGTTGGTCAGCCGGGAGACGATGGAGGACACGGAGAAGCGGTCCAGCTGGGCCTGGGAGAGGTACAGCGTCCGCTCATAGAGGTCCCGGCGGAGCTGCCGGGTCATGTCCATGGACACCCAGGCCGCCATGCGGTTGGCCGTGATGTTGCAGAAGGCCGCGCCGAAAGCCATGAGCAGCATCAGCCCCCCCGCCCGGTAGACCCCGGGCAGGTCCCGGGCGGGGACGCAGTCGTCGATGATATGGGCCAGCAGCAGGGGGAGCAGCAGCTCCAGCACGGCGGCGGTGAACTTCACCGTCACGCCCACCGCCACCCTGGGGGCGTGGGGGCGGAGATAGCCGAGAATGGTCTTCACGCCGGGCCTCCTTTCGCGCGTTGCCGCTCAAACGTTTGCGAAGTTGCTGCGTTTATCATACTACGTTCCCCGGCGGCAAGTCAATCCGCAATTTCTCCGCAGGGGCCGGAAGCGGGGAGAAGGGCCCGCGCCGCCGCAGGGAGCCCCCGGGGGTTGGCGGAATTTAAAGTTACACATATATATTAAAAGAAAACAGCAATACTGCGAACTGGCACCATGCAAAAATGGCAGATAAATGCAGAATTGGAAACTTTGTGTTGATTTTATCAGGGAATGATCCTGTTGGAAAACCGAGGCCGCTTTGTTACTGTTATGTTACAATCATTGATATCATATTGATTTTCAAAAATCCCTGTGCTATATTCATCATGCGGCACGGATGAGGCGGCAGTCCCGGTGCAGATACGGGAACGGCTAGCCACTGTATGTGCGCCGGAAAAGCCGACGCGTCCCGGACCGCGAATAACGGCGGTGAACTTCCCGCCTGAAATCAAAGGAGGAAATTCCATGAAGAAGTTCTTATCCCTGGTCCTCGCACTGGTTATGGCCATGTCTCTGGTCACCATCAGCGCTGGGGCCACCGAGTACAAGGACCTCTCCGATAAGGATGAGATCCAGTACGAGGAAGCTGTTGCCGTCCTGAACCGGATTGGCATCATCACCGGCTATGAGGACGGTTCCTTCCGTCCCGAGACGGAGCTGACCCGCGGCGCGGCCGCCAAGATCATCGTCTCCCTGATGATCGGCCCCGAGGCTGCCTCTGCTCTGCCTAACAACGCGAGCCCCTATCCCGACGTTCCCGCGGGCCACACCTTCGCGGGCGTCATCGGCTACTGCAAGACGGCCGGATACATCAGCGGATACGGCGACGGCACCTTCAAGCCCGCCAACCCCCTGACCGGCTATGCCTTCGCCAAGATGCTCCTGGGCGCTCTGGGCTATAAGAGCGACCTCGAGGGCTTCACCGGCACCGGCTGGACCATGAACGTGGCCCGTCTGGGCAACGCCGCCGGCCTGTTCAACCGCCTGAGCTTCCAGGGCGCTGACGCCGTCAACCGTGAGGAAGCCTGCCAGCTGGCCCTGAACACCCTGAAGGCCACTATGGTGGAGTACACCGGCGGCTTCAACATCACCGCGGGCGAGGCCTCCGTTGTGGGCGCTCAGACCCGTACTTATGTGACCAGCAACCAGGCCTATGCTCAGAACATCCTGAACCGGAAGGCTGATTCCGAAGGAAATGCCAAGGACGATCACTACACCGTGGAGTTCGGCGAGGAGCACTTCAAGGATCTGCGCCTGAACGACGAGCACAGAACCGCTCGCGACAGCTTCGGCCGTCCCTCCAACGAGTGGTCCTACAAGAAGGTCACCATCGGAACCTTCCCCATTGAGGCCGACTTTGTCTTCGACAAGCAGATGGCCCATGTGGACAAGACCGACGCCGTGAAAAACCGGGCTACCGGCCTGGGCGGCTATGATCTGGAGACCGACAACGGTTCTGCCTACACTGCCTTCTGGGTCAACGGTGTGAAGTATGAACTGGACAAAGCGCGGGGCGATGAGGGCGAATGGCAGGCTGCTCCCGCTCTCCCCCAGACCTACAGCGACGATATTGCTGACGGAGTAAAAGCCAAGGTTTCCAATATCTGCGACCTGACGGACAACGGAACCGTGGTGGAAGTCTATGTCTCCGAGGATGACGCCGACTTCATCACCGACGTTGTGGTTGTCCAGACCCAGCTGATGGAAGTCCGCCGCATTGGCAGCGACTATGTCTCCCTCCTGCGCGAGGACGATGACGATGCGGACAGTATCAGCAACAACGCCTACAACATGAAGCCCCTGAATGTGCCCTCTGTGGACGATGTGAAAGCGGAAGACAGCGCTTACAGCGTGCTGTCCGAGCTGGAGGAGGGCGACGTTGTCGCCGTGATCCCCGTGGCTCAGGATTCCACTCCCGCCTCCACCATCAAGTATGACGTGTCTGCGGCCTATGTCCCCGAGACCGTCAAGGGCGCCCTGACCGCCGTGGAGACCTACGGCACCCTGACCTCCCTCGATAAGGATCCCGTCAGCGTCACCGTGGGCGGAACCGCTTATCCCATCGCCCTGTGGAGCCGCGACCTGCGTGACATCGACGGAGAGGCCGTCAAGATGACCCGCAAGGACGTGACCCTGTACCTGGACAAGAACGGAAACGCCCTGAAGGCTGAGGACGTCGGAAGCACCGACGGCTGGATGGTCATCGGCCGTTACTATGAGGACGTGGTGGATCGCCACCTGGTCACCATGGTCGAGGGCTGGGACACCAGCGGCGAGAAGCTGGAGCTGAACCTGGGCAACTTCCGCAACCACTGGGCGAACGGCGCCTACACCAAGGGCTACGCCCCCGGCGACCTGGTCCGCTATGTGAGCACCACCAAGGGCAACGCTGAGTGGGACATCCTCACCGAGCAGGGCAAGAACAAAGTGGCCGGTGTGGATATTGAGGCTGTGGAAGCCTACAGCAACGATCGGATTGAGAAGAGCGACGTCCGCATCCCCCTGGTGAGCCAGCCCGGCACCAAGAACGAGGCGCACCAGAAGGTCTATGTGGACAGCACCGGAATCAAGTTTGTCTATGTCACCTATGAGAGCGACGGCTCCGGCGAGGTCGAGGCTGTTGAAATCAAGAAGGGCGTTCAGGAAGCCACCGCTGAGGAGCTGAAGGACTTCTATGACCGCACCGACGAGGGCGACGCTGCGGGCTATCCCACCAGCAATGCCAGCTACTACACCCATGCCCAGGTCGGCTACACCTCTGAGGCCGCCGACAACTGGGTCGGAAACCAGGTCAAGGTTGTTGTCATCAAGAGCGAGTCCAACGACGCGACGGCGACCAACCTGATGTACATCCGCGATCAGAAGGGCGGAGCCACCAAGCTGTCCGACGGCACCATGGTGTACCACTACACCGTCGTCATGCTGGGCCCCGACGGCTACTTCAACGACAAGATTGAAATCGTCTCCGACGACTATGTGGCCGAAAACACCTTCGTCTCCTACTCCGAGAAGGAGATCGAGAACTACAGCGGCTCTGAGAAGTGCTATGACCTCCGCGAGCACAACAACTTCACCGGCCGCCCGGCTTCTACCTTCCAGGCCGAGCTGTTCCAGATGGTGAACAAGGACAAGGGCTTCGTCCGCCTGGCCGAGATTGCCCACGTCAAGGGCAGCGGCTCCGGCACGACTCCCGCCCCCGAGATCATGTCCGATACCCGCGACGACGGCCTTGCCGAGTTTGGCGGAGATAAGGGCGTCATCCGGATTTACAACGCCAAGTTTGCCGACCTGCGTTCTGAGGCTGCCAAGCGGGCCACCCGCGAGATCAGCAGCTACAAGGATCTGAAGTGGCTGGTCTCCGAGGCCGACAACAAGCTGGACGCGAACGAAGACAATTATGTGGCGTTCTATAATGATCCGGCTCTGAACGAGAAGACCCTGGAGCTGCAGCTGATTGTCAACGACAAGACCGGAAACGGCAACTTCCGCGAGGCCGCCCTGGTGGTCATCACCGATGAGGTAGCCGCCGAGGCGACTGTCCCGGCCAAGACCGGAAAAGATGTGACCCTGACCATCGAGGGAATCGATGACTCCTGGACGAACGGCGGCACTGTCAGGCTGACCACTGCGGAGCTTGCGGCTGTTGCCAAGATCAACCTGGAGGCCAGCGAGGGAGCGACCATCACCACCGCGACTGCGTCCGGCGGAACCTTCGCTGTCACTGCGAATGCGGACAACACCGAACTGACCGTCACCGGAGCCCCGGCTGATACCAATACCCTGGCTGTGACCGTGACCTCCGAGGCGAACGTCGCTGCGACCTACACCTTCACCTTCGAGGAAGACGACGGCACCTTCACCTACAGCGAGATGCCTGCGGATGCCATCACGGTTGTGGCTGGCCTAGAGGACCAGGACCTGGATGAGATCGGCGATCTGATCTTCCTGGACGACGGCACCGCCGAGACCATGGAGAAGCAGGCCCTGGAGGCCCTGCGGCATCTGGGCGTTGATGTGAACGAGGATTCTGTGGAGCTGCTGCCCAATGGCGACATTGCCTACAGCTACACCACTCCCAAGGGAACGGTCCTCGGCACCAGCTTCACCCCGGACATCGATGCGATCAAAGTCACGGTTGGCGAGACTCCGAAATACGTTGATGTTTCCGGCGGAGCCGCAAATGTGAAGGCTCTGGACGGGCTGACCGTGGGCAATGTCCGCGAGACCAAGGCGGATGGAACGACGGTTGTGGACCTCAAGGGCAAGCTTGCTGACTTGACTGCGACTGCTGCTGCCGGATCCACCTACGAGGACGCCGCGTTCGTTGTGTACACGGCTCCCGCCGCCCTCACCGACTTTAGTGTTGTGGCGAAGATTGGGCAGAAGACCCTCCAGGCCAACGACGTGATTGAGCTTACCGATACGGTGACCATCACGGTGACCTGCACGACGGCGAAAGCCCAGGCCGCGGCGAAGGTCAACGGCGCGGAACTTGGGTTCGGTGTTGTGGCCAACAAAAACGGCACGGCTGGGACCCCCACCTTCACGATGGCGGATTCCGAGAACGTGGTTGCGGCCGCTGGTAAGGTGACCTTTGATAAGGACTCTACCACTGGAGCTGTGGCTGTGGACGATGAGTTCATCTGCACCTACACTGTTGTTAAGCCGACTACCGACAACACTACAGCCAACTTCGAGTTCCAGGCGAACCTGACCTGGGCTGACGCGCACGACTAATCCATCGCGAAATTCAAGCAATCCCACACACGAAAGAGGACCCGCCCCCTGGGCGGGTCCTCTTTTCGCGGCTTGCGTCTTTTGCCGAAACGTGGTATGATGCTTTTGGCGCTGCCATTGACGGTGGACGGTTGGCCCCTGGACAGGGGGCAGCTTCTTGCCCTCTGATCTTCGGAAAGGGGGGCTGCTTGTGGTTACATACAGTGAACTGTTTCAGTACACGCTTGTTATCATCGGCATAATCGGCCTCTTTATTGCGGTCAATAAAAAGAAGTAACCGCCCTGCCTCCACGCAAGCGGTTACTTCTTTGTAACTCTACGGGGGGCAACCGTCTGCCGGCACCGCCCCGCCTCCTGGGGGACCCCAATCCCTCGGGAGGCTTTTTCTATATTCAGTATAACCGCTCCCTGCGGATTTGTCAAGCCGCGCGCAAATTCCCCCTTGACATTTCCCCGCTTTTCCTGTAAACTAAGCACTGTTGTAAAGCGGCTTGGCTTTACATGACGCGGCGGAAGGGGGCGTTTCCCGTGATGAAGAACCAGACCTATCGCATGACCATGCTCTACGATTTCTATGGGGAGCTCCTCACGGAGCGCCAGAGGGAGTTCTTCGACCTCTATTATAATGAAGACCTCTCCCTGGCTGAGATCGCCGAGAACGCGGGCATCTCCCGCCAGGGCGTCCGGGATGTGATTGTCCGGGCCGAGGCCGCCATGCAGGAGGTGGAGGACAAGACGGGCATCATCAAGCGCTTCCTGACCCGGAGCGCCCACGTGGACGCCATCGCCGCCGCCGCCGAAGAGATATCGACTTTGAACTACCGCTATTACGAGGACCGGCGCCTGACGGAGCTGGCGGATACCATCCGCCGGGAGGCCGCCGCCTTAAAGGAATGAGCTTATGGCATTTGAAGGATTGACCGAAAAACTGAACGCCGCCTTTAAGCGCCTCCGGGGCAAGGGCCGCCTGACGGAAAACGACGTCCGGGAGGCCATGCGGGAGGTCCGCTTGGCCCTTCTGGAGGCCGACGTCAGCTATAAGGTGGTCAAGGAGTTTGTGGCCTCCGTCACGGAGCGGGCCGTGGGCTCCGATGTGCTGGACAGCCTCACCCCGGCCCAGCAGGTGGTGAAAATCGTCAATGAGGAGCTGACAAACCTCATGGGCGGGGCCAACGCCCGGATCACCATGGCCAACTCCGGCCCCACGGTGGTCATGATGGTGGGTCTCCAGGGCGCGGGCAAGACCACCACCACCGCCAAGCTGGGCGGGCTCATGCGCAAGCAGTACCAGAAGCGGCCGCTGCTTGCCGCCTGCGACGTGTACCGCCCCGCCGCCATCGAGCAGCTGAAGGTCGTGGGCG
>CAJUOD010000138.1 GCA_910587875.1 uncultured Oscillibacter sp. | reverse complement strand
GACGTGTGCTCTTCCGATCTCCAGCATGGGAATGTATCTGCTGTGCAAAGCCATCCATGAGCGGACGGATATCCGGGTGCTTCTCACCGGGGAAATCTCCGACGAGCTCTTTGGCTACAAATACACCGACTTCGCCCCTACGCCCCAGGCCTTCCAGGAGGAGGCGGAGAAGCGTCTGCGGGAGCTGCATATGTACGACGTGCTCCGGGCGGACCGCTGCATCTCCGTCAACTCCCTGGAGGCCCGGGTGCCCTTCGGCGACCTGGATTTCGTGAAGTACGTCATGGCCCTGGACCCGGAGCTGAAGCGGAACACCTACGGCATGGGGAAGTACCTGCTCCGCCACGCCTTTGAGAGGGACCATCTCCTGCCGGAGGGCATCCTCTGGCGGCAGAAGGCCGCGTTCTCCGACGCCGTGGGCCACTCCATGGTGGACGATTTGAAGGCCTATGCCCAGGAGAAATACACGGACGGGGAGTTTGAGGCCCTGCGGCACAAGTACGACTACCACTGCCCGCCCTTCACCAAGGAGAGCCTACTGTACCGGGAGATCTTTGAGAAGCACTACCCCGGCCAAGCGGCTATGATCCGGGACTTCTGGATGCCCAACAAGTCCTGGGAGGGCTGCGACGTGGACGACCCCTCCGCCCGGGCCCTGAGCAACTATGGGGCCAGCGGGCAATGAACGGCCCTTTCAAGGAACGGCCCCCTTTCGGCGCTGAACTTTAGAAGTATTACCAATTGTGTTTGCAACATTTTATGTTACGATATACTCAGAAATTGAGGAGGAATACGATATGAGTACCACCTTACAGCTCCCCGAGCTCTTCGGCAGCATGGTTTTCAACGAGGAGACCATGAAGGACCGCCTCTCCCCCGCGTCCTACGGCGCGTGGAAAACCTGCGTCACCGAGGGCACGCCCCTGGACATCTCCACCGCCAATGAAATCGCCGAGGCCATGAAGCAGTGGGCCGTGGAGCGGGGCGCCACCCACTTCACCCACTGGTTCCAGCCCATGACCGGCGTCACGGCGGAGAAGCACGACAGCTTCATCAGCCCCGTCGGCGGCGGGCGGATCATGATGGAGTTCTCCGGCAAGGAGCTGGTCCGGGGCGAGCCGGACGCCTCCTCCTTCCCCTCCGGCGGCCTCCGGGCCACCTTCGAGGCCCGGGGCTACACCGCCTGGGACCCCACGTCCTTCGCCTTTTTGAAGGAGGGCTCCCTCTGCATCCCCACCATCTTCTGCTCCTACTCCGGGCAGGTCCTGGACAAGAAAATGCCCCTCCTCCGCTCCATTGAGGAGGTCAGCCGCCAGGCCGTCCGCATTCTCCGCCTCTTCGGGGACACGGAGACCCGGAAGGTCATGGCCCAGGTGGGCCCCGAGCAGGAGTACTTCCTCATCGACAAGCAGCTCTACAACCGGCGCAAGGACCTGCGCATGACGGGGCGGACCTTATTTGGCGCCAAGCCCCCCCGGGGCCAGGAGCTGGACGACCACTACTTCGGCGCCATCAAGCCCCGGGTGGCCGCCTACATGAAGGACCTGGACGAGACCCTCTGGGCCCTGGGCGTGCCCTCCAAGACCAAGCACAACGAGGTGGCCCCCTCCCAGCACGAAATGGCCCCCATCTACACCGACGCCAACACCGCCTGCGACCAGAACCAGCTGGTCATGGAGGTCATGAAAAAGGTGGCGGACCGCCACGGCCTGGTGTGCCTGCTCCACGAGAAGCCCTTCGCCGGGGTGAACGGCTCCGGCAAGCATGACAACTGGTCCCTCTCCACCGACACGGGGAAGAACCTCTTCAAGCCCGGCTCCACCCCCAGCCAAAACGCCCGGTTCCTCCTGTTCCTGGCGGCCTTCGTCAAGGGCGTGGACGACTATCAGGACTTCCTCCGCACCACCGTGGCCTCGGCGGGCAACGACCACCGCCTGGGCGCCCAGGAGGCCCCGCCCGCCGTCCTCTCCATTTTCCTGGGCGACGAGCTGAACGCCGTGGTGGAGTCCATCATCCAGGGCACCGAGTACACGGACGCCAGCAAAAAGACCCTGGAGATCGGCGTGGACGTGCTGCCCGCCATCCGCCAGGACACCACGGACCGGAACCGGACCTCCCCCATGGCCTTCACCGGCAACAAGTTCGAGTTCCGCATGCTGGGCTCCTCCCAGTCCATCTCCGGGCCCAACATCGCCCTGAACACCATCATGGCCGAGGAGCTCAAGCAGTTCGCCGACGAGCTGGAGCCCTCCGCCGACTTCCAGGCCGACCTCCAGAAGCTGATCCGCCGGGTCTTCACGGAGCACCAGCGCATCATCTTCAACGGGAACGGCTACGACGGAAACTGGATCGCCGAGGCGGAGCGCCGCGGGCTTGCCAACCTCAAATCCACCGCCGACGCCCTGCCCGCCTATATCGAGCCGAAAAACATCGAGCTCTTCGTCAAGCACGGCATTTACACCGAGGAAGAGGTCCGGGCCCGGTACGAGATCCACGTGGAAAACTACCGGACGGTGCTCTCCATCGAAGCGGGCACCATGATCGACATGATCCGCCATGAAATTCTCCCCGCCGTCTCCGGCTGCGCCGCGGACCTGTGCGAGCGGGCCTTCAAAAAGCAGGAGACCGGCTCCAGCTGCCGCTATGAGACCTCCACGTCTCAAAAGCTCTCCGCCCTGACGGACACGCTGATGGACGGCTGCGCCAAGCTGGAAGCCGACCTGGCCGCCATCCCCTCCGGTCCCGAGGAGGCCATGCGCTACTGTCACGACGTGCTGGTCCCCGACATGACCGCCGCCCGGGAGACCGCCGACCAGCTGGAGGCCCTCACCGACACCAAGGCCTGGCCCTTCCCGGTGTACTCCGAGCTGCTCTTCTCCGTCTAAGTTACTTTTCTCGAGAGAAAAGTAACCAAAAGAGCTTTCTCTCGCTCTACAATCCGGTCGTCATCCAAGCCAAAGCGACGGCAACGAAGTCCTATCTTCGCTGCCGTCGCTTTTTATCATTGTGATTATGCCTTGGGCGTGTCTCCGCCCTTGCCGCCCCGGCGGCCCCGGTAGGGCGGACGGCGGCGCTTGTTCTCCCCGGCGGGACGGTCCTGGTCCTTCTGTCCCTCCGGGCGCTGCTTGGGGGGACGGGAACCGCCCTGCTTCTTGGGGGGCTGCGCCTGCATCTCCGGACGGGGGCCGCCCCTCCGGCGGCCGCCCCGGTGGCGGTGGCGGGGCTTGCCGTCCCCTTCCACGTTCATCTTCTCCCGGCGGGGGGCCTCCGCCAGGTGGTCGTCGGTGTAATAGGTGGTGGAGAACACGGGCTGGATCAGCTCCTCTTCCTCCTTCTCCTCCACAAAGCGGGCCGTGCGCTCGGGGATCTCGATGCCCTCCCGGCTGCCCTTGCCGTTGCGCAGGACCTTGATCTCACAGGCCCGGTAGGTCTTCAGGCTCTCCGGCGCGCTGTCCAGGCTTACCTTCACCCGCTCCCGCAGCAGCTCCACGCCCTTCACGTTGCCCGGCCCGTCGGGGGTCTGAACGAAGGACTCCACCTTGGGCATCCGCTTGGCGGCGTCCTCATAGGCGTTCTGCTCGTACTTGAGACAGCACATCAGCCGCCCGCAGGTGCCGGAGATTTTCGTCGGGTTCAGGCTCAGGTTCTGGGTCTTGGCCATCTTGATGGACACGGGCATGAACCCATCCAGGAACTGGGAACAGCAGAAGGGCCGCCCGCAGATGCCTAAGCCCCCGATCATCTTGGCCTCGTCCCGGACGCCGATCTGCCTCAGCTCAATCCTGGCCCGGAAGACGGAGGCCAGGTCCCGGACCAGCTCCCGGAAGTCCACCCGCCCGTCGGCGGTGAAGTAGAACACAATCTTGTTGCTGTCGAAGCCCACGGAGACGCTGACCAGCTTCATCTCCAGGCCGTGGTCCGCGATCTTGCCCTCGCAGATGCGGAAGGCCTCCCGCTCCCGCTTCCGGTTGTACTCCACCACCCGGAAGTCGTTGTCCGTGGCCTTGCGGACAATGGCGCTCAGGGGTTTGACGATGGCCTCGTCCGCCACCTCGTGGTTCCCCTGGGTGCACGCGGCGAACTCCAGGCCCTGGGCGGTCTGGACGATGACATTCTCCCCCATGCGGACCTGGAGGCCCCTGGGGTCGAAGAAATAGGTCTTGCTGCCGCCCCGAAAGCGGACGCTGATGACTTCAGTCAAAATATCTCCTCCAATTCAGCGGCCAGGGCCCCCAGCACATGGCCGGGGCCCACGTTGTAGCCGCACTCTCGACGGTACTTTTTCATGAGCTCTATGGTACGCACGATCTGGCCCTTTGTCAAGCGCCGCCCGATGTCCTCCGCCAGCGCCCGGTCCCCGGCTTCCACGCTCCCGCCGTAGAGGAGCACCAGCGCCTGGGAACACAGGGCCTC
Source organism: uncultured Oscillibacter sp. (assembly GCA_910587875.1). Taxonomy (GTDB): domain Bacteria; phylum Bacillota; class Clostridia; order Oscillospirales; family Oscillospiraceae; genus Oscillibacter. The sequence continues at coordinate 2,714 of CAJUOD010000138.1, read as the reverse complement.
GCTCCGCTCCAGCAGGGCGCCCAGGGCCTCCCGGCTCAGCTTCTTTTTTTCCAGGCGGACCGCCAGCTCGGCGGCGCTCCCCCGCTTCCCCTTTAAAAGGCAGCGGCACAGGGCCTCGCCGTCCCCGGCCTCCTCCCCGGCGGGAAGCGCCCCCGCGGGCTGGAGCTTTAATTCCACGCAGCGGGACCGCAGGGTCTGGAGCACCGCCGCCGGGTTCTCGGCGCAGAAGAGGAAGGCGGCATAGGGCGGCCCCTCCTCCACCAGCTTCAAAAGGACGTTCTGGTCCTGCTCCGTCAGCAGGGCGCAGTCCGGGAAGATGTAGATCTTCCGGGCCCCCTCGTTGGGGCGGATATAGGCGTCCTTCCGGACCTCCCGGACCACGTCCACGGCGATGAGCTTGTGCTCGCTGTCCCGGACGGTGATTACGTCGGGGTGGATGTCCTCCCGGACCTTCCGGCAGGCGGGACACACGCCGCAGGGGCGCTCCTTTTCCGGCCCCGCGCACTGAAAAGCGGCGGCGGCAAACCGGGCGGCCGCCAAGCGGTCCCCCGGCCCGGTGAAGAGCAGGGCGTGGGACAGGGCCCCCCGGGCCGCGGCGGCGCGGATGCGGGAGAGGACGGGGTCGGAAACGGCTGGGGCCATGGCGGGACTCCTTTCTCCCCCGGCGGGACAGCGTTCATTTACACAAAAGGATTGTACCACAGGACGTCCAAAAAGGAAAGCGGGGATTTTTTCAATCCCTGTTCAAGATTTGTGCTGCTGTCTGCTATTGAGCGAAAGCGTTCGTCAAAAACCGAAAGCGGGCGGCCACCCTTAAATTAAATTGTGACTGCCCGACAAACGGGAATTGACCGCTATGAAAAATCCGCCTTGTTTTTTAGAACATAAGCATAGTTGAGCGCATTCAAATCTTCTTCATACTGATAAAAGGCATCATCACATTCCTCAAGGATGCAATCAATCTCGTCACTCGCCACTTTGTCAAGCAATTCTCGCCGGTCCTCCCAATCCAGGGGAATATCCTGCCCAAAGGCATGTAAAGCCTTGTCACATATTTCCGCCGTTCCGGGCGCGCCGATCTCTTGAAATGCACTCACCAATTCACCAGCGAAATTACCACTGAAGTTATCAAAAAACTGTGCAAACCCACCGTTGTTTACTTCCATCTCACAGGACTGTGTAATAAAGAAAATACGTTCGGGATTGCTCAAATTGTCCATATTGTCACCATATTCACATTTTTGCATCACATGATCCGTCAATGAAACAATAAAAGTATTTACATCTTTTATCTCCCAAATTGCATCTATTGACATTTCCAGACCCTCCTTTTGTGCCGCCTCGGTTTTGGGGGAAGAGCAGCCAACCGCAGTAAAACACCATAGGAACACAAAGATAAAAGCACTGCCCTTTTTCAATATAGCCACATCCCCTCAAATTCCTATCTCCCGCCTTACGTACAGCATGGTACAGGCTTCCTGCCAACTTGTTTTCGTGGAATTGCCGGAATTGCAATCTGCAACCCAAATTTTGATTCGGACTTTTTTCAATCCACGGGCCAGAGGATGTCCCGGGCCACCGGGGTGTAGAAGAGGCGCTCCACCTCCCGCCGCTCCCGGGTCTGGCCCAGGATCCACATGAGCTTCGCCGCTACGGCCTCGGTGGTCATGTCATAGGCCTCCAGCACCCCCAGCTTGTTTTTCAGGGCGTGTCCCACGTGGTAGACCCCCACGTCGCTGCCCTCGTTCTCCACCTGGGTGGTGATGACCACGGTCTTCCCCGCCGCCAGGGCCTCGTCCACGCAGTGGTAAAAGCCCCCGGACTCCGGGAGGCCCCCCACGCCGAAGCTCTCGATAATCAGCCCGTCGTTCCGCTCCAGGAGGAAGTCCGCCGCCGCCCGGTCCATGCCGGGGAGGAGCTTTAAGAGGGCCACCCGGGTGTTCAGCGCGTCGTAGAACATGGGGTAGGCTCCGCAGTCCTGGCGGATATAGCGCAGCAGCACCCCGTCCCGGAGGATGCCGAGATAGGGGTAGTTGATGCTGGAGAAGGCCTGGAAGCTCTTGGAGCGGGTCTTCTTGGCCCGGGTGCCGGGGATGACCTTGCCGTCGAAGACGATGGAGACCCCCGGCAGGTCCTCCGACGCGCAGCGGACCGCGTCCGTCAGGTTGGTCTTGGAGTCCGTGGAGTCAAAGCCGATGGGCCGCTGGGCCCCGGTGAGGACGATGGGCTTGGGGCTCCCCTGGATGAGGTAGCTCAGCGCCGCCGCCGTGTAGGCCATGGTGTCCGTGCCGTGGGTGAGGACGAAGCCGTCGTACCGGCCATAGTGTTCCCGGAGGCACCGGGCCATCTGGAGCCAGTGGGCGGGGCCGATGTTGGTGCTGTCCAGGTTCAGAAGCTGGAGGCAGTCCACGGCGCAGATATCCGAGATGCCGGGGACGTGGCGGAGGAGCTGCTCCGTGGTCAGCTCCGGAGCCAGGCCGCCCTCCGTCACCTCCGAGGCGATGGTGCCGCCGGTGCCGATGAGGAGGACGCGCTTTTTGTCTTTCGTGTGGGGCATGGAGGGGGCCTCCTTTTTTGTGCAAAATACTGATTACAGGATATCCCATTTCCGCCCCCTTGACAAGCCCCGGAAGCCCCTTTTTTGCCCCGGCGAATAATTCCCCGGCGGCCCGGGAAGCCTTTCCCCGTGGGATGTTCCGCCCAACGATGCTTTA
>CAJUOD010000137.1 GCA_910587875.1 uncultured Oscillibacter sp. | reverse complement strand
AACGCGTCCAGCATCCGCACCAGCAGATGGAGGGCGAACGTCAGCAGGAGGAAGGAGATCATGTACAAAACGCCGTAGAGCACGGACCGGGCCAGGCTCTCCACCAGCGCCGCCGCCAGGGAGGCCCCCGTGTCCCGGATGCTCTTCTCCGTCCGGTCCGCCAGGGCATCCCGCCGGGCCTGGTCCACGCCCAGCAGGTCCAGCAGCTCCGCCAGGGGCGGTTCCTCCCCCTCCCCCGGTATCTCCGCGCGCTCCTGGATAGCCTCGTCCAGGCGGGCCTCAATCCGCTTCTCAATGACCGGGGCGATAAGCTTCGCCGCCGGGGCGGACAGGGCCGAGGCGATGATCCCCGCCCCCGCCAGGGACAGGGCCAGCACCAGCAGCCCCGCCAGGGTCCGCAGCAGGCCCTTCCAGGCTCCCCAGATTGCGAAGCCCGCCAGCACCGCCACGGCAACAGCATCTATTATAACAGGTGTCGTCAAACTTTCCTACCTCTTCCCATGTAAACGTTTTGTGAACACACCGCTTATTTTCTTGCAGTCAAGGCAAAAACAGGCTGGCGGAACCGGCGGACAGCAGCAGCGCCGAGCCGTCGGGCCGCATCAGGACCCCCTTGGCGTCCCCCGTTCCCTGGAGGGTGGCGTAGGGCTGGAGGTCCTGGTTATAGACCGCCAGGCGGTCCGAGTAGAGCACCGCCAGATAGCGGCCTGAGGCCGAGACGTCCAGCACCTCCTCCCGGACGTCCAGAGAGCCCAGCTCCTCGCCGTCCTTGTCCACGGTGACCAGCCGTCCCACGCTGCCGGAACGGTAGCGGTTCAGCAGCAGGGCCGCGAAGCCCGTGCCCCCCAGGTCGTACTCCCGGAGGTAGGACCCGCTGTAAGAATAAGTCCCTGTGATCTCGCCGGTGGTATTGGCAAAGGTCAGGGCCGTGTCGGAGACCGTCGCCAGCCGCCCCTCCAGCTCCCCCACGGCGGCTGTCAGGCCGCCGGTGATGCTGTAGTCCGCCGCCGGGTCCGTCCCCGGCATCTCATAGAGCACGATGTTGCTAACAAAGACGCCGTTCTCCTGGCCCAGGGTCACCGCCGCCAGGCAGTCCCCCAGGACATAGCCGTCCAGCACAAAGCGCTGGGAGGACTTGAACTCAAAGGCCGGATCCGTCCCCAGAGCCTGGTCGTAGACCTTGACGCTGCCCTTATAGCCCTTCTTCTGGGCCGTCACCGCCAGGGTCCCATTTTTGTTCAGCGTGGCGGATATGTAAGGCTCCTCCTCGTCGGCGGTGAGCTCCAGAAGCAGGCCCGACTGGTCCAGCACGTACAGGGACGTACCCCCCACGTCGTAGGCCGCCGCCCTCCCGCCGCCGGAGACCAGGGCCGGGGCCGTCATGGTCACGGGGGCGGACCAGACCTCCTCCCCGGCGCTGTTGTACAGGCTCAAGGAGGCGTCGGACAGCACCGCCAGGCTGTCCCCCAGGAGGGCGAAGCGGTTTTTGGAGGCGGCGTCGTAGTGGTACACCGTCTCTCCCCCCGCCTGCTCCGCGCGCCCGTAGTGGAGGTAGCGCCGGAGGATGTCGAAGCCCGTCCCGTCCCGGTAGGCCGCGAAGAGCACCACCAGAAGCACCGCCGCCAGCAGCAGAATAAAGCTCAGGAAGCTGCGGATCGGGTGCTTTCCCTCTTTGGACTTGTCCACGCGTTTCTCACTCATTCAGCCGTTCATCCTCATACCAGATTCTCGTCAGGTACAGCCCGCCGGGGGGCACCGTGGGCCCCGCCAGGGTACGGTCCCCGCTCTCTAAGATGGCGGGGATATCCTCCGGGGTAAATTTCCCCTCGGCGGCGTAAAGCACGGTCCCGGTAATGGCCCGGACCATGTTGTACAAAAAGCCGTCAGCGCAGACCCGGAGCTCCAGGAGGTCCCCGTTCCGGGTCACGTCGCACCAGTAGACGGTCCGCACGGTGGTCCTCGTCTCCGTGCCCACAGAGCGGACGGCCCGGAAATCGTGGGTCCCCACAAACATATGGGCGGCCCGGTTCAAAAAGTCCTCATCCAGGCGCTTGGGGTAGAAATAGGCCCGGTTCACGTAGAAGGGATTTTTGAAGCGGGAGTTGTAGATCCGGTAGGTATACTCTTTCTTGATACAGGATCCGATGGCGTTGAAGTCCTCCGGGACCTCCACCGCCTCCCGGACGGCGATGTCCTCCGGGGTGTGGGTGTTGATGGCGTAGGGCATCCGGTCAATGGGGATGCGGCTCTCCGTGCGGAAGTTGGCCACGTACCGCTCCGCGTGGACCCCGGCGTCCGTCCTTCCGCAGCCCGTCAGGTGAACCGGGCCGCCGCAGACCTTGGAAATGGCCTTTTGCAGGGTCTCGCAGACGGAGGCGGCGTTTTTCTGCACCTGCCAGCCGTGGTAGGCGGTGCCGTTGTAGGTGAGCTTCAAGGCGATGTTCCGCATGTGCCGCCTCCTTTCAATTCAGTCCCAGGTGAGCCTGGGCCAGAAGTCCTCCGGGCCAGCCTCCCTGGAAATGCCGCTCTCACCGATGGACCACTGCTCCAGGTCAAATTCATAGCCTAGGCCGGAGATATCCCGGCAGAAGAAGGACAGAGTAAATTCGTCCCCTATACTGGCCTCGGCGGTCAAGCCCTTTTCAGGGTCGCAGGTATAATTTTCGATGGTTTCTCCAAACTTGGCGGTCTGCTCCACAGCAACGTCCCCGTTCCGCCGGAGGCGGAATACCGCGTCTTTGACCTCCGGGGCCCGGCTCCCCTTGGCGCCTTGCAGGTTTACCTCATAAAAAGACAGGTCAAAGGTTCCGCTTCCGTCTTTTTCCCGGGTGTAGTCCGCACTGGAGCCGCCCCAGCCGGCAAGCTGAACCGGCAGCAGTGTGGCTGTGTCCCCCAGATAGCCCAGTTCCTCCAGCCGCTGGCTCTCACCGTTTTGAACGACGGCTTCCAGCGCATACTCCCGGTGGCCCCCCACAGGCAGCTTCAATGTGCCGGTAAAGTGCCCGCTTTTGCCGCCGCGCAAGGGTTCCGATCCGGTTTTCCCATCGAGGAGGGAGGTCCAGTTCACCCACACCGCCGTGTCCACGTTCCACTCCTTCAGCGTCAGGTCCACCGTCACATCCAGGACCCGCTGCTCCTTGTTCACGGCGGTGGTGTACTCCCAATCCAGGACCGCCGCGTCCGCCTCCTGCGCCGCCCGCTGGACGGCCTGGACCCGCTCGTCCAGCCGCCGCGTCTCCGTTTGCAGATTGCTTTCCACGCTGCCAAGCTGATTCCGCAGGTCCGAAACCTGCCGGAGCTGCCAGAGGTTCAGAGCCAGCAGCCCCAGGCAGAGCACCAGCGTCAGGACCTGTATCCGGTTTTTCTTCCCGTCCATGACGGCCTCCTTTTGTTCAGTCCTCGCTCAATCTCCACTCGGGGTTTCTACCCCCAGCTTCCGCATGGCCTCCCAGTCAATTTCCCGGTCGCGGTGGTAGTATTTCCGGTCCCGCTCGTCCAGCTCCCGCAGCACCCGGCAGGGATTCCCCGCCGCCAGCACCCGGGGCGGAATGTCCCGGGTCACCACGCTGCCCGCGCCGATGACGGCGTAGTCCCCAATCGTGACGCCGGGCACCACCACCACGCCGGCCCCCAGCCAGCAGCCCTCTCCGATGCGAACCGGGAGGTTGTATTGGAGGCCCTTTTTCCGCAGCTCCGGCAGGAACGGATGGTTCGGCGTAGCCAATACCACGTTAGGGCCAAACAGAGTATAGTCCCCCACGTAGATATGGGTGTCGTCCACACAGGTAAAGCCGAAGTTTGCGTAAACGTACCGGCCCAAATGGACGTGGGCCCCGCCCCAGTTGGCGTGGAAGGGCGGCTCAAGATAGCAGCCCTCCCCCACCTCGGCCAGCATCTCCCGCAGGAGGGCGGCCCGCCGCTCCCCCTCGCTGGGACGGGTCTGGTTATAATCATACAGCAGCTCCAGGCGCCGGAGCTGTTCCGTGTAGAGCTCGTTGTCCATCGGGTCGTAGATCTCCCCGCTGTGCAGCCGGTCAGTCGTCTCCATGGATGGTTCCTCCTTATTTTAATAATGTATCCTGCGTTCCTCAAAAGCCGAAGGCCCGCAGGGCAATAACCCCCGCCAGAATCAGCGCGCCCAGAACCAGGGCGATATAGTCCCGCCGCTCGTACCGCAGCACGTGGAGCTTCGTCCGGCCCTCCCCGCCGTGGTAGCAGCGGCACTCCATGGCGGTGGCCAGCTCGTCCGCCCGGCGGAAGGCGCTGATGAACAGCGGCACCAGAATGGGCACCAGGGCCTTGGCCTTCTCCATCAGGTTTCCGCTCTCAAAGTCCGCCCCCCGGGCCTTCTGGGCGGACATGATTTTGTCCGTCTCCTCAATCAGCGTGGGGATGAACCGCAGGGCGATGGACATAATCATGGTCAGCTCATGGACCGGGACGTGGAAGCGCTTCAGGCCGTTCAGCAGCCGCTCCAGCCCGTCGGTGAGGCTGATGGGGCTGGTGGTGTAGGTCATGAGGAAGGTCCCCATGATCAAAAGCATAATGCGCAGCACCATAAAGGCGGCGTTCCGGAGGCCCGTCTCCGTGATATGGAAGGGCCCCCAGGCCCAGAGGACCCCCTCGCCGGGAGTAAAGAACAGGTTCAAAATGCCGGTGAAGACGATGATGAACAGCACCGGCTTCAGGCCCCGCACCAGGGCCTTCAAGCCCACCCTGGAGATCCGAACGCAGACCGCCAGCACCAGGGCCATCAGGCCGTAGGCCAGGAAGCTCCCGGCGGTAAACAGGGCCGTGATATACAGGACCACCAGCAGAATCTTCGTCCGGGGGTCCAGCTTGTGGGCCACGGTATTTCCCGGGAAATACTGGCCCAGGGTGATGTCCTTCAGCATGGGGCCCCGCCCCCTTTCAGAGCCAGGAGCTGTTTCTCCAGGGCCTCCACGGTATAGACGGCGGGGTCAATGGGCAGTCCCCGGTCCCGGAGGGCCATGGCCACCCGGGTGATCTGGGGCACGTCCAGCCCGGCGGAGAGAAGCTCCTCCGCCCGGGTGAAGACCTCCGCCGGGGTCCCGCTCATTAAAATGTGGGCGGACTTCAGCACCAGGATGCGGTCCACGTTCTGGGCGATCTCGTCCATGCTGTGGCTGACTAATATAATGGTGGTCCCCTTGTTCCGGTGGTACTCCCGGATGTTGGCCATCAGGTTCTCCCGGCCCGCCGGGTCCAGACCCGCCGTGGGCTCGTCCAGCACCAGCACCTTGGGCTCCATGGCCAGAACGCCCGCCAGGGCCACCCGGCGCTTCTGGCCGCCGGAGAGCTCAAAGGGGGATTTCTCCAGGTGCTCGTCCCGGAGGCCCACCAGCCGCGCCGCCTCCCGGACGGCGTGATCCAGCTCGTCCCCCGTCTTTCCCTGGTTCTTGGGGCCGAAGGAGATGTCCTTATAGACCGTCTCCTCAAAGAGCTGGTACTCCGGGTACTGGAACACCAGCCCCACCTGGAAGCGGACGTTCCGTATTTTTTTCGGCTCCGCCCAGATGTCCTTTCCGTCCAGCAGAATCTGCCCGGACGTGGGCTTCAGCAGGCCGTTCAGGTGCTGAATCAGAGTGGACTTTCCCGACCCGGTGTGGCCGATGACGCCCAGGAACTCCCCCCGCTCCACGGCAAAGCTGACGTCCTCCACCGCGCTGCGCTGGAAGGGCGTCCCGATGCCGTAGGTATGGGTCAGGTTTTTAATCTCCAGGATAGGCAAGGCTTGGTCCCTCCGTCAGTCATTCTTCAAGGTCCCGGCAATGGCGGCGGCACAGTCCTCCGCCCGCAGGGCGTCCAGAGGCACGTCCCAGCCGTCGCGCCGAAGGCGGTCCAGCAGGTCCACGGTGTCCGGCACCGTCAGCCCCAGGTGGCGCAGGCGGGTCACCTGGCTGAACACCTCCTCCGGCGTCCCGTCCAGGTCCACCCGGCCGTCGTTCATGACGAGAACGCGGTCCGCTGCCTCAGCCTCGTTCATGTGGTGGGTAATCAAAACCACCGTGATGCCCTTTTCCTTATTTAAACGGTGTATCGTGGACAGCACCTCCCGCCGCCCGATGGGGTCCAGCATGGCGGTGGCCTCGTCCAGCACCACACAGGCGGGCTCCATGGCGATGACCCCGGCGATGGCGATGCGCTGCTTCTGCCCGCCGGAGAGGAGATGGGGCGCGTGGGTGACAAACTCGTCCATGCCCACGGCCTTCAAAGCCTCGTCCACCCGGCGGCGGATTTCCTCCGTGGGCACGCCCAGGTTCTCCGGGGCGAAGGCCACGTCTTCCTCCACCACATTGGCGACAATCTGGTTGTCCGGGTTCTGGAACACCATGCCCACCCGCTGGCGGATGGCCAGGAGGAGCTCCTGATCCAGGGTGTCCATGCCCTCCACGTACACCTTGCCCCCGGCGGGGAGCAGCACGGCGTTGAAGGTCTTGGCCAGGGTGGACTTCCCGGAGCCGTTGTGGCCCAGGACGACCACGAAGCTGCCCTTTTCAATTTCCAGGTCCACGCCCCGGAGGGCGTAGACGGGCTTCTGCCCCTCGTCCGCCGGGTAGGCGAAGCGGAGGCTCTCGGTTTGGATCATGGTTGGCATTATCTTTCTCGCTTTCTATTCGGAAAACCAACGGCCCGTAGCTCCACAAGGTAAAGCCAGTCCCGTTTCCGTCACGGGGAGCCCCAGCTCGTCCCAGGTACACTTCCCGCCGTACTTCTCCTTCACCAGCAGGTTCAGCAGGTACCCCAGCACCGAGGGGGCCAGCCCCGTGGTGTAGGAGTTAATCAGCACAAACAGGGGCTTGTCCGACAGCACCCCAGCGCAGAGCTTCACGAAGGGATACAGGTTCTCCTCCAGCTTCCAGACCTCGCCGCCGGGACCACGGCCGTAGCTGGGCGGGTCCATGAGGATGGCGTCGTAGGTCTTCCCCCGGCGGATTTCCCGCTCCACGAATTTGGCGCAGTCGTCCACAATCCAGCGGATGGGGGCCTCTGCCAGGCCGGACAGCTTGGCGTTCTCCTTGGCCCAGGCCACCATGCCCTTGGCGGCGTCCACGTGGCAGACGCTGGCCCCGGCCTTGGCGCAGGCAACCGTGGCCCCGCCGGTGTAGGCGAAGAGGTTCAGCACCCGGACGGGCCGCCCGGCATTTTTGATTTT
>CAJUOD010000136.1 GCA_910587875.1 uncultured Oscillibacter sp. | reverse complement strand
TTCTGGCAAGGAAAAGAGAAAATGGGGGGTGCAAATGGACCAGCCCCCAAAGGGCTGAAATCTCCCACCCCGCCGGAACGGCGGAGCAAAACGTCACGGGAGGGCCGGACATCCGACCCTCCCGTCCTTTGGCTTTATATGGCGTTTCACCATCCCGGCGGGCAAGCCCGCCCTGCTTCCATCTATCTGCACCGTCCCCGCCCGCCGCATGGCGGCTTTTTCGCCTTGCCGCAGCTCTTGCCGCGAAGCCGCCTCCGGGCGCGGGAGGAGAGATCCTGCGGGACCCGCTGGGTCCCTATTTCATCAGCCGTAGAAATAGCGGAACAGGTCCTCAAAGGGGTTGCCGTAATATCCGCCGTTTCCACCGCCGGAGTTGTCGTTCCGGTTTCCGGGGTACTGCTGGGTCTCCTGCTGCTGGGCCGTCTGGTCCTCCTTGGGGGCCGCGCCCCAGGTGATCTCCACGGTGACCGTGCCGTCGGGGCGGTAGACCTCCAGGGTGGCGGTGTCCCCGGCGGAGTACTTCTTTTTCGCCAGGTTTAGGTCCTCCACGGACTCGACGTCCGTGTCGTCCACCTTCGTGATCACATCGCCCATTTTCAGTCCCGCCTTGTCGGCGGCGCTGTCCGGCTCCACGTAGGTGATGAAGACTCCGGCGTCCACGTCATAGTGGTACTGGGCCGCCCAGTTCTCCGTCATGGTCTGGGGCGTGATGCCCAGGTACGCCCGGTTGGACACATACCCGTTGGCCATGATGTCCTTGACCATGGAGAACACGTCGTTCATGGGAATCGCGAAGCCCAGGCCCTCCACGGTGGTGCCGCTGGAGGACTGCGAGTATTTGGCGGAGACGATGCCCACCACCTCGCCGTACTGGTTGAACAGGGGTCCGCCGGAGTTTCCGGGGTTGATGGAGGTGTCCGTCTGAATCATATTAAAGGGGGTTCCGTCCACGTTGATGGCCCGGTCCACACAGGAGACCATGCCGCCGCTCATGGAGAAGGTCAGCTCGCCCAGGGGGTTGCCGATGGCCAGCACGTGGTCGCCCACGTTCAGGGTTCCGCTGTCCCCCAGGGTGACGGGCTGGAGATCCTGGGCCTCCACCTTGATGACCGCGATGTCGTAGTCCTCTTCTCCCCCGATATAGGTGGCGTTGTACTCGTCTCCGCTGTAAGTGGTGACGGTTACCGTTTCCGCGCCCTTTACCACGTGGTAGTTGGTCAGGATGTATCCGTCCTTGCTCAAAACGAAGCCGGACCCGGCGGAGGCGGACTGCACCGGCTGGCCGAAGAAGTTGTACCCGGCGGTGGCGGAGGTCCGGATGGACACCACGCTGTTCACATTCGCCGCATAGACCTCCGCGTCGCTCATAGCCGTTTTTCCATCCACGTTGCGGAGGGCCACCTGGGTGACGGGGCGGCTGGAGACGCTGATCTCGCTCTCGTTCCCGCCCCCGCCGTACCGGGTGGCGGCCCAGACGGCCCCGCCGCCCGCCGCGCCGCCCAGCAGCGCGCACACCAGGGCCAGGACAACAATTTTCAGGCCCAGGCGGTTTTTCTTCACAGGCTTCACCTCTAATTCGGGTCCCTGGGGACCGGTCTGCCCGTCGGGGCGGACGGACTCCCGCTGGTGGGAGAGCTCGCTGCCGTCCCTGCGGTAGGTGTAGTTGTACAGGTTGTGCTCGTCGTTATACATAATGCTTCCTCCTTATTATGTATCCCGTTTTCTCTTTTCTTAGAAGCTAAGATAACAGGGATTCATGTCGAACGTGTGAACTGGGATTGTCTGGTTTTTGAATTTTGGAGCTCCGCCCGCTCCGGGAGGCCGCTCCCCCTCGACTTGATGGCCTTAGTATAGGCGGAAGAACTTAAAACTTGCTGAAAGAAGTTTGAAGGAATTTTGAACATTGGATTTTTGGATCAGGAAGCTCTTGCCAGACCGGGGCGGCTGTGCTATCATATGGATAGTATCCTTGTATTCAGGAGGTCTTCTGCCATGAGACTGAAAAAGCTCTTGCTCTGCGCCCTGGCCCTGGCGCTGCTGACCCTGCCCGTCTCCGCCCACGGCCATCATGGCGGCGGCTGCCACGGCGGCCGGCCCGTCCGTCCCTCCCAGCCCGTCAACCCCACGGTCACCGTCTGCAAGGTGGAGGGCTGCACCCTTGCCGGGCGGCATGTCCACAATGGGGTCACCTACTGCGGATACCCCCACGAGAGCGGCGTCTGTGACAACAACTGCCGGGCGCTCTGCCCCCTGGAGGGCTGCCCCGAGACCGGGCGGCACACCCACAACGGCGTGACCTACTGCGGCTACGCCCATGAAAACGGCTTCTGTGACGGGAACTGCAAAGCCCTCTGCCCGGTGTACAACTGCCCCATCGACGGACGGCACGTCCACGACGGGGTGACCTACTGCGGCTATGCCCACTGCAATGGCTTCTGTGACGGAGCCTGCCGCCCCCTGTGCACGAAAGACGGCTGCACCATCGAGGGACGGCACGACCACAACGGCGTCCGCTGCTGCGGCTATTACCACCTGGACGGCTTCTGTGACGGCACCTGCCGGGCCCTGTGCCCTGTGGAGGGCTGCACCGTCCAGGGGATTCACAGCCACAACAACGTCTCCTACTGCGGGGACTGCCACGCCCACGGCTTCTGTGAGGGCGTCTGCCACTGATAGATCCCGCCCGCTTCCGGGACCGTCGTAAGGCGGTCCCGTTTTTCATGCCAAAATTTTCATCCCCCGCAGGCGCGCATACTCTTTCCTTTCCGGCACACACTAGGAGGGCGCTGACGAGGCTCAACCATCTCTCCTTTCACCGCAGGAACGCGCTGAGGGGACAAGAGCGGGACAGCCCCTCAGCGCTTTGAAAAATCTTCACGCGGGAGGACCAAACTCATGACCAAGGACTGCACCAACGGAGGCTGCGCCTGCACGCCCAACCAAAGCATCAAATGCACGGTAAACAACTGCGCGAACCACTGCCAGGACACCGGATACTGCGGCCTGAGCACCATCCAGGTGGGCACCCATGAGACCAATCCCACCATGGTGGAGTGCACCGACTGCCAGAGCTTCAAGCTGAAATGAGTCAGAACGGACTGCACTGTGTGAATCCCGCCCTGCGGGCAGGCTTCACGCCGTTTCGTCTGTTCTTCCTCTCCCCACAAAATCTTTGGATTTTGTGGGGTTACATAAAAGGAGAGGAGGAAGCGGCATGAAAGCAGCCTGGACGGCCCGCCTGGCGGGCGGCGCGGCGGGCCTGGCCAACGGCCTGTTCGGCGGCGGCGGGGGCATGGTCTTCCTGCCCATCCAATCCCGCTGGGGGAACCTGAGCCAGCGGAAGCTCTACGCCACCTGCGTGGGGGTCATCTTCCCGGTGTGCCTGGTGTCGGCGGCGGTGTACCTCTGGAAGGGCGGCGTGTCCCTGATGGAGGCCCTGCCGTATCTTGCCGGGGGCCTCATTGGCGGCTTCTTGGGCGGGAAGCTCTACGGGAAGGTCTCCACGAAATTCCTGAAATGGCTCTTCGCCGCCTTTCTCTTCTACGCGGGGGTGAAGTATCTGCTGTGACGGACTGGCTCATTCCCTTCCTCTGCGGCCTGGGGGCCAGCGTCGTCTCCGCCTGGGGCGTGGGGGGCGGGACGCTCCTCCTGCTGGTGATGACCCTCTTCCTGGGGGTGGACCAGCGGACGGCCCAGGGGATCAACCTGCTGTTCTTCCTCCCCACCGCCGCCAGCGCCCTGGTCTGCCACGCCCGGGGCGGCTACCTGGACAAGCCCACGCTGAAGGCCGCCGTGCCCATCGCCGTGGCGGCGGCGCTCCTCGGGGCCTGGATCTCCAACGCGGTGGACGTGGAGATTCTGCGGAAGCCCTTCGGGGTGTATTTACTGCTGTCAGGCGTCAGCCTGGTGTGGCCGAAGAAGAAGGACGAAACCCAATAAAGCCCGCGCCGCCCTCCGGGGCGGCGCTTTCTCGTCCCCCTGGACAGCTGCCGGAGGACCTGCTATAATGGGAAACACCATCGGACATTTGGAGGGATCGTACATGACCGGCAAAGCCTTTATCTGGGACCTGGACGGGACCCTGCTGGACTCCTACGGCGTCATTGTCTCCAGCCTCCGCCGGACCCTGGAGGAGCTGGGCGTCCCCATGGAAGAGGACGAGATCCGCCGCCGGGCCACGGAGGGCTCCGTCAGCGACGTGATAAGCTGCGCCTCGGCGGCCACCGGGCGGGCCTTTTCGGACATCAAGGGCCGCTACTCCGAGCTCAGCGGCGGACGGTACCTGGAGATCACCGCCATGCCCCACGCCCGGGAGGCCCTGGAGGAGACCGCCGCCCTGGGGGCGATCCATTTCGTCTACACCCACCGGGGGGCCACCACCGCGCCGGTGCTGAAAAACCTGGGCCTGGACCGCTATTTCAAAGAGGTGGTGTCCAGCCTCAACGGCTTCCCCCGGAAGCCCGCCCCCGACGCCCTGCTCTACCTGCTGGAAAAGCACCGCCTGGACCGGGACCGGGTCTTCTACGTGGGGGACCGGACCCTGGATGTGGACTGCGCCAGAAACGCCGGAGTCCGCAGCGTCCTCTACTCCCCCTCCGGGGCCGGGACGGCGGACTACGTGATCCGGGACCTGCTGGACGTTCGGGCCATCGCGGAGGAATAAAGAAACGGGCGGGCTCCCGTCCCGCCGCGCTGAGATTTGCTGCAAAGGGAGGAACCGCTATGGAACAGCGCGAGCGCGCCGTCCGTCTCTGGTTTGAGATGTGGCTGAAAAAGGCGGACCTGGGCATTTTAGAGCTCTTTACGCAGGACGCCGTCTACATTGAGAGCTGGGGGCCGGAGTACCACGGCTCCGAAAAAATCAGGCACTGGTTCGACGAGTGGAATACCCGGGGGACCGTTCTCCAGTGGGACATCCGGCAGTTCTTCCACAAGGGGGACCAGACCGTCGTCCAGTGGTACTTCCGCAACCGGATGAACGATGGCCGGGAGGAGCCCTTTGACGGCCTGTCCCTCATCCGCTGGGACCCGGCAGGCCGCATCCGCTTTTTACAGGAGTTCGGCTGCAACGAAACCCGCTATGACCCCTACCGGGACGGCCCCATTCCCCGGTTTCAAGGGGGCCCCGCCGCCTGGTTCTAACATACAAAAGCGCAAAACGCCGCCCGGGCAGAGAGCCCGGGCGGCGTCCTGTCATGCGCAAACCATCTCACAGCCCCAGAATCGCCGAGGCGAAGCGGAAGTAGATCAGCAGGGACAAGGCGTCCACGATGGTGGTGATGAAGGGGGAGGCCATGACCGCCGGGTCGAAGCCGATGCGTTTGGCAAGCAGCGGCAGGGAGCAGCCCACCAGCTTGGCGCACAGCACGGTCCCCACCAGCGTGGCGCAGACCACCAGGGCCACCTGGGGCGTCACCGTGGGGTTCTGCAGCAGCCAGCGGTCCACCAGCATCATCTTCACGAAGTTGGCCGCCGCCAGGCACAGCCCGCAGCAGATGGAGACCCAGAACTCCTTCCACAGCACCTGGAACAGATCGCTGAACCGGACCTCCCCCAGGGACAGGGCGCGGATAACGGCGGTGGAGGCCTGGGTGCCGCTGTTGCCGCCGGTGCCGGAGAGCATGGGGATGAAGGACGTCAGAATGGCGCAGGCCATGAGGGACTTCTCAAAGTGGGTCAGAATAATACCCGTAAAGGTGGCGGACAGCATCAGCAGCATCAGCCAGGGGGTCCGGGCCTTCCAGGTCTCATAAATGCCGGTTTTCAAATAGGGCTTGTCTCCGGGGAGCATGGCGGCCATCTTTTCGATGTCCTCCGTGACCTCTTCCTGGAGGACGTCGATGGCGTCGTCGACGGTGACGATGCCCACCAGCCGCTCCTCCTTGTCCACCACCGGCAGGGCCAGGAAGTCGTACTTTCCCAGGGCCCGGGCCACGGCCTCCTGATCGTCCAGGGTCTGGACGGCGATGAGGTTCCGCTCCATGATGTCCCCGATCACGTCGTCCTCCTCCGCCAGGAGGAGGGTGCGGATGGTCAGCAGGCCAATCAGGTGCCGCCGGTCGTCGATGACGTAGCAGATGTTGATGGTCTCCTTGTCCGGGCCCGTCCGGCGGATGCGCTTTAAGGCATCCTCCACCGTCATGGTTTCCTTCAGGTCCACGAACTCCGTGGTCATGATGCTGCCGGCGGAGTCCTCCGGGTATTTCAGGACCTCGTTGATGCTCTTGCGCATCTCCGGGTCGCAGTGGCGCAGGATGCGCTTCACCACCCCGGCGGGCATCTCCTCCACGATGTCGGCGGCGTCGTCCAGGTACAGCTCGTCCAGGACCTCTTTCAGCTCCGTGTTGGAGAAGCTGTGGATCAAAAGCTCCTGGTCGTCGCTGTCCAGCTCCACGAAGACCTCCGCCGCCAGCTCCTTGGGAAGGAGCCGGAAGACCACCGGGACCTTCTCGTCCAGGTCCGTGCAGAGCGCGGCAATGTCCGCCGCCTCCATGGGCAGCAGCAGGTCCCGCAGCTCCGCGTAGTGTTTTCGGCCATAGAGTTCCTCGATCTTCTCCACCAGCTCCGTCCGGTCGTTCTGCGCCTCAAACATGCCGCGGGACCCCCTTTCCAGGGCCCGCAAGGGCCCGTTCTCACAAGTATCATCCTATCCCTATTTCCGGTTCCTGTCAAGGCTCTTGATTTTCCTCGACCTTTCCGGAAATCTGTGGTATAATACAAATTTGTTCGGCGCCCCTTGTCCGGCGCCGCGCGATACAGAGACTCACCCCCCGCCAAGAAAGGACGGTCATACTATGTGGGCTGACAAAAGCGTATTCTATCAAATTTACCCCCTGGGCTTCTGCGGAGCGCCGAAGGAAAACGACGGCGTCCTGGAAAACCGCATCGGAAAAATCGCCGACTGGGCCCCGCACATCCAGAAGCTGGGGGCCGACGCGGTCTATCTCTCCCCCATCTTCGAGAGCGACCGCCACGGCTACGACACCCGGGACTACCGAAAGGTGGACTGCCGCCTGGGGACCAACGAGGACTTCGCTCAGGTGGTGAAGGCCCTCCACGCCCACGACATTAAGGTGGTGCTGGACGGCGTGTTCAACCACGTGGGCCGGGGCTTCTGGGCCTTCCGGGATGTCCAGGAGAAAAAATGGGACTCCCCCTACAAGGACTGGTTCCACATCAGCTTCGA
>CAJUOD010000135.1 GCA_910587875.1 uncultured Oscillibacter sp. | reverse complement strand
TATTTCCCGGCAATCTGGGCCATGCGGAATTCCACGCCGTTCTCGCTGCCGCTGAGGAGCCGCTCGAAGGCGGCGGGGCCCTGGTTTTTGATGAAGTCGTCGGCGTCCTGCTTGACCAGCTCCCCGTCCTCCGTCCGCCGCCGGGGAAGCTGGAGGACCTTGACGGAGAACTCGGAGCCGTTCAGCAGCTGTAAAGCCCGTTCCGTGGCGACTTTTCCGGCGTTGTCGTTGTCGTAGCAGAGGACCAGCTCCTTGGTGAACCGGGACAGGAGCCGGATCTGCTCCGGCGTCAGGGCGGTGCCCATGGAGGCCACCGCGTTGTCAAAGCCCGCCTGGTGGAGGGTGACGATGTCCAAATTCCCCTCGCAGAGGATGATGTTGGGCCGCTTGGATTTCTTCGCCAGGTTCAGCCCGTAGAGCACCCGGCGCTTGCTGTACACCGGGGTCTCGGAGGAGTTCATATACTTGGGCTCGGACTTGTCCAGCACCCGGCTGCCGAAGGCCACCACGTCCCCCCGGGTGTCGATGACCGGGAGCATGAGGCGGTTTCGGAACTTGTCGTAGAACCCGCCCTTTTTGTTGTCCACAATGAGCCCGGCGGACAGCAGCTCCGCCTTGCTGTAGCCCTTGGCGGTCATCTCGTTCAGCAGCACGTCCCAGGCGTCCAAGGAGGCCCCCATGCCGAAGTTGACGGCGGTGGACTTCCGAATCTGCCGCCGGTCCAGGTAGTCCCGGACGGCCCGGCCCTCCGGCTGCTGGAGGAGGCGGTAGTAAAACCGGGCGGCGTCCCGGTTCAGGTCCAACAGCCGCTGTCGGCGGCGCCCGGCCTCCCGGTCGCTCTCCTCCTCGGGAACCTCCAGCCCCGCCCGCTTGGCAAGGAACCGCACCGCGTCGGGGAAGGGGAGGTTTTCCTCCTCCATGATGAAGTTAATGACGCCGCCCCCCCGCTTGCAGCCGAAGCAGTAATAAATCTGCTTGTCCGGGGAGACGGAGAAGGAGCCGGTCTTCTCACTGTGGAAGGGGCACAGGCCGAAGAGGTTGGAGCCCCTGCGGGTCAGCTGGACATAGCTGCCCACCACGTCCACGATGTCGCTCCTGGCCGTCAGCTCGTCCAAAAAGCTCTGGGGAAACGCCATGGCCCGCCCCCTCCTTTCGGTCAGTTTAGCCAAAATCTGCTCTGGTCATACCGAAAAAGTGAGGACGCCTGGGGAGGCGGATTTTCCGGCGATGTTTTTATATACGCCGCCGCTTCGGTTTTTCCTCTTTTTTTCCCGAGTTTTTTTGAAAACTTTCCGGAGGGGCCTTTACAGGCCGGGGAGAAACGCTTAAAATAGGGAAGAGAATCGAAGTAAGGAGGACCGCCATGCCCATCGAATTGTGGACGGCCCGGATGGAGCGCCCGCTGTCGGAGCCGGAGCGGGAGGCCATCCTGCCGCTGATGCCCCCGGAGCGCCGGGAGCGCCTTCTGCGCGTCCAGGAGGTGGAGAAGCAGCGGGAGCCCCTTTGCGCCTACCTGATCTTGTGCCTGGCCCTGCGGCAGAAATACGGCTGGAAGAGCATCCCCGAGGTGGCCCTGGGCCGCCTGGGCAAGCCCTATTTCCCCGGGCACCCGGACGTGCACTTCAACATCAGCCACTCCAGCGGCGCGGTGCTGGTGGGCGTTTCGGACCAGGAGATCGGGGTGGACATTGAGAAAATCCGCCCGGTGGGTCAGCGGATGATGGTCCGCCTGGCCCATGTGAGCACGGAGGAGGCCTTCTTCCAAAGCTGGGTCCGCCGGGAGGCCCGGGCCAAGCGCAGCGGAAACGGCGTGGGCACCATCATGCGCTCCGAGTCCCCCCTCCAGCCGGGGGAGTACTACTACCCGCTGGACACCTTCCCGGGCTACGCCGCCGGGGTGGCCACCCGCAGCAAGGAGCTGCCGGGAAAGCTCCACCGCTACTCACTGGACGACATGCTTTAAAAACCGAAAGACGGGCAGGGAAGATCTCCCTGTCCGGTTTTTTTGCCCCGGCCCGCAACCGGCGGCCCCCGGTTTCCGACTATATAGGTGAAAGCGGCTTTCAAAGGAGGTCTCACCCATGGAGGACAAGGACATCATCGCCCTGTACTGGGCGCGGTCGGAGGAGGCCATCCGCCGCACGGCGGAGAAATACGGGGCGTACTGCGCCCAGATCATCCGCCGGGTGCTGGGGGACGGCCGGGACGCGGAGGAGTGCCTCAGCGACACCTGGCTGGGGGCCTGGAACGCCATGCCGCCCCAACGGCCCGCCCGCCTGCCGCCCTTCCTGGGGCGCATTGCCCGGAACACGGCCCTGGACCGTTACGACTACAACGCCGCCCAGTGCCGGAACAGCGGCTTCGAGGCGGTGCTGGAGGAGCTGGGGGACTGTGTGGGCGGAACGCCCCTGGAGGAGGACTTCGACCTCCGCCGCCTGGGGGAGGCCATTTCCGGCTTCCTGGACGGCGCGTCTCCGGCGGCCCGGCTGGTGTTCCTCCGGCGGTACTGGTACTGCGACGGCGTGGCGGAGATCGCCGCCGGGACGGGGTTCAGCCCCTCCAAGGTGAAATCTCTGCTCCACCGCACCCGGCGGGGGCTGAAGGAGCATCTCAGGAAGGAGGGCTACGACCTGTGACAAGAGAAGAGTTTTTCCGCGCCGTCGGCGAGGTCCGGGAGGACCAAATCGAGGCGGCGGAAATCGTAAAAAAGCAGATTCATCCCTGGCGGAGGTTCGGCGCGCTGGCGGCGTGCCTGGCGCTGATTGTGGCGGCAGCGGCTGCCCCGCAGATTAAGGGCCAGATTGAATGGAAGGCCATTGTAAAGAGCTTCCAACCTGCTGTCGAAGCAGGAGAGGACGCTGACCGTTGGAAGGAGATGATCCTGCCTTTCCCCGGCGGGACAGATTCCGGCGGGGAAGCGGCGGCAGGAGGACTGGACGGCTCCGACTACTGGACGGACGACCCGAACCGGCCCGCCCGCCCCGATTACTCCACCGGCGTGGAAATCGGCCAGCTGTCCGGCCCTGGAACCGGCGAAAGCATGATTGGCATGTCGGCTTGTCTGGTCTGGCTGCCCCCGGAAGAGTTTTTTGCCCAGGATACAGCCATTTTACGGGGGACCGTCCGGGAACTGCAATATTTCGTGACTGAACCGGGATATGGGAACATGGAGACCTATTACACCCGGGCCATTGTGGAGGTGACGGACTCCATCCGGGGAGACCTGACGGCGGGGGAGAGGTACAGCCTTCTCTGGCTGGGTGCCAAGGGCTATATGTCCACCTCCATCTCCGGCCCGCTGGAAGACCTGGACGTAGGCAGCGAGGCCATCTTCATGCCCATTCCCACGAACCGGGACACGGGCTGGAAGGAGGGAGACCGCTACTTCTGCTACGCCGATCTGGCGGAGTTCTACCTGGGGGAGGGACAGCGCTATGTCTTCGCGGACACGGCGGAGGGCCTGGAATTTGACCGGGGGACTTATGAGGAAATCGCGGAGGCGGAGACCCTGGACGAGATAACGGCCTATATCCGGGAGCAGATCGGGGAGGAAGATCAAGAGTATATCTTCGTGGATTCGGAAGGAACCCAGCTGGCCCAGGTCCCCGCGGAGCCCCAAACAGAGCCCTCAAAGACGGCGAACGCAAATGGCGAACCGCGAACCGGCCCCAACGGCGCGCGGGAACAGCCCGGCGGCGCTTATGTAGGGGATGAAAGATAAAGACTGGCAGGAGAATATGGAAATACCGGGCAGGGAGAAGACCCTTGCCCGGTATTCGCAATTCTGCGTTGTCGTCGCTTCGGCTTGGAAAAGTGCCGGACTGTCAGAGCGCGCTAAAGCTCTTTTGCCTACTTTTCTCTCGAGAAAAGTAGGTTAGCCCGGAGGCCAAGTCATATCTCGTCCAGAGAGGACGTGGAAGTGCAGGTGGAACACGCTCTGGCCCGCCTGTTCTCCGATGTTGGAGACCACCCGGTAGCTGTCCAGGTTCAGCTCCTTGGCCAGCTTGGCGATGACCTCGAAGATGTGGGACACCACGCCGCTGTTGTCCGCCGTGATTTCGGAGACGGAGCCGATGTGGGCCTTGGGGATCACCAGGAAGTGGGTGGGAGCCTGGGGCGCGATGTCGTGGAAGGCGTAGCAGACCTCATCCTCGTAGACCTTATTGCTGGGGATCTCCCCGGCGGCGATTTTGCAGAATAGGCAGTCGGACATGGAAAAACCTCCTTTATGTTAAAATGGCTTTCTTCAGATAAACTGGTTCCGCTGGGGGCTGTAATGGTAGTCCAGCCCCGCCAGCACGGCTTCCAGAGCCTCCCGGTCCGCGTCCAGGGCGGCGCAGAGCTCGGAGAGGCTGGAAAACTCGTCCCGCAGCTTGGTGTTGACGAAGCTCAGCAGGATGATCGGGTCCCTGGGAATCGTCATTCCGCGCAGTGCTCCGGCACCACGGCGAAGAAGCGCAGGTCCTCGCCGCCTTCGGGCGCGTCGTTCATCAGGCTGTGGGCGTGGCCCTTGGGGCAGTAGTGGCAGGATCCGGCCTCCAGCGGCTCACAGCCGTCATCGTAAAGGATCTTTCCTTTACCGGACAGAATATAGATGATCTCGCTGCTGGTCTCGTGGGTGTGCATTCCGATGGTGGCACCGGGGATCAACCGGCCCCGCATGATTTTGTTCTGGGGGTCGGTGTACATCCGCATACGGGCCTCTTTCTCGCCGCCCCGCATGTGGGGGATGACCTGGGGCTCCATCTTGTCAAAATCAATCAGCATTGTCTCCGCTCCTTTCAAATCAGCTTCCCGGCCACAAAGTCGTCCACCATGGCCAGGGCGTCGTCCAGCTTCAAAACGTCGGTGCCGCCGCCCATGGCGCTGTCCGGCTTGCCGCCGCCTTTGCCTCCGCAGACCGGGGCGATGGCTTTGATGATGTCCCCGGCCTTGATTCCCCGGGCCACGGCCTCCTTGCCGCAGACCGCCTGGAAGGTGATTTTTCCGTCGTTGACGGAGGCCATGACGCCCACCACGCCGGGCTCCTTATCCCGGAGGAAGTCGCCCATCTTCCGCAGGGCATTGGCGTCCAGGCCATTCCGCTGGGCGGTGAGGACCTTCAGGCCCTGTACGTCCTTGGCGCTCATAAGGAAGTTCCGGGCCTCGCCCAGGGAGGCCTCGGCCTTGAACTTGTCCAGGGCCTGGCGCAGCTCCTTCATCTCCGCCGTCTGCTGCTCGATGCGGCTCTCCAGCTCGCCGGGGGTGGTCTTCAGAAGCTGGGCGGCGTGGAAGAGCACCTGCTGGTTCCGGTTCACCGTCTCCAGGGTCAGCTTGCCCACGGTGGCCTCGATGCGGCGCACGCCGGAGGCCACGGAGCCCTCGGACTTGATGCGGAAGGGCCCGGCCTTGGCGGTGTTGTCCAGGTGGGTGCCGCCGCAGAATTCCATGGAGAAATCGCCCATTTCCACGACCCGGACCACGTCGCCGTACTTCTCGCCGAACATGGCCACCGCGCCCTTGCGCTTGGCCTCCTCAATGGGCAGGACCTCCGTCACCACCGGCAGGCCCTCCAGAATGGCGTCGTTGACTAGCCGGTCGATCTCGCTGAGCTGGTCGGGGGTGATGGCCTCAAAGTGGGTGAAGTCGAAGCGGATGCGGTCCGGCTCCACCAGAGAGCCCGCCTGGTGCACGTGGTCCCCCAGGACTTTCTTCAGCGCCGCGTCCAGCAGGTGTGTGGCGCTGTGGGCCCGGCGGATGGCCCGGCGGCGCTCCGCGTCGATTTCGGCGCGGACGGTGTCGCCCACCTTCAGCACGCCCTCCGTCATCCGGCCGGAGTGGAGGAACTTGCCGCCCTTGTTCTTCTGCACATCGGAGACCGCGAAGCCCATTTTGTCGGCAAGAATCATGCCGTGGTCCGCTGTCTGGCCGCCCATTTCGGCGTAGAAGGGGGACTTGTCCAGAACGACGGCGGCCTCCACGCCGGAGACGATTTCGTCCACCAGCTCTCCCTCTGCCACGATGGCGACGACCTTAGCGTCCGGGATGCAGTCGTTCTTATAGCCCACGAACTCCGTGGCGGGCACGTCGGAGCCGAACTCAATGCCGGCCCAGCCCAGGTCCCCCAGGGCCTCCCGGGCCTTCCGAGCACGGACCCGCTGCTCCTCCATGAGCTTATCGAAGCCCTCCCGGTCCACGGTCATGCCCTCTTCCTCCGCCATCTCGATGGTCAGGTCGATGGGGAAGCCGAAGGTGTCGTAGAGCTTGAAGGCGTCCGCGCCGGAGAAAACGGTTTCTCCCCGCTGCTTGTGGGCGGCCAGGAGGTCGTTGTAAATCCGGAGGCCCCCGTCGATGGTCTTGGCGAAGTTTTCCTCCTCCGTGCGGATGACCTTGGTGATATAGCCCTGCTTCTCCCGGAGGTCGGGGTAGGCAAACTCATTTTCGTGGACCACGGTGTCCACCACGTCAAAGAGGAAAGGCTTTTCCACGCCCAGCAGCCGCCCGTGGCGGGCCGCCCGGCGGAGGAGGCGGCGGAGCACGTAGCCCCGGCCCTCGTTGGAGGGGAGCACGCCGTCGCAGATCATCATGACGGAGGACCGGATGTGGTCCGTGATGACCCGGAGGCTCACGTCGGTTTTGTGGCTTTCCTTATAGTGGGCTCCCGTGATTTCGGAGACCTTGTTGGTGATGTTCATCACCGTGTCCACATCGAAGAGGGAGCCCACGTTCTGGCACACGCAGGCCAGCCGCTCCAGACCCATGCCCGTGTCGATGTTTTTGTTTTTCATCTCCTCGTAGTGCCCTTCTCCGTCGTTGACGAATTGGGAGAAGACGTTGTTCCAGACCTCGATATACCGGTCGCAGTCGCAGCCCACCGTGCAGCCGGGTTTGCCGCAGCCGTGCTCGGCGCCCCGGTCGTAGTAGACCTCGGAGCAGGGGCCGCAGGGGCCCGCGCCGTGCTCCCAGAAGTTGTCCTCCTTGCCGAAGCGGAAGATCCGCTCGGCGGGGATGCCGATGTCCTTGTTCCAGATCTCGAAGGCTTCGTCGTCGTCCAGGTAGATGGAGGGATAGAGCCGGTCCTCCTCCAGGCCGACGACTTTGGTGAGGAACTCCCAGCAGTAGGGGATGGCGTCCTTTTTAAAGTAGTCGCCGAAGGAGAAGTTGCCCAGCATCTCGAAGTAGGTGCCGTGGCGGTCGGTGTGGCCGATGTTCTCGATGTCGCCGGTGCGGATGC
>CAJUOD010000134.1 GCA_910587875.1 uncultured Oscillibacter sp. | reverse complement strand
GGTGGGCCTCCTCACCAAAGTTCTCGCGAACCTTGCGCTTGTAGTCGTTATAGGCCTGACTCACGAGCCCGTAGGCGCTGGCAAGAGCCGCCTGCTGACGTTTGTTCAGAGCGTTCGCCCCAAATATGCAGGCGATAGTGGAGCCGCCGACAATCACTGTGGGGACGTAACACCTCCAGCAGGACGCGACCGCTTCCTTCTTGGTGTAGGCATTCGGGTCTCCATCGTGGTTGATACGGCTGTCCGAGTGGATCAGCTTCAACGCTTTCGGGGTCGCCTTTGCCGCCATAACAGCGGTAGCCACGACACCAGCCGCGCCGATGCAGGTCAAGATCGTCGGCGAAGCTTTTTTCAAAAACCGCTCCACTTTGGGTACTAATCCGGTCGGGATTTTCATAGTCGATGCCTCCTCTCAGAAGATTTGATGTACGGATATTATCTTGGAACAACAGCGTTCGGATTGAGCACCACGATGGAATCACAGTCCCAACCGTATAGCTCAAAATATAAATCGCCATTTGCGACACTCTGATACTCGTCACCGTACCAGCAGAGTTCAATCGCGTCGATCCCGGCACGAAGACATTTTTCAAAGTCGATACAGTATGTTGTCTTTAGCCGATTCGGAACCTCCGGAAGTCTCCTCAACTGCTGCAAGGTACTGACGACCACAATCTTGGATTCGTCCTTGATGGTAAAGTCGAACGAACTGACCGGATCGCACTCACGAAAGTCATTCTCCCGGCACCAATCCTTCCACCCAAATGTGGCGTTCTTCCGGGATGCCCATAGTCCGCCTTCAGGCTTAGGCCAATACTTTCGGTTTCGGATAGGAAAACCCTTCATCGGGTCAAATCCAGTTGACCCATAATGGACATAGATTTGCCGATTCATTTTTTCTCCTCCCAAGTATCAGGGCCGATACGGCACCTGCTCCACATCGCCGCCGGCCACCGTGACCGACTGCATCATCATTCCGGTCTCCTCGTCAAAGTAGATGGACTCGGCGGCATCGTCCCAATCCTGGAACTGCTCCGCCACGTTCTTCCCCCGAGACTTCCGAAGAGCGATCAGCTCCTCATGGACGACCCGCCGCCACGCTCGGGCAATGGGCTTCCGGCTCTGAGCGAGGATGTTGTAAAGGCCGGTCTCCGTGATGAAGCTGACCGCCCGCCTCTGACCATGCACCACCATCGGCAAAGTCAGCTTCTCGTCTGCCTCACACATCTCAAGCATTTTCCAGGCGTTGCCGTCGCTGTACTCGATCAGCTTAGCCACGTCCGAAGCCCTGAACAGGGGCACATCAAGCGAGCTGTAAATGGGCAAAGTCTTGTCCTTAAATATCACGCTTCCTACGATTTCCATTGATTTCAGTTCTCCTTTCAATGCGGCGGTTCTTCGCCCATCAGCTTCACCAGGACTGACCAAGCGGTGTCATGAGCGACACAAAAGATGTGATTATTGGGATGAGGTACAAGAGAATACCGATCCATAAGGTTGATAAACTCCTCCACAATATCCCAGGGAGACGCTTCTGGATTTTGGAGAATCAGGTCCTGTATTTCCAGCAGGGCCCATTTCTCATAGCTGAGTTGTGTGAACCAGTCTTTGCCTGCATGTAATAGCTCCATGCTGATGGCGATAATAGACTCTTTGATATCTTGCAGAATCTGCTCACGCATACGTCTCTCCTTTCTCCGCAAAAATAATAGGAGCCCCTGCCAAAGGGCTCCATGCCGTCGGAGAAGCAGCGCGAGACTCGAACTCGCAACACACAGATTTTAGTCTGTCGCTCTACCATTGAGCTAACTGTTTCTCCATAAAAGGATATGTGTTTTTCGCGTGGAAAGGCGAAGAGCCCCTGTTCAGGGCTCGGCCTTATCTCTCTTCTTTTGATTGTTTTGGTACACACTTTTGACCTTGGGGTACATTGCGAAGAATATCGTCCCATAGATTCCTACCAACGGGTACTGTATGGCGATGTAGAAATATCCTACGAACGCCGCCACACAAATGGCCGTCAGCAGAAGCACCTTGATGAAATCTTTCCTTGGCATATAAACTCCTCCTCTAAATGTGTTCTTCATTAGAGGCGGTGTTTTCATCGCGAGGCCGAAATATAAAAGGGAAAAGCCCTTGCTACAGGGCCTCCCTCGTCTGAGTCACTTCAAAACCTTCATGGACGTAAGAATATCCGCCATACGCTCTCCGCGCTTTCTCCGGGCGTCGATAGCCAGCTATTCCTTGTTGGACAGCGGCCGCCGAAGCTGCCAGTAGTGTCCCAGTGACCGGTCATAGCAGTACAGGTCTTTGATCGTTTCCTGCTTGTGCAGGTTGGCCCGCCGGCCAACGACTTTGATAACGGTCGTCGCACCAGCGATCACAACCGGCGTAAACGTCACGATCTCGTTCCTGTGCCACTCGACCCAGTTCCGGGCACTCTGAAGCTTCTCACGAACCTTGTCCTTGAAACGGACTGTCTTCTCCTCCTGGGATAACCCCGAGAACTCCAAGATTTTGCTCATAATGTCTGTCTCCTTTCAAGTTTTGTTTGGGTGTCTCCATAACAGAACTTGTTTTTACCGCCTCTTGATGGTGACCTGAATCTCGTCGCCCTCGATGATGGCCTCCAGTTTGAACTTCTCCGGGGAGGAGACGACCTCCTTGAGCAGGGACGGCTTCTGGTGCTTATTCTCCTCCAGCCGCTTGAACCGGAGGGAGGAAATATCCAGATGGCTGATGATCTTGTTCACGATTTCAGGCATGACGCTTCTCCTTTCATGATTGGCCTGGAAAAGCTAAGAGCCCCTGCCAAAGGGCTCCAGCTTTCTCTTTTATCTCCTTCTTAAGATGGCGCGAATGATGAGGTAAATGATCGCTCCCGCGATGATCACGTCCCCAAAAATCACGAAAATGACGATGCCGCCCGCTCCTAAAGCAAGCACCGCCATCATTCCGATTGCGAGAATCGCAAACAGCAGGATCAGAAATGTTACCATTCGTCGCACCTCCTTTCACAATAGGAGATGCGTTTTTTGCGGAAAAGGGAAAAGCCCGTGTGGGCTCTCCCTCGTCAGACCTCACTCCTCGGTGGTCTCTTCCTTCTTCCAGAAGCGCCGGTGAATGGCGTCCTTGATGCTCTCAATGGGGTGGATATCGAACGCTGTGATCCAGTAGTACGCCGCAATCATCATACCGATGACGTAGCACACTCCGGCCAGCTTAAAATAGCCGCCCCAGGTGATGGGCTTCTCGGTCCATTTTTGCTTCTTCATAGTATAAAACCTCCTGAAATTTTTTGGGTCTTCTCATAAAGGACGGTGTATTTCTCGCGTGAAAAGAAAGAGCCCATGCGGACTCCTTCCTGTGGAACTCAAAAATAGTGCTTCTTCGGAATGCTTTTCCAGTCTTCGATTTGGTTCAGCTCCTTGCCGATGCGCTTCAGCATCCGTGCGATGTAAAGCGATACCGCCAAATTCGCGATCCCAATAACCACCAGAATAACTGCCATAATCGGCTCCTCCTTTTGATTGATTTCCATAAAAGAGAACGTAAATATGGCGCAAAGGAGAAAGGCCCGTGTGGGCCCTTTTCCTTGGTTGATGCTTTACATCCGATTTTGCCATTCGGGAAGATGGGTTTGCGTAAACTTCAGCCATGTCTCACTGAATCCGATCGCATCGAAAATTTGATCCCAGCTATAACCGTTATTCAGTAATACCTGAACCATCTCAACTTGCAATCGAATCCTTGCGACATCGACAGGTTTCGCTTTCTTCTTAAACAGAAACATGATCTTTTCACCTCCACAAAAGACCGTGTATTTATTGCGGCGTTTCTTCTTTTTGCCCGATCCAGCCCAATCGCTTCAACTCACTTGCGCGCTGCTTGGCCTCTTTGTCAACGCACAGCGGGCTACCCCAGATGAAGAAAAATATCCAGTGAACGACAGACGAACTCTCGACCCACCACCAAATGTCCAAGGGCTTTCCGGTGATAGGAGATTCCAGCAGATGCGCCACGATTTCGCCATCATCATATTCTGTATACTTGATAAGACCCAGCCGCGTCATGATGTCGCAAACCCACATCTGCTTATTGTTTAATGCGGACATCTGAAATGCTACTTTCTTCGTAGATATCACCACTTTCAAATATTTTTACGGTCAAACACAGTTTCCCACCGCTCCTTTGGTAGAGGCTTCATTTTCAGCGCCCACATGATCTGCCGGATGGTTACGGTAGGATAGAGACCGTCCGTACAAGCACCGGCCCGACTATCAAAGAACTCCTTGAAATTGGGGTGTAAATATAAAGCGTCCGTCAGCCACGGATCTACCTCTGTCCAGAACGTGCTCTTCGTGTCAGAATCGAACCGTTGCTGTATCACGGCCAAGCCCTTATTGTTGATTTCAAAGAGTGTGCAGCTATCATAGACCGGGTGCTCGCAAATATAACGCTTGCCGTACATAGACAGATAGATGGCGGGCTTTTCGTAATGGTAGCGCAAGAGTCAATCCTTTTTCCGCTGGTTCGTCTCAGCCTCGCATATATTATTCAGCGCATCGAGGGCTTTCTGTACCACCTGGTTGCTCAGATTATGCAGGAAATCCCCGAAAG
The DNA here is from genome assembly GCA_910587875.1 of uncultured Oscillibacter sp. Classification (GTDB taxonomy): domain Bacteria; phylum Bacillota; class Clostridia; order Oscillospirales; family Oscillospiraceae; genus Oscillibacter. The sequence goes on along the minus strand of CAJUOD010000134.1, from coordinate 2,597 downwards.
CAATCGCACGAAGCCAAAAACCAAGTTTCAGCCTTTTCACAAAACTACCTCCTAAAAAATAAAAGAGGAGCCCTATTACAGGGCTCCTCCGTGTAGTGGAACTTATCCAGCTTTAGCCTCGGCCTTCTCGATCTGCGTGAGAATATGATCGCAGACGATCGCATCCCGCCTCAACAGCGGCAGTCGATCCTCCTTTCCGTGCTTCTGACAGCACTGATAGGCTCCCACTGCCTTGAGGTACATGTTTGAGATCATCTCGATGATTTCTTCCCGTGTCATGCTCGTTCCTCCTTGTTAAAATTGGATTGGCTCCATAAAGGAGGATGTTTTGGGTGCGGTAATCAATAATCACGGATGGTCTTGCTGTCTCTTAATGCAATAGCGCTGGTCAGATTGGTAGTAGAGTATTCATACTCAAAGCCATCGTTGTCTTGCATGATCAGCTTGGTTGGCTGGTTTTTGTAGTGGAAGTGGAGACCATAAGACCAGGTATCGCCACCATCGTGGTAGGTAATGATAAGGACATCATTCAAGTCTCCCGACTCGATTGCAAGACGGTCGCAGGTCTCCTCGCCATTTCCTTCGGTGAAGTAGTAGACATACCCCTCGTCAAAGTCGATGATCCAGTAGATATCATAGCTCGGCCCTCGATTCACATAGGAGAACACGCCGGAATTTCCGTTTTTTGCGGTTTCATAGTCATTTGTAGAGTAAGTGACCGCGCTCGGCTCATCCGTAGGTGCTGTTGAGCTGGGCTGCTCTGTCTCCACCGGATGAGTTGTCTCTACAGGGTCGGTCTGAGCCGGCGGGGTATCAGAGGGTACGGACGGCTGCTCTGAAGATGGCGTTGTCTTCTCAGGTGGCTCTTTTCCAAGGGCCTCGGAGGTATCCATTCGGACAAACATGGTCTGGTTCCACTCGTAGTTGACGTTCAGATGATAACCATCCTCATTTACTCCTCTGAAATAGTCGTCGCCCTTGTTATAATCAATCGTGAATCCGGCATTATAGCACTGGTTGACATACTCGTCATAGTCCTCTTTGCTGGTTTCTCCGACATAGATCACAAAGCCGTTTTCGCTCTCCCAGGAGACCGTTCCAATGTTGGATTTCGGGATGGGAACAGAACTCGCGATTTCGCTTTTCGGCCAACTGAACTCAGCAAAGTCAGTCTCGATGGATGCCTTGACAGTGATGTTGATCTTCTGATCGTCTTTCCAGTATCGAAGTTCGATGAAATATCCATCATCATCATAGGCCGAGAAGGTGTAGTCCTCCTTCTTACTGTCGATTGTGAACCCTTTCTTCTCGCAACTCTCGACAAACCTCTGGTAGTCCTTCTCGGTTGCATCAAAGGCATCCACCATCAGAACATTAGAAGTCTCGACAGTGATTTCGCCAGTTTTCACCGGAGGCCCGGGCAGGCGTTCGCCAAGTGATGTGTTGGGCCATACCAAGCGGTCTCCTCCGCCACTGCATCCAGCAAGAGCAAATATAAGCGCTAGGACCAGAGTAAAGGCAAACAATTTCTTACATTTCATGGAAATTCTCCTTTCACATTTCAGTAAGCGAGTTTCGGCGCGGACGCCGTTTTCTATAAATTATGTATTCAGAGGGGTATCATTCCGTATATACATACGGAATGTCGATGGGCCCATCGACGAAAAATTTTTTCATGCGGATATCCGCATGACGTGTTGGAGGCCTCCAACACGATACCTTTCTGTTCACAACTCGCCATACCCGTATGGGCAGGTCATGCAGCCGGGGTAGAGACAATCGCAGGTGTAGCACTCTTTTCCGGGTGGTTCCGCTCCGATAAAATTGAAGAAATCAGTCCGGGTGAAGACTTGTCCGCAATTCGGGCACATATACACGCCGTCCTCTTCTCTCCATTTCACCTCGGAACCGCAAATAGCACACAAAACCTCGTCGCCGTCTTCATCGTACACGTCGCTGTATAAGTCGTCCGTAGGCGCTAAACCAAGCCCGTCAAGCTCCTCCCCGGCTCCCGGAAGAGGACCACGGCCCCAAATAGCGCCGTATTCGTCTCTATTCCTGCTCATTGTATGCTCCTCCTTCGCAAATATCAAGCCGATAACACGAATTATAGCATAATGCGGGCCGTTTGTAAAAGGGGAAAAGCGAGGAGCCCACGCGTTTTACGCAGGCTCCCGCCTCGGAGTCGTCTTCTTACTTTTTGGTCTTGAACTTGTTGATGAGATTCCGCATCATAGACGATGTGATGCTGCCGGTCTCCTCGAACTTGAGGCCCTTCCTGAACCAGTGCCCGTAGCACACCAGGGGCAGTCCGATTTCCACCATGGCAATGCCGGCCCGCATCAAACGGTCGACTTTCTGGTCTTCCAGTTGAGACTCCTTGAGCTTGAGGTCACGCTCCCTGGCCGCGGCCTCATCCGCCGATTGACTCTTTCTCAGAGTTTCGTCAGCGCGGTGCTGCTCGCGCTCCATTTCACGCTTCTCCCGCTTGTCGTCGGCGTCCAACTGGACCTTCTCCTGGTTGATCCTGGCCTCATACAATGCTGTCAGGTTCTTGACTGCCGCAGTCTGCTCCTGCGACCCGGCCTGGAGGGTCT
>CAJUOD010000133.1 GCA_910587875.1 uncultured Oscillibacter sp. | reverse complement strand
GCCTGCCCCTGGAGCTGGCCGTCTCCCTGGCGGAGCCGGTGGAGATGGAGGAGATCCAGATCGTCTCCCCCGAGGGCCCCGAGGCCATGCGGGAGGGCTCCGTGGCGGTGACCTATGAGGACGGAAGCGGGGAGACCATCCCCTTTGACCTCTCCCTGCCCGCGGGGGTCCGGGCCATCGGCCCTGTGGAGGGCAGCAGCGTGGTGAAGATCCCCCTGGGCCGCCGGGTGGCGGTCAAGGAGATCGTCATCACCGTCACCCGCACGGAGGGCGGGGACTATACCACCGTGGAGTCTATCCAATTCCTCCGGGAGATCATTCCGGAGCGCCCCTCCGCCGCCTCCGGCGTGGTGCGGAATCTCACCGCCGTCCCCGGGAACGAGCGGGTCAGCCTCCGCTGGAGCGAGGTGGCCAACGTCTCCGGTTACCGGGTGGACTACTGGCTCCAGGACGGCGGCCGCCGCCAGTCCCAGCGGACGGACGTGCCCCGGGCGGAGGTCACGGGGCTGGAGAACTTGAAGACCTACCTGTTCACCGTTACCCCGGTGGACGGGACCTGGGAGGGGACCGCCTGCGATCCCGTTGCCGCCACGCCCCAGCCCGCCAGGGCCCCCAGCGCCCCGGACATGGTGAGCGTGAGCCCCCTGGACGGCGCGCTGTCCGTCAGCTGGAAGGCGGCGGAGAACGCCACGTTCTATGAGGTTTACTACAAGGAGGAGGATGAGTCCTCCTACCGGCAGTGGGAGGGCCGCTTCACCAAGACCAGCACGGTCATCACGGACCTGACCAACGGGGTCACCTACTCCCTCTACATCCAGGCCGGAAACAGCCTGGGCGTCAGCGGGCCCTCCCGCACGGCCCTGGGGACCCCCGCCGCCGTGGACTACTCCCGCCCGGAGGGCATCCCCGCCGAGGGCGTGCTGGACTGGCGGGACATTGAGAAAGTCTGGCTGGCCGCGCCCTACAACGTCTCGCCCTCGGCCTACCCCGCCTCCCGGCCCTTCCGGCCTGAGTTTATGGCCGACGGCGATTTCAGCACCCACTGGACCTCCCACTCCTACAACGACGGCAACTGGTGGGACAGCAAGCAGGTCCTGGCCTCCTTCAAGCAGCCCGTGGACCTCAGCGCCGTCATCTGGGTCCCCCGGCTGGACGGGAGCTACGCCAGAAACCTCCGGCTCTACACCGTCACCGTCTGGCGGCAGGGAGACGACCTGAACGGCCCCGGGACCCTGGCGTCCCCGAATCCCCTCCAGGGGGGCAAGGCCTCCGACCATAACACCTGGCTGGGCGTGGGGAACAACCCCGCCGTGACCAAGTTCGCCGTGCTGCCCTTCGAGCCCATGACGGACGTGGTGAGGATCGCCGTTACCATCGAGCAGGCGGGCTACACGGCGGTGAGCCTGTCGGAGCTGATGTTCCTGGAGTACGACCCGGCCCACTGCCTGCCGGATAACATCGCGGCATTGTTTGCCGACGAGCTGCGGACCGCCCTGCGCCCCGGCGTCACCCAGGCGGACGTGGACGCCCTGCGGCAGAGGCTGGAGAGCGACGAGGGGAAGTACTACCTGAATCTGGACACCCTGGCGGACGAGCTGGCCCTGGCAGAGGAGCTGCTGCGGAGCGGGACCTCCTCCGGCGTGGTATTGAACGGCGTCCAGTCCCGGGAGGACGGGGCCGACGGCAAAAAGTACAGCCAGGGCGGCAGCGTCCTCCAGCCTCTGGGCGTCGCCGCCAGGGCGAAGCAGGAGCTGACCATCTACGCCTCCGGCATCCCGGCGGGACAGAAGCTGACGGTCTGCGCCAGCCAGTTCAACGCCGAGGCCTCCGCCTGGCGGGCGGAGATCGGCACGCTGTCCAACGGGCGGAACGTGCTGACGGTGCCCCAGATCGGCAGCCAGAACACCCCCCGGGGCGGCAGCCTGTACCTGACCTACGGCGGGCCGAGCCCGGAGAACATCCGCCTCCACATCCGCCGGGGCACGGACATCCCGGTTTTGGAGCTGGCGGACTGGTACGCCATGACCGACAGCCAGAAGAAGAGTGAACTGGACCGCTACGCCGGCGAGCTGGAGGCCTATGTCTCCGGCCTGGGCCCGGCCAGCGCCTCCCTGCAAACGGACATTTTCAACGTCACGGAGATCTCCACCCCCACCATGCTGCTGTCCCTGCCCGCCGCCGCGGCCCTGAATGGCGCAGGAAGGAGCCGGGCGGAGCGAGTGGAGACCCTGTACCAGGCCGTCCTGGCCTGGGAGGATGTGATGCACGTCTGCAAGACCACCCAGGGCATTGACCGGACCTATGCGCAAAACGACATGCAGAGCCGCCAGAATATCCGCTGCATGCAGATGTTCTCCGGAGCCTTCATGTACGCGGCGGGGAACCACATCGGCATCGGCTACGGCTCCTGCGCCGGGATGGTCTGCGGGAAGCCCATCAGCTCCATGGCCCCCTCCGACACGGCAAACCGGCTCTACGGCTGGGGCATCGCCCACGAGATCGGGCACAACATGGACAAGCTGGGGAAAGCGGAAATCACCAACAACCTCTATTCCCTGATGGTCCAGACCTATGACGGGAAGCAGAATACCCTGGCCTCCCGCCTGGAGAAGAGCGGAAAATACGAGGCCATCTTCAACAAGGCCGCTCAGGGCCTCTCCGGGGACTCCAGCGACGTCTTCGTCCAGCTGGGCCTCTACTGGCAGCTCCACCTGGCCTATGACGAGGGGGCGAAGCCCTTCGATTTCTACAACCAGTTCTTTAAGGCCTGGAAGGCGGGGACCTGGTTTGGCGGCGAGACGGGGTATCAGGACCGGGTGGCCCGGACCGCCTCCGCCGTGGCGAATAAGGACCTGACGGAGTTCTTCACCCGCTGGGGCATGACCCTCAGCCAGGGGACCAAGGCGGCGCTGGCGAGGCTCCCGAAGGAGCCCCGGGCCCTCTGGTATCTGAACGACCAGAGCCGCCGGGACCGGCTGGCCGGGCTCTCCCAGGGCCAGGGGACCGTCTCCATGACGGCGGCCCTGGAGGGGGAGAAGACCGTCAAGCTGACGATTGCCTCCAGCGTGACTGCGGGAAAGGTTCAGGGCTATGAAATCCTCCGCAACGGCGCGCCCATCGCCTTTACCACGGGGAAAACCTACACGGACACCATCGGCTCCGCAAACCACCGGACCTTCACCTACGGCGTCCGGGCCTACGACAGCCTGGGGAACCTCATTGCCGAGGATACGGCGGACGAGCTGCGGATCGCCTACGACAAGACCGTCCCGGCGGAGGACTACACGCTGGACCGAAACGGGACCACGGTGACCTTCACCATGAAGGAGGAAACCCCCGTCTCCGGCCTGAAGGTCACAGGAGCCCCCGCCTCCGGCGCATTTGCCGTCTCCGTCACGGACAAGAAGGGAAAAACCACCGCCGCCCGCTCCGGCGATTTCAAAGAGGGGAACCAGGCGGCAGACGATAAGAGCGGCTACCTGACGTACTTCCAGAAGCCCGGCGCGGAAGCGGGGGATACCCGCATCTGGACCTACGACGCGAAAACCGTCACCGTCACCGGCGTGCCGGAGGGCGCGACTCCCCAGCTCATCAGCTACGCCGGGGACGACGTGGCCTTCCTGGAGACCGGAGCCGTGGGCGTGCTGTCCAAGGACTATCGCTACGGCGCGGAGCCCAATCAGGTGATTTCCGCCGGGACGCTGATCGTCACCGGGACCTACCGGGGCGACCCGGCCTATGAGACGGTGAAGATCGAGGGCCGCTTCACCCGGACCGTCCTCACGGACGGGGCCGACGGGGTGGAGACCGCCACGGAGACCCGCTGGGTGGGCGGCAGGGCTCTGCTCTTTGCCGAGCTCCCCGAGGACAAGAAGGTCTGCGACATCAGCGACGGCCTGTTTGTTTTCATCCCCGATGTCCAGCGGGAGGCGGAGCTCCAGGGCGAGGCCAGCGCGTGCAATGCCGCCGCCCTCCTGCCCGCCCAGATGCGGGCGGTGCTCTCCCGGACGGACCAGCCCACGCTGGCGGACAGCCAGCGGGTAACGGCTGAGACCCTTTGGATCAACACCCCCGGCGGGGAGGACCTGCCGGCCATCATATTGGAGGAAGGCGAATGAAGCGTTTGTTATCCGGCCTTCTGGCCCTGTGTTTGCTCTGCGCCCTGCCGGCGACGGCGGCGGCCCGGAACGATCTGACCCTCTTCTGCCGGGAGCGGGACGGAGAGGTCCGCCTCACCCTGGAGGGCCTGGACCGCCAGGCCTATGCCCTCCAGCTGGAGCTGGCGCTGGAGGGGGAGTGCCCCAACGCCCGGTTTGCGTCCGCGCTCCGGGACGTCTACAGCCCGGACTGCCGCGTGGAGGCGGACCGGGACGAGACCGTCGTCACCATCTACCTGGTGGCGGAGGACGAGCCCCTGTCGGGCCGGTCCCTGGATCTGGGGACGCTGACGCCGGGGAGCGCCTTCCACCTCCCCGCCCGGGCGGAGCTGCTGCTCCTGGATCGGAGCCTGAAGCCCATCTCCGAGGGCCGGATCCCCCTGGAGGCGGAGAGGGAGGAGCCTGACCGGGTTCAAAGCACTTTGTCCTTCCAGGACGTGCGGCCCGGGGACTGGTGCTATGACGCAGTGCGCGACGTCTTTGAGGCGGGGCTGATGAACGGCACCTCCGCCGATACGTTCACCCCCAACGCCCCCACCACCCGGGGGCAGATCGTGGCGATCCTCTACCGACTGGAGGGCTCTCCCGTCCCCGCCCCGGGGGACGCCGATTCCCCCTTTATCCTCGTGGGGGGCGAGTCCGGGACCTCCTTCCGCGACGTGGCCCCCGGGGCCTATTACGAAGCCGCCGTCTCCTGGGCCTCGTCCAGCGGCATCGTCAACGGCTACAGCGACGGGACCTTCCGGCCCAATAACCTCATCACCCGGGAGCAGCTGGCGGCCTTCCTGTACCGCTATGCCTCCCGGAAGGGCCGGGACATGTCCGGCCGGACGGAGCTGAGTGCCTTCGCCGATGCGGGGCAGGTGGCCTCCTACGCCGTGGAGCCCCTGAGCTGGGCCGTGTCGGCGGGGCTGGTCAACGGCGTCACGGCGGATACCCTGGCCCCCGGCGGGAACGCCAGCCGGGCCCAGGTGGCGGTCATCCTCAGCCGCTTCCGGCAGAACGTGCTCTGAGGAGCCCCAGACAAAAAGAGAACCGGCGGACCGTACGGTCCGCCGGTTTTTCGCTTAACGGGAAAGGAGCCTCACCGCATGAGGTAGCCCTTGGACTGCAGCTCCAGCTGCAGGGCCTCCGCGTGGCGGCTGTCCCGGGTTTCCAGCACCATGGTGACAATACAGGCTCCCACATCGGAGTCCTTGTCCTCCCGGTTGTGGTTCACGCTGATGATATTGGCCCCGCCGTCCGAGACCACCTGGAGCATCCGCAGCAGGCTCCCCGGCTTATCCGCCACCTTGGTGGTCAGTTCCACCAGGCGGCCCGCTTTGGACAGGCCCTTGGTGATGATGCGGGAGAGGGTGGTCACGTCCACGTTGCCGCCGGAGACCAGGCAGACGGTTTTCCGCCCCTCGGTCTTCACCTTGCCGAACATGCAGGCGGCCACAGGCGTGGCCCCGGCCCCCTCGGCCACGGTCTTCTGCTCCTCCATCAGAGCCAGGATGGCGGAGGCGATCTCGTCCTCGAAGACGGTGACCACCTCGTCCACGTATTCCTTGCACAGGGCGAAGGTCAGGTCCCCGGGCCGCTTCACGGCGATGCCGTCGGCGATGGTAGCCACGCTCCGGAGGGACGTGGGTTCCCCGGAGAGAAGGGAGAGGTACATGGACGGCGCGCCCGCCGCCTGGACGCCGACGACCCGGCAGTCCGGCTTCAGCTGCTTGACGGCGTAAGCCACGCCGCTGATGAGCCCGCCGCCGCCGATGGGGACCACCACCTGCTCCACGTCCGGCAGCTGCTCCAGAATCTCCAGGCCGATGGTGCCCTGGCCGGCGATGACATAGGGGTCGTCGAAGGGGTGGGCGAAGGTGTAGCCCTCCTCCCGGCAGAGGCGCCGGGCCTCCTCCGCCGCGTCGTCGTACACGCCGGGGACCAGCACCACCTGGGCGCCGTAGCCCTTGGTGGCCTCCACCTTGCTGATGGGGGCCCCGGCGGGCATGCAGATGACGGAGGGGATGCCTAGCCGGGCGGCGGACAGGGCGATGCCCTGGGCGTGGTTCCCGGCGGAGCAGGCGATGACGCCCTTTTCCGCCTCCTCCGGCGTCAGGGAGCGGATCTTGTTGAAGGCCCCCCGGAGCTTGAAGGAGCCGGTGAGCTGGAGGTTCTCCGCCTTGATGTAGAGGTCCCGGCCCAGCTTGGGGGCGGGGTCCAGGGGCGTGCGGCGGGCCACGCCCGCCATGGCCCTCTGGGCGTCTTGGATCATGTCTAAGGTCAGCATGGTTTCCCCTTTCTGTTACCGCGCCTTCCCCGCGTCCAGGAAGACGGAGGGACGGCTCCTGTAGGTGGCCAGGCTTACGGCCACCAGGGCGATTCCGCAGGCGATGGTACCCGGCACGGCGGAGCCCAGGCCGAAGGGCTCTCCCGCCAGCTTCCAGCCGATGCAGACGGTGAAGCCCGCGGCCATGCCGGCGATGACCCCGGCGCTGGTGGCCTTTTTCCAGAAGAGGGCCGCGAAGGCCGGAATGCCCGCCGCCGCCGCGTAGAAGCTCCAGGCGAACATGAGGATATTATACGCGTTCTTGATATAAAGCGCAATGACCAAAGCGCCCAGGGGCAGGATGATGGAGAAGATCCGGGAGAGGAGGATCTCCGTCTTGTCCTTCATCTCCGGGAAGAAGGTTTTGCCGATGTCGTGGACGCAGGTCTGGACGCTGACCAGCAGGTAGCTGTCCGCGGTGGACATGATGACGGAGAGGATGCCCGCCAGGGCCAGGCCCGTCAGTCCAATGGGCAGCACGTGGATGGCCAGGGCCGGGACCACGGCGTCGGTGCTGCCGTAGACCTCCAGGGCGTTGTCCCCGATGACCTGGTGGGCGGCCACGCCCATGAAGTACACCAGGGCGATGGTGACGCCGTAGACGGCGGTGCCCAGGAACATGCCCTTTTTGGCGGAGCCCCGGTCCTTGGCGGCAAAGGCCCGCTGCCACATCTCCGCTCCCGCCATGGTGAAGACCAGGTAGGTGACGATGTCCCCCAGGATGCTGCCGTTGAGATAGGGCTTCGCCAGGGCTGGGTCCAGGTTCGCCAGGAAGGTGGAGAAGCCGCCGATGCTCTTGAGAGAGGCCACGGGGATGAGGATGTACACGAACATAATCAGCATGTAGAACTGGAGCACGTCGGTGTACACCACGCCGAAGAGGCCGCTGGAGGCGGTGTAGACCATGAAGATGACACAGGCGATCAGCGCCCCGGCCAGATCGGAAGAGCACACGTCTGAACTCCAGTCACACA
>CAJUOD010000132.1 GCA_910587875.1 uncultured Oscillibacter sp. | reverse complement strand
AGACGTGTGCTCTTCCGATCTACCACCCGGAGGTAGAGCCTGCCGTCCTTCACCCAGCCGTCCACCCGGTCCACCTTGCCCCCCACCCGGAGCTCGCCGCCGGGCTCGGAGACGGTCACGGCGGGGAGGTCCTTTCCGTCCCCGAAGGAGAGCTCGAAGGCCAGGGGGACGAAGTCGGAATGGCGCAGCTCCTCCGCCGCCTGGTCGATGACGGCGTAGGCCGTGCTTCTCAGGCGGGCGAAGAGGTAGCGGAAGCGGGCGTTCCGGTTCTGGAAGTTCCGGAGCTCCTGTTCCACGTACTCGTCGATGTACTTGCGGACCAGGGCGTGGAGGGTCTCCCGGTCCACCCGGGCGAAGCCCCCCAGGGTCTGGACGTCCCGGGTGACCCGCTCCAGGAGGAAGTGGAGGAAGGTGCCGATCTGCGGCGCGTCGAAGGCGGCGGGGGTCCGGGGCCGGGCCTTGAGGCCGTACTCCATGAAAAAGGAGAAGTGGCAGGTGCGGATGCGCTCCAGGCGGGAGGCGGTCATGTTCACCCGCTCGCCGTACAGGGCCCGGACGGCCCGGGGGGACAGGGCACCCCGGGTCTGGGCGGCGGCGCGCTCCATGGCCTCCAAGCGGGGACGGAGGGAGGGCTCCTCCTCCAGCCAGCCCCAGAGGGCCCCGCCGGGGACGGCGGATTCCAGGGCGGGCAGGGGGGCCGTCAGCCGGTAGTCCCGGGCGGCGGGCTCCCGCTCCACCCGGAGGGAGGGAAACAGGGCCAGCAGGCGGTCCACCACAAAGGCGGGGCGCAGCTCAGCCCCGGAGACGTCCGTGACAGGCCAGCTCACCGTCAGGCGCTCGGTGGGCTGGGCCAGGGCGGCGTAGAGGTTCTGGAGCTCCACGCCCATCTGGTCCATGCCCGTGGGGGCCAGCTCCACGCCCAGGCGGGCCAGCTCCTCCCGGTCGTCCTCGTTCAGGATGCCCCCGGCCTGGCCGGGGGTGGGGAGCACGTGGTCGTTGGCCCCCAGGAGGAAGAGGTATTTCGCCGTGTGGCGGTCGTTCCGGGCCACGCCGGAGACCTGGACCTGGTCCAGCGAGACGGGAATGGTGCCCACGCTGTACTCCGTCAGCACCTGGCGGAAGAGGCGAGTGAACTCCTCCAGCTCCATGGGCTCGTCCCCCAGGATCTCCACGAACTGGTCCAGCACGCCGCAGAGAATCTCCCACAGCTGGGCGGTCTCCTCCGCGTCCTGGAGGCGGCCCGCCTCCGCCTGGGACCTCATCTGGCGCTCCAGGGCGTCCTGGAGGCCCAGCTCCTCCATGAAGCCGAAGAGGGCGTTGACCTTTTCGGCGGCGGTTTCGCCGGACCGCATCCCCTCCGCCAGGCGGGCAAGGGGGGCCTGAACCCGGCGGCGCAGGGCGTTCACCTGGGCCAGCTGCTCCTCCCGGGCGGGGGTCCAGGGGGCCCCGTAGCCGTCCGGGTTCTCCTGCCAGTCCACGTCCCGGAGCCACATGCCGCCGTGGACCTCCCACTTGAGGACGTAGTTCTCCAGCTGGTCGCACTCCTCGGGAGTCAGGCCCGCCAGGCCGGTTTTCAGCCAGCGGAACATGTCGTCGTACTCGTAGCCCCCGCCCAGGGAGGCCAGGACGCCGGTGAGGAGGCTGAGGGCCGGCTTTTCCAGGATGTCGCTGCGGCGGCTCAGGTAGGCGGGAATCTGCCAGCGCTCGAAGACCGTCTCGATGGCGGCCTCGTAGGTCTCAATGTTCCGGGCGGCCACGGTGACGTCCCGGCAGCGGCATTTCCCCTCCGCCAGGAGGCGGCGGATGGCGGCGGCGGCCTGCTCCACCTCGGAGAACACCGTGTCCGCCTGAAGGAGGCGGATTTGGGGGGCCTCTCCCTCATAGGGGAGGGTCTCGCCGAAAAAATGGCGCTCCAAATGGCCCAGGGGGGAGGGGTCCCGGGCCGTTAAATTTTCGATTCGGACGGGCTTGCCCTCCCGCTCTGCCAGGCGGCGGAGGCGGTCCAGGGTGCGGAGGGAGGCCTCGAAGATCTCCTCGCGGCTGTTGGGCTCCCCCAGAAGGGTGACGGTGAGGGAGTGGGCCTGTCGGAGGAGAATGGAGAGGCAGCGGCGCTCCTGGGCGGTGAAATAGGTGAAGCCGTCGATGTAGATATCCTTATCCCGGGCGTAGCCGGACTCCTCCAGATGGTCGCACAGGCGGGTCATCCGGTCCCGGGCGTCCAGGCCGGGACGGAGGAGGCGGGCCTCGTAGGCGGCGTAAATCAGGCTCAGGTCCCGGAGCTTGTCCCGGGTGGCCCCGGCGACGGCCTGGGACTGCTCGTAGAGGGTCTCGGGGGAGACCTCGCAGCAGCGGAGCTCGTCGAACAGGGCCAGGAGCTGGCGGAGGAAGGCGGACTTCCGGGAGGGGCGGCGGTACACCGTCAGCTCCGGGGAGACCTCCAAAAGGGCCTTTTCCAGGGTGAGGAGCTTGCCTCCGGCGTCCAGGGGCACCTGGGACGCGCCCCCGGTGAGGGACAGCACCCGGTCCGAGAGGCGGCGGAAGCTCAAAACCTCGGCGTATTGGCTGGCGGCGTCTCCGCAGGCCCGGCACAGGTCCACCTCCGCCTGGTGGGAGGCGTGTTCGGGGACCAGGAGAATCTGATTCCGGCCCTCCGGACGGGCGGCGATGCGATGCAGCACCGTGGTGGATTTGCCGGTTCTGGCCCGGCCGGTCAAGAGCGTCAGCATGGGAAGCGCCTCCTTGCACATGGTTTCACGTGGAACAGTATAGCATGTTTTTGGGGCGGAGGGGAAAATTTTTTCGGCGGTGTATGGGGGCGTGCAACTATCCGGGAAAACGGGGGCGGGATATGAGGGGGAGTGAACGATGGAACAAGGGAAGTGGCAGAGGCGCTTTTGCGGCGTGTTTCTGCGGACCATGGACCCGGAGCAGGCGGCGGAGGCGGCGGGCCGGGAGGACGGCTTCGCCACGCTGGCCTTGAAGAGCGTCCGGCGGCGTCTGGAGAAGATGCGCCTGGCGGCGGCGGGAGAGCTCAGGCGGGAGGACGCCCTGCGGCGGCTGGCGCAGCTGGCCTTCGGACGGGCCAACGACGCGGCGCGGCTGGCGCTGAATCCCAAGGAGGTGGACCCGGGGGCGCTGGACCTCTCCGCCGTGGCGGAGCTGAAGGTGACGGACAAGGGGGGCGTGGAGGTGAAGCTGGTGGACCGGGTGCGGGCCCTGGAGACCCTGTGCGGTTTGCTGGAGGACCGCGGCGGGGGCGGGGCCGAGGAGCTGTACCGGGCCCTGGAGGACGCCGCCGGACAGCTGGAGGACGGCTATGGCGGGTAAGGGGCTGAAGTTTTCGCCAAAGCAGCTGCGGGCGCTGACCTGGTGGCAGGATTCCAGGTGGGAGGCTTTGATCTGCGACGGGGCCGTGCGCAGCGGGAAGACCTTCGCCATGGGACTGAGCTTTTTCCTGTGGGCCCAGGCGGGCTTTGACGGGCGGCAGTTCGGGATCTGCGGAAAGACCATCGCGTCGGTGCGGCGAAATCTGGTGGCGGAGCTGGCCCCGACGCTCCGGCGGCTGGGCATGGAGGTCCGGGAGAGAAGAGGGGAAAACGCCCTGATTGTGCGCTTCCGGGGGCACGAGAACACGTTTTTGCTCTTCGGCGGGCGGGACGAGTCCAGCGCGGCGCTGATCCAGGGGAGCACCCTGGCGGGGGTGCTGCTGGACGAGGCGGCGCTGATGCCCCGGTCCTTCGTGGAGCAGGCCGTCGCCCGGTGCAGCGTGGCAGGGAGCCGGCTGTGGTTCAACTGCAACCCGGAGGGGCCCCAGCACTGGTTTTACCAGGAGTGGATCTTGAAGGCGGAGGAGCGGCGGGCTTTGCGGCTCCGCTTCACCATGGAGGACAACCCGGCGCTGTCGGAGCGGATCCGGGAGCGCTACCGGCGGAATTACTCCGGGGCCTTCTACCGGCGGTTTGTGCTGGGGGAGTGGACGGCGGCGGAGGGGCTGATTTACGACTTCTTCGACCCCCGGCGGGACGCGGCGGAGGTCCCGGAGGGGGGCTTCTCGGCATGGAGGATTTCGGCGGACTACGGGACGGTGAACCCGGCCTCCTTCGGGCTGTGGGGGCTCCGGGACGGGGTGTGGTACCGGACGGAGGAGTTCTATTACGACTCCCGGAAAGAGGGACGGCAGAAGACCGACGCGGAGTATGCTGAGGATTTGGAGCGGCTGGCGGGGGGACGGGAGATCCAGCGGGTCATTGTGGACCCGTCGGCGGCCAGCTTCATGGAGGCCCTGCGGCGGAGGGGCTTCCGGGTGGTCAAGGCGGACAACGACGTGGCGGACGGCCTCCGGGTGACGGCGGATTCGCTCCGGCAGGGGCGGATCGTGATCTGCCGGGGCTGCGGGGACTGTCTGCGGGAGATTGCCCAATACTGCTGGGAGCAGCGGGGAGAGCGGGACGCGCCCCGGAAACGGGACGACCACGCCATGGATGACATGCGGTACTTCGCCATGGATCTGGCGGGGGACCGGGGAGAGGACGGCTTTTTGGCCCTGGCGGTGGACCGGGAGGACGTATTTTGAGAGGAGATGGGAGCTTGAAGCGGCGGAAAAGACGGGAGGCGGTCCCGGCGGCGGAGACGAGGCCGGGGGCGGTACAGCTGCGGAACTGGGAGAAGCACCCCTTCGGCATGCTGGGGGAGTACGTGCCCCTGCGGAACGGGGAGGCCCGGCTCTACCGGGCGGTGCGGGAGGCCGTGCCGGTGGTGGACGCGGCCATTTACAAGCTCATCCGCATGGCGGGGGGCGTGACGGTCTCCTGTGAGGACCGGGCGGCGGAGCGGGAGCTGGGGGAGTTCCTGCGGACCGTGCCCACGGGGCGGGGACAGTTCGGGCTGAACGCCTTTCTGGACTGCTACCTGGATTCCCTGCTGACCTGCGGGCGGGCGGTGGGGGAGATCGTCCCCGCCCTGGGAAACCGAGGAATCGCCGCCTTGCTGTGCGGACGGGTGGAGGACATTGAAATCCGGGAGGGGGAGAACCCCCTGGCCTTCACCGTCTGGGGACCCGACGAGAGGGGGCGGATGGCACAGCTTCCTTACCAGGATTTGATTCTGTTCACGCCGCTGAACCCGGAGGCGGAGAACCCCTACGGGGTGTCTCTGCTGCGGTCTTTGCCCTTCCTGGCGGACATTCTGATGAAGATTTACCACACCATCGGGGTGAACTGGGAGCGGTGCGGAAACCTCCGCTTCGCCGTCACCTGCCAGGGGGGCGAGGGAGCCGCCGAGCGGGGGAAGCTGCTGGCCGGGGAGTGGTCCCGGGCCATGCGGGAGACCCGGGGCGGCAGCGTCCGGGACTTCGTGGCGGCGGGGGACGTGGACATCCGGGTCATCGGGGCGGACGCGACGGTGCTGGACAGCCAGGTGCCCGTGCGGCAGATTCTGGAGCAGATCGTGGCAAAGACGGGCATCCCGCCCTTCATGCTGGGCCTGAGCTGGAATTCCACGGAGCGGATGAGCAGCCAGCAGGCGGACATGCTCACCACCGAGGTCACCGCCCTGCGGCGGACGCTGACGCCGGTGGTGGAGCGGGTGTGCCGGCTGTGGCTCCGGATGCGGGGCTATCCCTGCGGCTTCCAGGTGGTCTGGGACGACATCAACCTCCAGGACCAGGTGGAGGAGGCCCGGGCCGCCCTCTACCGGGAGCAGGCCAGGAAGCTGCGGATTGAAAACGACGCCGCGGAGGCGTGAGAGATGGGAGGAACGGACATGGAGGACTGGAAGGGGCTGGAGGTCACGGCGGAGGACCTGGCCCTCATCAACGGCCTTAGCAAGGCGGAGCTGGCGGCGGAGCAGGTGTACGCGTTCACCCTCAAGCTGTGCGACAACGAGGTGGACCGGGACTTCGAGCGCTTCGACGGCGAGGCCCTGGAGCGGCTGGGGGAGCTGTTTGTGGGCAAGAGCGGCATCTTCGACCACCAGTGGAGTGCCCGGGGCCAGACGGCCCGGCTCTACAAGACCGAGGTGGTGCGGGAGCCCGGCCGGAGAACCCGGGCGGGGGACGAGTACCGCTGGCTGAAGGGCTGGGCGTACCTCCTGCGGACGGAGAAGAACGGGGACCTCATCGCCGAGATCGAGGGAGGCATCAAAAAGGAGGTCAGCGTGGGGTGCAGCGCGGGGCGGAGCGTGTGCTCCACCTGCGGCGCGGAAAACGGGGCGTGTGAGCACGCGCCGGGGGAGACCTATGACGGGGGGCTGTGCTTCCGAGAGCTGAAGGACATCACGGACGCCTACGAGTGGTCCTTCGTGGCGGTGCCCGCCCAGAGAGAGGCGGGGGTGCTGAAGCGCTTCGGGCAGGAGCAGGAGAGAGACTTGGCCCTCCGCAAGGAGGCGGAGCTGGGGCGGAAGTACCTCAAGGCCCTGCGAAAAGAGGTGGTGCGCCTTGCCATGCTGGCAGACGACGAGGCGGACGGCGGCGTCTTCGCCCGGGCGGCGGAGCGGCTGGAGGAGCCGGAGCTTCTGGAGCTGCGGCGGAGCTTCGGGGCCCGGGCGGCGAAACGGTTTCCCGCTCCCGTACAGCTGCGGAGGCGGGACGCCGGGCAGGCGGAGGACGCGGAGGCGTTTTTGGTTTGAGGCGGCTGGCGGGGCGGGGCCCCGTGCCGGATAGATCGTAAGGAGGAGAAACAAATGGGCTATCATTTTGAGAACGTGCGGCTGGAGAAAGGCATGTACGGCCGCAGCGGGAAGAGCTTCACCCAGACCCTGGAGGAGCTGGACCCCAGCGAGCGCTACCGGGGCACCGCCGTGGAGGGCCTGGACGCCTTCCAGCGGCAGCTGAAGCGCTTTGACATCCACGTGAAGGGGGCGGACAGCGACCCGGTGGAGAAGTTCTTCCATACCACGGAGTCCTCGGTGCTGTTCCCGGAATTCGTGTCCCGGGTGGTGCGCCAGGGACTGGAGGAGGGAGGCATCCTGCCGGACATCACCGCCACGGTGACCAAGTTCGACGGGATGGACTACCGCTCCATCGCCTCCGTGCCCACGGAGGACGAGAAGAAGCTGGTCCCCGTGGCGGAGGGGACGGCGATCCCCGAGACCACCGTCCACACCCAGGAGAACCTGGTGAAGCTCCAGAAGCGGGGGCGGATGCTGGTGGCGTCCTATGAGGCCATCCGCTTCCAGCGGCTGGACCTGTTCTCCGTGACCCTGCGGCAGATCGGGGCCTACATCGGGAAGATGCACCTCCAGGACGCCATCAAGGTGCTCATGGAGGGGGACGGCAACAAAAACCCGGCGGAGGTGGTGAACCACAGCGGGGAGCTGACCTATGACGCGCTGCTGGAGTTCTGGAACAAGTTCGACCCCTATACCATGAACACCCTGCTGGTGGGGGGCGACACCATGCTCAAGCTGCTGCGGCTCAAGGAGTTCCAAAACCCCCTGACGGGGCTGAACTTCCAGGGCACGGGGACCCTCTCCA
>CAJUOD010000131.1 GCA_910587875.1 uncultured Oscillibacter sp. | reverse complement strand
GCACCGACACCAAGAAGGCGTGGTTCATATCCTCAATGATCCGGTTGATGGCCCCGGTCAGTTCTCCGGCCTCATAGAGTGGACGCAGATGCCGGAAATGCCCACCATCCTCGCAGCAGGCCAGCGAATGCTGGATGTTTTTACAGATAGCGGTGTCGATATACCGCCGGGTAGACTCGTCGTCTCGGAAGGAGGCGTCCTCGGCATTTACCTCGGCGTCATCGAAGGCCAGTTCCCCGGCCCGAAGGGTGCCGCCATAGCGGATGTATTCGTCGATCTGGTCGATCCCCAGGAGGCGGCTGTGCTCCCGATAGGGGATGAAGGTAGTGTGGATCATCTTCGCCCGGTCGTAGAGCTCCTGGTGGAGCGCAAACCAGAATCCCAGGGAATCCGTGCCGGACAGGACGATCTTCATGCCCTGGGCGGCATAGATATCGGACAGGAGGGCGGCGGAGTCGATGAAGTCCCGCATCAGCGTGACCTCGTCCAGGAGTACAAAGTGGAAACCCAGGGACCGGAGCTGTTCCATATCCCGGTTCAGGTCCGCGATGGTATCCCGCCTCGTAGCCTTGATATAGACCGTTTTCGCCGCGTCCTCCGGCGTCATGTCCAACACAGCCTGGCGTAGCAGAGTGGTTTTCCCGGTTCGCCGGAGGCCAAAGAGAAGGCAGACCCGGTCGCACTCGGCGTTGTACAGGTAGGCGTTCAACTGACGGTAGCAATCCCGTTTCTGCCAGCCCCGGACATTCTCGGACAGGGCCAACAGAGCGGAGCCGGTGACAACATTGGTTTTGAACGCTGACATTCTCCACACCTCTCTCCTGCTGGTCTTGGACTTCCTGCTTTGTCCAGTGTATCACATCCGGGTCCGCAAGTCGAGAAAAATTCGCCTGTGAATTGACTTTCGGCGCGGCGGCGTTTGAAACATCTATATCAGAAGGAGGCAGTTCCTCCTCTACGGCTTCAGCGGAACAAAGGGGCGGTGTGTTATCCTCTTGCGTCCCCTCTATGATTTTCCCCAGGAGATCAGTCTTGGACCAACGAAAACGGCGGACAGCGGCGATATACCAGGCGCGTTCTTTGTCTGTTGCGCAGTTTTCCAAAATGACAATATTCTGTGTCCAGCCGATGGTCATGGCTTGTGCCATAGCTTCCGGCGCGTTTTCATAGACTCGATAAAACTCCCGCATCCGGCGGAGGTTCCTGGGGGAGAAGCCGGAGGCGTCAGGGTAAGTGCTGGTCAGGTACTCGGCGGCGGCGACAGCTGCGCCTTTCTCTGGCCTGTCGCTGACCAGCCGGCCAATTTCACAGTACAGTTCCATCTGCGGCAGATCCGCCGCCATCAGGGCATTCAGCGCCGCGAACATGGCGCCGTAGTCAATTGGTTTTCTGACGTTCAAAACTCTTCCTCCTTGTATTATAGAGCCTTTTTGAATCCAAATTATAAAGAGAATCGAGAGCTGCCGTAGGTATCATCGGAGATATCTGTCCACTTTTTTCCCGTTCTAGGCGTTTTGCAGCTGGCGGTGAGATTGAGCTTTCTCTGGAGATCATAGATGATGGCGTCGTCTTTGGCGGAGTATACGCCAGCGATGTTCCAGGTATCGGTATCGTTTTCTCCCCATCCCGCCACAGCCCGGATCTGCCGCGCCATGGACCTGGAGTTAATTTTGATGCGATTGGATTTGAAGACCCCCAGGCGGAAGAAGGGCGTGGATTGAGGGCCCAGCGTCGGGGCGGCTTGAACCGCAAGCTGCCCGGTTTCCTCATTGAGCAGGACCCGGACAAAGGCTGCCCTATGAAGCACATCGGCGGTATTGACATTGAAGCTCAGGCCATTGCGCCCGATGGCCACGATAGATTGTTTTTCGTTCATGATTGTCAGCTCTTTCATATCACTCGCACGATCTGTTCCCATAGGAGCATGTGCTTTCCATCAGCTGCCTGGTTCCCGTGACAGTGGCCGAACAGCCAGCGGCGGTATCCTGTCTTCTGGCGAATCTCCTCGAGGAAATCCGTCAGTGCATCTCGCGGACGGCCCAGTCTTTCCGCGATGCCGCTGGGGGGACTGTGGGTGATGATGTAGTCTACCTCCCAGCTATGGGCGTCCAGGTTCCGCCTGGCCTCGGCATATTCCTCCTCCGAGGGGAGCTCCTCCGGCCACCAGGACTGGCCCACAATCCGATACTGTTCGCGACCCTCCCCGAGCAGGCGGAAGAGCCTTTCGTAATAATCAGACGCAGCCGGGTCCAGAATACCATCCTCAACATCATGAGAGGAGGCACCTCCCATAGTGAAGAATGTACTTCCTTCCAGCGTGAAGACCTGCCCGCGCATGAGATGGATGACGTGGGTGCGGAGGAACTGAACCTTGCCGCCGTTCCATTCTCCAACGGGGTATTTGGAAAGGGCGGTGAAGTTTTCGTGGTTCCCATCCACGAAGGCGATGGTGAACGGCAGGTCCTCGAGGAGCTCCAGCTGAATCTCATCTCTCCGGCCTCCGTACCATAGGGCTCCGCAATCGCCGCAAATGATCATGGTGTCCGCTTTCGTCATAGCTCTCATTTCCGGGAAGCGGTCAGGGCTGAACCGGGAGAAATTCCTGTGTGTGTCACCTGTCGCGTAAATCATGTCTGCCGCCTCCTTCAAAACTTTATTGAGATTGAATCGTTCTCCTGCGTGTCATCAGCCCCGGCTATCTGCTGCCTCAGCGGGCTTTGTTTGAGTTCCGTCACCTGCTCCCATTGGACGATGAAGCGGTCGTCAACCACGCGGTTCTGGTGATAATGCCCAGCGTACCAGAAATCGAACCGGCATCGGCGCATCACCATTTCCAGGAAATCCGTCAGCTTGTCGGGGATGTAGTCTGTGCTGAGCCTCTCCATGACGCTGGTGGGGAGGCAGTGGGTCAGAACACAGTCCACCAGCCAATTGACCTTTTCCAGGTTTTTGACCGCCTCATCATACTCCGCTTCCGACGGCAGTTCCTCTGGCCACCAAGTGACGCCCTTTACTCGGAACTGGGAGCGCATCCGGCGCATCTGCCAGTACCGTTCCTCGAAGTCTGGGGCCTCCGGGTCAAGGACGCCGTCCTGGATATCGTGAGAGGCCGCACCACCCATTGTGAAGAAGGTCAGACCGTCGATTTCGAAGACTTGACCACGCATGAGATGGATTACATGCGGGCGGAGATAGTGGACTTTCCCGCCGTGCCAGATATGAATCGGGAGGGCGTTCAGCTTCTCGAAGTTCTCATGGTTTCCATCCACAAAAAGGGTCGTGAACGGCCTGTCCTCCAGCCAATCGAGCCAGCGCACCTCCACAGGGGTATCGGCAAAAATGCCGCCAAAATCGCCGCATATGATTACAGCGTCCGCTTTCGTCATGGCCTTTGTTTCCGGGAAACGATCAGGACTGAACCGGGAGAAATCTCCGTGCGTGTCGCCGGTTACCAAAATCATTATGAGGCTGCCTCCTGCTGCAGGGCGGAGACTGTCTGCGTAATCTCAGTTCCATTTCTAAATGTCACTTTGATTTTATCCTTAGACAGCACCTTGATTTCCTCTACCAGCTGGTGGACGACGCTTTCGTTCCACTTCGTAACTTCCGCCGGAGCGGCCTCCATAATTGCCGCGGCCTGTTGAAGCCGCTTTGCCGCAAGCTCATTCTCTGCCTGGACACTCAAGGCGTGGGCCTTGCGTTCCTTCAGCGCCGCCAGCTGTTCGCTGATCTCCCGGAACTGGTCCAGATTCCGCTGGATGCTCTCCTCGCCGTCCGTCTCATCCATGAGCTGGTCGAAGCGGCGGGCGAGATCGCCGATGGCCCGTTCGATGTCCCCGAGGCTCAGGACCTCGCCGGGGACCGGGGCCAACTCCTGGATTATCTCCGAGGTGACGTTGTTTAACAGTGTATCCTTGCGGCTCATGAGGGTGTTGACGGCGGCCAGCACAGCCTGCTGGAGCGGTTCCTCATCCAGAGTGGGGGAGTGCTTGCAGATTCGCCTTCCATAGTCCAGGCGGTTGACGCAGCGCCACACGGGGCGTTTCATTCCCTTCTGAGTCCAGACAACACGCCGGTACGGCGTCCCGCACTCCCCGCAGATCAGAAGACCCGTCATAGCGTGCTTGGAGCTGTACTTTCCCAGGCCGGTGGGCGTGCTTTTGTTTGTGCTGGAGGCCATAGCCTTCCGGCGGGCGATCTCCTCCTGGACAGCGTCGAACATCTCTCGGCTGACGATGGCCTCGTGATGATTCTGGGTCCAGTATTTGGGAAGCTGCCCGGTATTCACGACGGTTTTCTTGCTGATGCAGTCCTTGCGGAAGGTCTTCTGCATCACTACGTCGCCGCAGTATTTTTCGTTTTGAAGAATGGATTGCAGAGTGGAGATATTCCAGATGGCCTCGCCAGTGACATAAGGAACCTGCTCCGCCTCCAGCTGGTCCTTGATGGCCCGGAGGGTATCCCCGGCCAGGTAGCGTTTGAAGATGAAGCGGATGGTCTCCGCCTGTTCCGGTACGATTTCCGGCTTGCCGTCCTCGCCGCGGATATAGCCCAGGAGGTGCTTGTACTGGATGACCACCCTGCCGTCCTTCATGGCCTGCTGTTTGCCCCAGATCACGTTCTTGCTGATGCTTTCGCTCTCAGATTGGGCGAAGGCACCGTAGAGGGTGAGCAGGAACTCGCTTTCCCAGGAGATGGAGTTAAGGTTTTCCTTCTCGAAAATCACGGGGATGTCCAGCTGGCGCAGCTCACGGGTGTACTTGACAGTATCCAGCGTGTTCCGGGCGAAGCGAGAGAGGGACTTGGTGAGGATCAGGTCGATCTTGCCCCGCCGGCACTGGCGGATCATCCGCTGGAACTCCTTCCGGCTGCTGACGGACGTGCCGGTTTTGCCCTCGTCTGCGAACACGTCCGCCATGATCCAGTCCGGATTTTCTGTGATTTTTTCGGTATAGTAGCTCTTTTGGGCCTCGTAGCTGGTGAGCTGTTCCTCGTCGTCGGTGGAAACGCGGCAGTAGGCGGCGACACGGAGCTTCTTTTTCGCGGCCTGAGACTGGGGCGTGTCTTTCACGGGCGGGATCACAACGAGCCTGCTGGGAGCGGTTGTCATGTCCGGTGACCTCCTCTCGTCACAAGTATGGGGTGTCCGTTGCAGATATGGGGAGACAGGGACTCGCTTTCTGCTTTCGCGAAGGCAGCATAGAGTTTGATGAGCGTTTCCGTGTCGGGAGAACTGGTGTTAAGCCCTTCTTTTTCAAAGATCACAGGAATATCCAGGGCTTGCAGTTCCCGGATCGTTTTCATTGCGTCGCAGACTGTTCGGGAGAAGGTGGTGAGTGACCGTGTCAGGATCAGGTCGATTTCGCCCTTGCGGCAAAGGCGGAGCATCTTCTGGAACTCCTGCCGTTTTTCAAGGGAGGGGTCGGCCCGGCGCTCATCGGTGAACACGTGGACCAGCGTCCACTCCGGGTTGTCCCTGAGCTTGGCGGTGTAGTAGTCCTCCATGACCTTGCGGCTGTTCGCCGCCTCGCTGTCGTTATAGACCCGGCAGTAGACGGCAACCCGGCGTTGATTTTTGACTGTGCAATCCATTTGGTCATCTTCCTTCTATGGTTTGTCCATTTTTTAGCTGAACGATGGTGCGGTGATTTCGTATCGTTATCTTCTGAACGCTGCCGCGAAGCAGGTCCGCGTCCAGGCTTTCCAGAGGAGCGGCTCTCCCAAATACCCGCCGGAGACGCTCCGTCTCGTACTCCTCGGAGCCAATGGCATCCAGCTGGTTCGCGGCGAGATCCAAGGCGGTCCGCCTGGCGGCATCCTCATCTACGGGGGCTTCCTTGAGCAGCTCCGCCAGCTTCCGGCGGAGGGCCTGGATTTGGACAGACTCTTCATCCTCCGACACGGAGGCACTGATGAGCCTGGGGTCCGCCGTCAGACGGTTCAGGACGCCCAGCACCTGCCCCTCTATATATTTTGGCGGGTTCCCGCCGCAGAGGCGGCGAAGCTCCTTTTGAGCCGGAGTCTTTGCGGATGGGGTGGCTCTTTCTTTTCTCTGCATTTGTGCCTTCTGGAACGCCCCCTGCTGGATCACAGGGGGAAACCCGCTGCCGCCGGTGTATTTGGCGTTTTCCAGAATCCGGGCCACCATGTTCTTGTTCCAGGGCTTGTCCCCGACATAGGTGGGCCCGGCGTCACGCAGATGCTCTACCAGAGCGGCATAGGACGCCCCGGCCAGATAGCGTCGGAAAATCTCCCGGACAGCTTCCGCCTCCAAGGGATTCTCTTTGATCTCGCCCCGCTCCATCCGATAGCCGAAGGGCAGCTTCCGATTGCCAGCCATCACCGCACCGTCCTCTCAATATTCTCCGTCAGCTCCAGCCCGTTGATGAGGCGGAACCGGAGCCGCTCATTGCTGTCCACGATGATTTTGTCGACCAGTTCGTCGAACAGCTCCCCGTCGAAGGCTTCCAGGAACTCCGGCGCGTCGTCCAGCACATTCAGCAGCTGCTGTGTCCGGGTGATGGTCTGGTCCTCCTCGGCGTCCAGGAGACGGCTTTTCGCCTGTTTGGCGGAGCGGAGCCGCTCGGCCAGCTGGTCGGTCCGGGATATAAAAATGTCAGGATCGACAGCGCCCTGCTTTTTCAGCACGGTCAACAGTCGTTCCTGACGTGTAAGGTCCGCTATTTGATTGTTCAGCCCCACGATGTCCAGGCTCCAGAGCAGACGGCGGCTGCGTGCGGTCTGGAGGTCCGCCAAGAGCTTCTCCAGGACGGGACGGCCCTGGTGCTGGAGCTTATAATAAAGACGAAGGAAGGCGATGAATATTTTCACTTCCACGATTTGGCTGATAGGACACTCGGCCATATCCCGGTCATGAGTTGGGCAGCACCAATAAGTGATTCCTCGAACAACCTTCCGGCGGTATGTGGCACCGCAATGACCGCAGACTACCTTTTTGCGGAGAGGATAGGGATGCTTTGGCTGACTCTGAGAAAACTGCGACTGCCTTTTTTGAATGAGTTCTTGGACCAGCGTAAAAGTATCCCTTTCGATAATTGGCGGATGTGTTTCTTCCGCGTAGTATTTAGTAAGCTCACCGTTGTTTCGCCGGTGCTTATAGGGAACCTCATCCGTCATGTATGTCTTTTGCCATAAAGAATCACCGATGTAGCGCTCGTTGGTGAGAATATAAGATATCGAACTAACAGACCACCGCTTCCCGCTTACACATTTTACTTGCTCAGTGTTCAAGCAGTCAGCGATTGCTCCCATGCTGATTCCAGCCAAATAGTCCCGAAAGATACGGCGGATGATTGCGGCTTCCTCCTGGTCTATTTCGACCTCTTTTGCAATGAGCCGATACCCATAAGGCAGAGAGTTTGGAAGATATGTTCCGCGTTCCATCCGCCGCCGATAACTTGTCCGCATGTTCTGAGAGATAGACTCGCTTTCTTTCTGCGCCAAGGCGGCGAAGATGGAGGCAAGCGTTTCGCCGGAGACCATAGAGCTGTCGATGTTCTGCTCCTCGAAGCAGACTCCCACGCCAAGAGCGTTCAGTTCCCGCGTAGCCTTGAGGAAATCCTGCGTGTTTCTGGCGAACCGGGACAC
>CAJUOD010000130.1:5645-7678 GCA_910587875.1 uncultured Oscillibacter sp. | reverse complement strand
GTCATGTGGGGCGGTTCTGCTTCCAGAAAAACCACGAATTTTTGATAGATATTTTCGCGGAGGTTTTTAAGCGCCGGAAGGATGCGGTCCTCCTGCTGGTGGGGGACGGGCCCTTGATGGAGAGCGCAAGGGAAAAGGCCCGGCGGATGGGCTTGGTCGGGGCGGTCCGGTTTCTGGGCGTGCGGGACGACGTGGACCGGCTTTATCAGGCTATGGACGTGTTCGTCCTGCCGTCCCGGTATGAGGGACTGGGCATCGTCAACATTGAGGCCCAGGTGGCGGGACTGCCGTGCGTGGTGTCGGACCGTGTGCCGGAGGAGGCGCGGGTAACGGAGAATCTTCAATTCCTGCCCCTGAATGACGGAGTGAAGGCGTGGGCCGAGCGGATGCTGGGCATTGAGAAAAGGGACCGGAGAACGGCTGTGTATAGAAGCCAATTTGAGAAATTCGACATTGCGGCCCAGGAAACGATTTTGAGTGTCTTCTATAGGAAAAAACTGCCGGGATAAAGCCTTGGATTAAGGGGGAGAGAAGACGATGATTCCGCATGTCCTGCATTATTGCTGGTTTGGCGGAGAAGTGCCTGCGCATCTCAGAGAATGCATGGACTCTTGGCCAAAGGCGTTCCCCAAAGAGCGGTGGACGATCCTGGAATGGAACGAGTCCAACTGCGATTTGAACTGCAGCGAATTTGTAAGAGTCATGGCGCGGGAGAAAAAATGGGGATTTGTGTCCGACTGGTTTCGCGTGCAGGCCCTCTATGAGCATGGAGGCATCTACCTGGATACGGACGTGGAGGTGTACAAATCTTTTGAGGATCTGTTTGCGCTGCCGGGCTTCCTGGGCTACATGTATGACTCGGTGGTAGCGACGGCGGTGCTGGGATTTGAACCCCATAACCCCTTTCTATACGAGCTGCTCCGCCTCTATGAGCACATAAAGTGGGTGGACCCCGCTGCGTGCCTTAGCGAAATTTACCTCCCAAATGGGGAACGGCATATTTGCCAAAACAATAATATGGTGTTTACGCATTTGATTTCATGCCTCTATCCGGATATCCGCCTTGACGGGAAGAGACATGTGACAAACGATTTTGTCATTTTCCCGAAGGAAGAATTTGAAATCGGGAAAATCATTGGACGCGGGCATTGCGTGCACCGCTGTGACGGAAGCTGGATTCCCAGCAGCAAGAAGAGGGAGCGAACCAAGGCAATTCTGCGCCTTGCCAAGCGTACGCCGCTGATTCATGGGGACGCCTTGCTGCGCCGCGTCTCTCATACGAAATGGAATTTTATGCGGATGAGGACGCTTTGAGAGAACTGGTCGTCGATACTTTTTTTGAGATGGTGGAGGAGTAGAGGTCAAAAAACGTCGTGTTTGAGGAGATTAGAGTAAAAACATGGGTTCGTACAGATATGATATAAAAGTACAGCGCAGAGAATCCCGTTCAGGTGGAACGGGTATGTATATATATCTGGGTGTCAAGCGATTTTTTGACATTGTTTTATCTGTGCTGGGGTTGGCGGTGCTGTGGCCTATTTTTCTTGTAATCGCGTGCTTTATCAAACATGAAGATCACGGACCGGTTTTTTATAAGCATAAAAGGGTGGGCCTGCATGGGCGAACTATCAGCATTTACAAATTTCGCAGCATGAGAACTGGCAGCGAGAGCTTCCGTGGGTTGACCTCCGAGCAAATGGAGGAATACCGGAAGGAGTTCAAAATCAGCGACGACCCACGGGTCACGAGGGTGGGCGACGTTTTGCGGCGTACCTTTTTGGATGAACTGCCGCAAATATTCAACATCCTGCGGGGAGAGATGAGCTTTGTGGGGCCCAGGCCGATTATGGAAGAAGAGCTGCGGCTCTGCTATTCCGAGCGTGAGCGTGAGCTGTTATTGAGCAGAAAGCCAGGCTTAACGGGCTATTGGCAGATTCAAAAGAGGCAGGATTCCACCTACGCCAGCGGGGAGCGCCAGCGTGCGGAGCTCTATTACATCGAGCATGAGAGCCTTTGGCTTGACCTCTGGATTT
>CAJUOD010000130.1:0-5635 GCA_910587875.1 uncultured Oscillibacter sp. | reverse complement strand
ATTTGACAGAAACGGCCAGTAAAGCGGGACAGGGGCGGAGGAACGATGGACGAAAAACCAATCCGAATCGCGCAGGTTATCGGAAGGCGGAAGGTCATAGGAAAAGTGAGAGCAGGCCGGCGAGGCACAGAAAGTGCCGCAGCCAATTATGAGACCGGGAGACTATGTGGAGAGTGAAGTAGATGCAAATAGCTATTGTTACGTCAGGATATTTGCCGGTTCCCGCATCATTAGGAGGAGCTGTAGAGTCCCTGGTTGATAACCTGATCAGAGAGAATGAGCGTCAGGCGAAGTGCGAACTTGTGGTCTTTTCTTGTTATGAAGAAAAGGCGGAAGAAATGTCGCGCCTGTTGAAGCATACGAAAGTGGAGTTTGTTAAAACCCCCAGATTATACCAAGCAGCAGATCGGGTCTTATACAATGCCGTCAGATTTCTTTGCCCGCAAGCGAAGGCAATTTCCTTCCGGTATATATTTAAGAGGCTCTATTTTATTGACAGAGTGGCAAAAAGACTACATGAGGAAAATTTTGACGGGGTGATCATTGAAAATCACGCCTCGCTTTTGCTGACATTAAAAAAACACCGCAATTATAAGAAATATTCAGGGAAGTTTTTTTACCATGTTCATAACGAGCAAAAACATCTGTATAGATGTGAGCGGGTCCTGCGCAAAGTTAGGAGAATTTGTGCTGTAAGTCAGTATATCGCCGATTATATCAAGGAGAATTACCCTGGTTTGCGGGATGACCAGATATCGGTATGGCGGAACTGCATTGATTTGGAGCGCTTTGGAGAAAGTGATTCAAAAGAAGACCTGCTTCAATTAAGGAAAGAACTGGGACTGGGGGATACAGACGCGATCGTATTGTTTGCGGGACGGTTATCTCCTGAAAAAGGCGTAAAAGAATTGCTGAAAGCGTTTGGGCAAGTAAAGTTCCAGAGCGCACGATTAGTTATAGCAGGAGGATGTTTTTTTGGGGACAAAAGTGTTGCGTCCTCTTATGAGACAGAGATAAAAGCCCTAGCGCGGCAATTAGGCGATAAAGTTATTTTTACAGGCTATATTGATTATAAAAAGATGACCCTGGTTTATCAAATAGCGGATATTGTGGTGTTGCCGTCCTTGTGGAATGAGCCGGCTGGGCTGACAGTTATGGAGGCTCTGGCATGCGGCCGGCCGTTGATAACGACCCGTTCTGGGGGGATTCCGGAAAACGCGAACGAAGAATGCGCAGTTATTCTTGACAGGGATACGCGATTAATTGACCGCATGGCAGCCGCGATAGATGAACTGTTTACGGACCGTATCAGACGGGACGCTATGGCACAAGAGGCAAAATTAGTGTCTAAAGATTGGTCAATTCAAAAATATTATGACGCCTTCCTCCAAATAGCAGAAATAGCCGGACCGTTTCACAGAGGATAGATTCTATGAGGGAAGAACGGGTATCGTCGGTTTAAAAAAAAGAGGAGAAGGGCCCGTTTGAAGGCGAAACACTTTCGCACAGGACTAAACAGCAGGCTTCTCGGCCGATGGGCTCAGAAAACTTTTATGGATAATTATCCGATGCGGATTGCGCAAGTCATTGGAAAACTGAGCGCCGGCGGTGTGGAATCCGTTGTATATAATTACTACCGCCATATGGACCACTCAAGATTTCAGTTTGACTTTTTCATCGACGCCGATTCAGTCTGTCTGCCCAGGCAGGAGCTGATCGACATGGGAGCGCGGTATTTTGTCGTGCCCCCTTATCAAAAACTGCCGCAGCACATAACAGCTTTGATCCGGCTGTTCCGGGAAAACCGCTATCAGATCGTGCACTCTCATATGAATACACTGGCGGTGTTTTCCCTCTTTGCCGCGTGGGCGGCGGGGGTGCCGGTGCGAATCTGTCACAACCACAGCACGGCGGGCCGGGGCGAGATAGCCAAAAATGTCATGAAGTATCTGCTCAGGCCCTTCGCCAAGGTATTCGCCACGGATTACTGCTCTTGCTCCCGGTATGCGGGAAAGTGGCTGTTTGGGCGGCGGGCCATGGAAAGAGGCGCGGTCACCGTATTTCACAACGCCGTTGATTTGGACCGGTTCCGCTTTCGGCCAGAAGCTAGGAGCGTGGCCCGGAAAGAGCTTAATTTAGAGGATCAATTTGTGGTAGGTCATGTGGGGCGGTTCTGCTTCCAGAAAAACCACGAATTTTTGATAGATATTTTTGCGGAAGTTTATAAGTGCCGGAAGGACGCGGTCCTCCTGCTGGTGGGGGACGGGCCTTTGATGGAGAGCGCAAGGGAAAAGGTCCGGCGGATGGGCTTGGACGGGGTGGTCCGGTTTCTGAGCGTGCGGGACGACGTGGACCGGCTCTATCAGGCCATGGACGTGTTTGTCCTGCCGTCCCGGTATGAGGGCTTGCCGGTCGTCGGCGTGGAAGCCCAGGCGGCGGGATTGCCGTGCGTGGTGTCGGACTGTGTGACGGGGGAGGCGAGGGTGACGGAAAATGTACAGTTTCTGTCTCTAGACGCCGGGGCAAAACGGTGGGCGGAGGAAATCGAAAAAAGCCTTGTGCCTGCCCGGGAAAGCGCAGTTTCTATTGTTGAAAAACACGGGTTTAATATTACGTTGGCAGCAAGCGAGCTGCAGCGTTTTTACTGCAGCAAATTGGGGGGCGGGAGATGTGTTGAATGAACGTTCTGATCGTTGCGCCTAATATAACGGTGGGTGGTGTAGAGAGCTATATTGCGAATACTTTGGCAAATATAGAACTGCGGGATTGCAATATAGTGGTAGATATCTTTATCAAGGGCAGAAATCCAGATCACCATTTTTCCGAGACATGGAAGAAGTACGCAAATATGGTCTACGAGCCGGCTGCCCAAGAGAACCGGTTTCAAACAGTATACCGGCTGTTTCAGACGCTTAAAAACCAACGCTACGATATTGTGCATGCGCATCAAGCTCTATGTGCTCCGGCAATGTTATTTTCGCGGTTTTTTGGCGTGCCGCGCCGAATTGTGCAGTCTCATCTTGATATCCCTCCCGGTATTTCTCCCAGAGACCAGTTGCCGGGGCTTATGCTATGGATTCGCCGCAAAATTTACTTGCATAACGCTACGGATTTTCTGGCCTGCTCTGCTGCCGCCGCAGAATATATGTTTGGGAAAAAGACCGCAGAGCATGCGATCATTGCCAGAAATGGAATTGATACAAGAAAATTTCGCTTTCGGGAAAATGAAAGGAGCGCGCGCAAGAAAGAGCTGGGTCTTGAGAACAGTTTTGTTATCGGCCATGTTGGGAGATTTCATGAACAAAAGAACCATAAATTCCTGATAGAAATATTCAGGGAAATTGCCGCAAGAGATAAAGGGGCCAGACTGTTGCTAATTGGCACGGGCGATTTAGAGGATGAGGTCCGTTCACTTGTAAAAAAATATTGTTTAGAAGAAAAGACGATTTTTGTTGGTCCTACAGACGCAGTGCAGGACTATATGTGTGGTATGGATGTGTTTGTACTGCCCAGCCTATATGAGGGATTGGGTATTGTTAATGTGGAGGCCCAAGCTTCAGGGCTGCCATGCGTTGTTTCCGATACTGTCCCCCAGGAAGCGCATTTGACGGACCGGATCGAATTTTTGCCCCTGGAAGCCGGGGCGGGGTTTTGGGCGGAAAAAATTCTGCAATATCATCCGGATATCTACCAGAGGGACCGAAAGGAAGCATGGCGTGAGGTTTATAACGCAGGTTACGATATTTCCGATACGGCCAGGACCATACAGATCCTCTATCAGAACACATGAAAATGAGGTGGATACGGTGTGCGGAACGAATATGCCCCTAGTTACAGTAATGGTGCCGGTCTACAATGTGGAAAAGTATCTGGAGCGGTGCTTGGATTCCATCGTGAACCAGACCTATCGGAACCTGGAAATTATTCTGGTAAACGATGGGAGTACAGATCGGAGTGAAGAAATTTGCCGGCGGTACAAGGAAAGGGATTCCAGGGTTTTCCTGTACAGCCAGGAAAATCAAGGGCAAGCCGTAGCGAGAAATGTGTGCCTGGACCATGCGCACGGAAAATATCTTGTGTTTGTTGACTCAGACGATTACCTATCTTTATCATTTATAGAGATTCTTTTGAGGGCGCTTTTTGAGAAGGATGTTTCTCTATCGGTTTGTGATTACGACTGCCCTGGTGCAGAAGACGGCGAAATCGCTACCATCTACCCCGGGAAACAGATTCCATGGAGAATGATGAGCCGGGACGACGTATATAACACGTTAAATAGCAGACACGGGAGCTTGCGGTTTGAGGCCCTGTGGGGAAAGATTTATCGGAAGGAAATTTTTGAGGGAATTCGGTTTCCTTCTGGAAAATCTGCAGAGGACACGTTTGCCTATCCAAAGATATATCACCAGGTCGAAAAGATCTGCTGTACTGATCTGAAGCTGTATCATTATGTGCAAAGCCAAAACAGCGTCCTCAGGAAAAACGGCATTGTGGATCGGCCCAATCTGGACTATGCCGAAGCGGACTTTGAATTACTGGCCTATTTCTCGGAACATGGAAAGAAGCGACATGTGAGAACGGCGGCCTCCCGAGTTATACGGGATGTGATTAATTGGTATGACCATCTGGGAATGAGCAAGAGAGAGGTATGCGGGCATATTAAAGAAGCGGAGGAAAAAATTTTTTCTATGACCGGAAAACGATTCCTCACATCCAGACTGATTATCTATAAGCTTTCTCCCAATCTGTATCGTTTTACAAAGCGTACCTGGAAATTAATTCGGGCAAGGAAATACAAGTAATGCTATGGGGAAATATTCAGGAATCGAGGAGCCATATATTTTGCGGTGGAAGAATAGTTCAGTCAGACGAATGAGATACTTCATTTTCTTTTTAATGCTGCCGCACATGCAGCCCGATTCGGTGAACTATTTATGGCCTATAGTTGAACTGCTGTTCAATGCGGGACGGATTATTAGTGCATTAGTTATAATTTGTCTGCTTATATACAAAAGGCGGATACCGTCTCTACCCGTATACATTTTAGCTGCCATTCATGGGCTGATTCTTTTTTCAACGTATATCAACGGCGTGGATATTTGGGGACCAACTGTTACCACCATTTCTTCACTGGTAGCTGTCTGCTTAATCGATATATTTGCAGATCAGATTGCGATACTGATTAGAAGCCTTATGCTTAACTTGGAATGGCTGATTTATGGCAACTTTGTGTCAATTTTATTATACTATCCATATGGTATGTACACTCGGTCAAATCATTCGGGCGCATGTTATTTTTTAGGATACCATAACGGGTTTTTTCAGTATGTTCTTCTGGCGGTACTTGTTAGCGCACTTTATGCTCACATCGAAAAGAAAAAGGTCCGCTCTCTTTGCCTAGTGGCCGCCGGATATCTGTGTGTAGTAATAACATGGTCGGCTACCTCACTGACCGCCTTGGCGCTTGTGGCCGTTTTGATGCTGTTTCCGCTCCAAAGACTGAAGCGCTGGATGACCTTTTCGTGCGTTTTCGCGGCAGCGATGACAGGGAATGCGGCTGTCTCAATTTTTCGTGTCATAGAAAATGTTCCATGGATAGGGAGATTGGTTAAAAAGCTGCTGAAAAAGGACATCA
>CAJUOD010000129.1 GCA_910587875.1 uncultured Oscillibacter sp. | reverse complement strand
GCGGGGCCTTCCTCATCGCCTATCTGATTTTCATCGCCCTCTTCGGCACCGTGGGCCTGGCGGCGGAGTACGCCGTGGGCCGCCGGGCCCGGACGGGCACCCTGGGGGCCTATGAGATGGCCTGGGGCACCCGGAAAAAGGAGCTGGGCAAGGCCGGAGGCCTCCTGGGCTGGCTCCCCCTGGCGGGGTCCATGTGCATCGCCCTGGGCTACGCGGTTATCATCGCCTACGTGCTCAAGGCCTTCGCCAGCTCCCTCACCGGGGAGCTGATGACGGCGGACACCGCCGCCTGGTTCGAGAGCTTCTCCCTGGCGGACTACTCCGTCATCCCCTTCCACGCCATTGTGGTGGTGGGGACCCTGCTGACCCTCCTGCTGGGGGCCAAGAGCATCGAGAAGAGCAACAAGGTCATGATGCCCCTGTTCTTCCTCATCTTCCTGGTTCTGGCGGTGCGGGTGGCCTTTCTCCCCGGCGCGGCGGAGGGCTACCGCTACATGTTCTCCCCCCGGTGGGAGGAGCTGCTGGACCCCATGGTGTGGATCTGGGCCATGGGACAGGCCTTCTTCTCCCTGTCCATCACGGGCAGCGGCATGATCGTCTACGGGGCCTATCTGGACACGGCGGAGGACGTGGCGAAGCTGGCAAAGCGGACGGCCCTCTTCGACACCATCGCCGCCTTAGTCGCCGCCCTGGTGATGATTCCCGCCTGCTTCGCCTACGGGCTGGACATCGGGGCGGGGCCCTCCCTGCTCTTCGTCACCCTGCCCCGGATCTTGCAGGACATCCCCCTGGGGCGGCTGTTCGCCGTCATTCTCTACGTTGCCATGATCTTCGCCGGGGTCAGCTCCCTCCAGAACATGTTCGAGGCGGTGGGGGAGTCCCTGCTCCACAAGTTCCCCAGGCTCAGCCGGAAGGCCATGCTGGTCCTGCTGTGCGTGGTGTGCCTTGGCATCGGCCTCCACATGGAGCCCATCTTCAAGTGGGGCCCCTGGATGGACATCGTGTCCATCTACATCATCCCCATCGGGGCCACCCTGGGGGCGGTGAGCTGGTTCTGGATCATGCGCCGGGAGGATCTGATGGACGAGGTGGACAAGGGCGCGGACAAGACCCCCGGGGCCTGGTGGTACAACCTCGGGCGGTATGTCTACGTCCCCTGCGCCGTGATCCTGTGCCTGGTAGCGCTGTGCATGAAGGTGGCGTTCTGACAGCCGGATACGAAAACAGGGCCTTCGCCGAAACGGCGGAGGCCCTAAAAATATGCGGATATGCCTTGCATTTCCGTTCCTCCCGGCGTATAATGAAGCCACGAGATAAGCAAAGGCAGGGCGAAGGGGACGGCAATCCCCCGCGCCCCTATGCGGGAGAAGCGGCTCCCACACAACAGTATAACTGCGCCAGCCCCATTATACCGGACTTTCTCCCAATTTACAAGGGCCGGGTTTGGGGTTTGTGTCTGATATGCGGTGTGGGATTTTATATCCTGCGCCGCCTTGTTTATCTCACGGTCCCCCGAGAGGCTCACGGGGCCGGGAAGACCCGCCCCGGAGCCGGACCGTTGAGAGACATTCAGATAAGGAGAGACCCGCTATGAAGAAACTGACATCCCTGCTTCTGGCCCTGGCCCTGTGCCTGGGGCTGTCCGTCCCCGCCCTGGCGGCGGAGTTCTCCGACGTGCCCCCGGGGCACGCCTTCCGCGACGCCGTGGCCGACTGCGCCGCCAAGGGAATCGCCTCCGGCTACGCCGACGGGACCTTCCGGCCCGCCAATCCGGTCACCCGCGCCCAGTTCTGTGTCATGCTGGCCCGTGCGTTTTACCCCGACCTGGTCGAACGCCACAGCTCCGACTACTACAAAGAACAGGGCTGGTTTGTGCCCTATAGTCAAGCCCTATATAACGCTTACGTCCTCCCCGGCACCAGCTTCCCGAAGACCTACAACGACGCTTCCGTCATGGACCAGCCCATTTCCCGTTATGACATGGCCCAGGTCATGGCCAACATCATGCTCCGAAAAGGCTTCCCGGCTGCGTCCGCGCAGAAGACCGAGGCCCAGGCCAAAATCACCGATTACAATTCCATTCCCGCTCAGTACCAGGACGCGGTGAAAAGCGTCTTCGCCCTGGGCATTATCACGGGATTTTCCGACGGCTCCTTCGGCGGCGACAGGGTCATGAACCGGGGCCAGGGCTGCGTGGCCGTCTACCGGATGACGCAGTACATCTCCGCCGACCAGCCGGCGGCCGCTCCCGAGCCGGAGCCGGAAGCGCCCGTCACGCCAGCCCAGCCCGAGACTTCCACAACCGGAGTTCTCACCAACGGCAAGCCCATCACCGAAGACAATGTCCTGGCTATGCTCAAAGAGCTGGAAGCCAAGTATCCGGAAAAGACCGACTTCTCTGCGGGATATCCCAGTGGCGGACAGAGCTCTATCCGACAAGCAACTGGACAATACCCCTTCTTCAAAGGAGCAACCGTCAGCACACGAATTGAATGCGGCGGCTGGGCTGCACTTGTTGCTGACTACCTGTACGGTCAAACCTATGTCACCTGGCGCAAAACCACTGTTGCCAACATTCGACCTGGCGACCTCCTGATTACACTGAACAACGACGGAAAATCCACCCACGTGTCCATCGCATATTCCAAATCCTGGCACGACGATGACTGCCAGTCCTGGTTCTGGAACGTCACAGAAGCTGGCTACGATAGCGCCGGCGTCAACGACATCAATTGGAATGTACTTCACAGCCGTTACGACGACGGTTACGGCTACGACACGTCGGCCTGGACCTGCTACCCCGAATAACGCCCAAGGCCAAACACAAGCCCCCCGGGACTCCCGGGGGGCTTTGCTTTTTCATTGTAAAATCCGCCTTACAACAGTCCCTGCACCAGAATAATCAGAATCAGCACCGGCAAAACAAACTGGAAGTAGGGCCGGAGCCAGCGGGGCATCTTCAGGCCCTCCCCGGCGTTGGCCTCCTCCAGATAGCGGTCGTAGCCCCAGCCGCTCTTGCTGACGCAGAACAGCAAGTACACCAGGGACCCCAGGGGCAGCAGCAGGTTGCTGACCAGGAAGTCCTCGCTGTCCAGCACGTCCCGGGCCCCGATGAGGTGGACATTGCTCCACACGTTGTACCCCAGCACGCAGGGCATGCTGGCAATGAGGATAAAGACGCAGTTCACCAGGGCCGCCTTTTTCCTCGTCCAGCCGAAGTTGTCGATGGCGTTGGCCTGGAGGTTCTCAAACACGGCGATGACCGTGGAGAAGCTGGCGAAGGTCATGAACAGGAAGAAGAGGGACCCCCAGAGCCGCCCCCCCGCCATGTTGGCGAAGACCTTGGGGAGGATCATGAAGATCAGCGCCGGACCCTGTCCCGGCTCCACGTTGAAGGAGAAGCAGGCCGGGAAGATGATGAGGCCCGCCATGAGGGCCACGAAGGTGTCCAGCAGGCAGATGCGCACCGCCTCGCTGGTGAGGGTGTTGTCCCGGCTCATATAGCTGCCGAAGATCTCCATGGCGGCTATCCCTAAGCTCAGGGTAAAGAACGCCTGGTTCATGGCGGCGGTGATCACGTGGCCCAGGCCCGCCTCCGCCGCCCGGCCAAAGTCGGGCAGGAGGTAGAATTTCACGCCCTCCATGCCGCCGGGGAGCAGCAGGCTGTGGACCGCCAGCACCACGATGAGGGTCAGCAGCCCCAGCATCATCCACTTGGTGATCCGCTCCAAGCCCTTCTGGAGACCGAAGCTCACCACCAAAAAGCCCGCCAGGACGGTGAGCGCCATCCACACGGACATCTCCACCGGGTCCGCCAGCATGGCGGGGAAGACGCCCTCCACCGCCTCGGTAGCCAGCCCGTCAAAGGCCCCGCCGGCGAACTTGAAGAAGTAGCCCAGCATCCAGCCGGAGACGGTAGTGTAGTACATCATCAAAAGACAGCAGCCCGCCACGCAGAACCAGCCGTGGATGTGCCACTTGCTGCCCGGCTTCTGGAGGGCCTGGTAGCCCTGGACGGCGCTCTTGCGGCTGGCCCGGCCCACGGCCAGCTCCATGGTCAGCACCGGCACGCCCATAATGGCCAGGAAGAGCAGGTAGAACAGCACGAACACGCCGCCGCCGTTCTCCCCGGTGACATAGGGGAATTTCCACACGTTGCCGATGCCGATGGCACAGCCCGCGCTTACCAGCAGGAAGCCCAGGCGGGATTGAAAGCGCTCCCGTTTCATAAGATTCTCGTTCCTCTCTCGTATGTTTCGTTGCAAAGCCCACAGGCGGGAAAACCGCCCCGGCAGATTTTTATATGATACCCGTCTTTCCCCAAAAAGTCAATCCTTTCGTGGGTGAAAGCGGGCGGGAAAATGCAAGCCCCGGCTTCCGCCGGGGCTTGACACACAGGCCGGGATGGCCTATAATGAACATAGTAAAGGATGACTGCGGCAAGCGGTTCGTCTGAGCACAGGATAACGTGTCACAAGCGAAAGCCTATGAAACCGTCACTTGGCAGAGTGGCGGTTTCCGCTTTTTACCTTGATCGTCACTGTCCAACAAAGGATATGGAACGTCAATGTAATCGGCATCTTGTCACCCCCTTTTCAGAGAGAGACCAACCGCCCGCCGGTTGCCTTGTCCAGCATCCGCGCTATGTTCATCGTTGACAGCATAACACGGCTTTCGACAAAAAGCAAGGCCGGAAAGGAGGCCCCCATGGAAGACTGCCGGACCCGATACCCCCTCCTGCTGGTCCACGGCCTCAACTGCCGGGACGACTGGATTTTCTCCTACTGGGGCCCCCTGACGGACCACCTCCGCGCCCGCGGGGCCGCCGTCTACCTCAGCGGCCAGGACGCCTGGGGCAGCGTCCCCGGCAACGCCCGGGCCCTCCTCCGCCGGGCCGAGGATATCCTGGCGGAGACGGGCGCTGAAAAGCTGAACCTCATCGCCCACTCCAAGGGCGGGCTGGAGGCCCGGTATCTTATCTCCTCCCTGGGCTTCGCCGAAAAAACCGCCTCCCTCACTACCATCTGCACGCCCCACCGGGGCTCGAAAGCGGCGGCGGAGTGGCTGGCGCGGGAACGGGTCTGCCGCCTCATCGGCCCGGCCCTGGAGGGCTTCTGGCGGGCCCGGGGGGACCAGGAGCCGGATTTCCAGGCGGCGGTCAGCGCCCTGACGCCGGAGGCCATGGCCCGCTTCAACCAGGAAAACCCGGACAACCCCCTGGTCTACTACCAGAGCTGGGCCGCCCGGCTGGACAGGCCCGTCTGGGACCCCATGGACCGCGTCCAGCTCTGGATCACCAAGGCCGACGGGCCCACCGACGGCCTGGTCTCCCCGGACTCCGCCGTCTGGGGGAATTACCGGGGCGCCCTGGAGTGCGTGTCCCACCAGGACGCCGTGGGGGGCCGGAGGCGGAAGCGCCCCGGCTTCGACGCCAAGGAGTTTTACATCCGCCTGGTCCAGGAGCTGGCGGAGTTCGGTTTTTAAGGAGGACGCCATGAGACAACACACCCAGGCCGCCCCGGCGAAGATCAACCTGGCCCTGGACATCCTGGGCCGCCGCCCGGACGGCTACCACGAGATGCGCATGGTCATGCAGACGGTGAGCCTCTGCGATACCGTCTCCCTGGAGGAGGCCGGGGAGGGCTTTCTTCTCTCCGCCCGGGGCCTCGCCCTGCCCGAGGGAAAAACCCTGGAACAGCGGGCGGCGGAGGCCTTCTTCGCTGCCCTGGGGCGGCCCCTGCCGCCCCTCCGGGTGACGCTGGAGAAGCGGACCCCGGCCTACGCGGGCCTGGGGGGCGGCAGCGCCGACGTGGCGGCCCTGCTGCGGCTGCTGAGGGAGCGGTACGCCCCGGACATGCCCCGGGAGGAATTGGAGGCCGTGGGCGGGCGGATCGGCAGCGACATGCCCTTCTGCGTCCGGGGCGGCACCGCCCTGGCGGAGGGCCGGGGGGACGTCCTGACAGACCTCCCGCCCCTGCCGGACTGCCGGTTTGTCATCTGCAAGCCGGATTTCGACCTGCCCACAGGGCCCATGTTCGCCCGGCTCCGGTTTGACGGAAGCCTCCCCCATCCGGACGTGGGCGGGATGGTCTCCGCCCTGGAGCGGGGAGACCTGGAGGGCCTGGCCCGGCGCGAGGGCAACGTGTTCGAGGCCGTTCTGACCCCAGAGGAGCGGCGGGAAATCGAGACCATCAAGGAGACCCTCCTCCGCCATGGGGCCCTGGCCGCCGCCATGTCGGGCTCCGGCCCGGCGGTGTTCGGCCTCTTCGCCCCCGACGCAGAGACCGCCGGGGCGGCAGAGGCGCTGAAGCGCCGCTATGCCCAGGTTTTCGAGGCGGAGCCGGTGGGGCGGCTGCTCTAGAGTAAAACCGACACCTCCCGCCGGATCGCCAAGCTCTCCGGCGTAACGGCGCAGTCCCAGGCGCACACCCGCACGCCGCGCGCCGCCGCCTCCCGCAGGGCTTCGCCAAAGGCGGGATGGGTCTCGTCGTTGGGGGCCACGCTCCGCATGCCCTCCATCTGCACCACGAAGAACAGCGCCGCCCCCAGCCCGGCCTCCGCCGCCCGCTGGAGCTCACGGATGTGCTTCACGCCCCGCTCCGTGGGTGCGTCGGGGAAGCGGGCCGCGCCGCCCTCTTCTAAAGTTACGCCCTTCACCTCAATAAGGAACAGGCCCCGGGGCCCCTCCACGCAGAAGTCCAGCCGGGACTCCCCGTATGTGTATTCCCGGCGGA
This sequence comes from uncultured Oscillibacter sp., assembly GCA_910587875.1. Lineage (GTDB taxonomy): Bacteria > Bacillota > Clostridia > Oscillospirales > Oscillospiraceae > Oscillibacter. The sequence continues at coordinate 965 of CAJUOD010000129.1, read as the reverse complement.
GGACCGTCCCCTGGGGAAGCTGGGGCTCCAGCCACTCGGCGAAGACCCGGTTGGGGGCCTGGGCGTCCATGTTCACCAGCAGGTCCCCCTTTTGGACGGCGATGAGGTCATAGGCGGTCTTCCGCCTGGGGTCCGCGCTCTTTTCCAGATACACGGCCGCTCCGGGAATCAGCAGCTCCCGGCAGCGGCCCGTGTTTTTTACGTGGACGGTCTGCACGGCCCCCTCCGCCTCCACCTGGGCGATGAAGCGGTTCGGGCGGGCCAGGAAGCGGCCCGGGACCACGGCTTGATACTGCATCACAGGGCTCCTTTCCGGCGGGGCGGGAAAATCTTTTCGGTTTCTTAGCGGACAAATCCGCCGTCTCCCGCCCCGGATTCGTAAAATTGTACCATGTTTTACTCCTCACGTCCACCCTCCGGCGCTCACGCAAAAAAGAACGCAAAAAACCCTGATAAAATTTTGCCAAAGTCATTGTTTTTTCGGGCGGAAGTTGGTACAATAAACCCGCTATCAAATTTTTGGGAGGGAGTATATGGAACCTTCAAGTCTGTTTGTCTGCCTGATGGGCATGGGCACCGTGTTCTTCGGGCTCATCTGCCTCATCGTCCTGACGATGATCATGGGCAAGCTCGTGGGCGGTCACGCGGCCCCCGCCGCCGCTGCCCCGGTCCCGGCTGTGACGCCTGCCGCCGCCCCGGAGGGCAACCGCCAGGAGATCGCCGCCGCCGTGGCCGCCGCCATTGCGGAGGAGCTGGGCACGGACATCACCGGCATCCGCATCCTGTCCATGAAGAAGCTGTAAGACAAAACCGTAAGAAACGAAGAAGGAGAGCGTAACATTATGAAAAAGTACAGAGTCACCGTCAACGGCACGGCCTATGAGATCGAGCTGGAGGAGCTGACCGGGGCCGCCCCCGCGCCCGCCGCCGCCCCTGCCGCCGCGCCCGCGGCAGATCGGAAGAGC